>JBFXDF010000257.1:0-5562 GCA_050181375.1 Alphaproteobacteria bacterium
AGAATACTTCAAGCATGTTGGGCAACAGCGGCGGCATGACATTGAACCCGTCGGCCGCCCCGTCGCTGAACCAATCGGCGATAAAATCGGCGACCTGCTCCGGCGTGCCGGCCATCGTGAAGTGCCCCCGCGCGCCGGCCATATAGGCGAGAAGCTGCCGCAGGGTCGGCTTGTCGCGGCGCACGATATTGATGATGACCTCGGTGCGGCTGCGCGCCGCCTGGACCGAGCCGGGATCGGGGAAATCCTCGGGCGCCAGCGGCCGGTCGAGCGGCAAGTGCGAGAAATCGTACCCGCCGAACCGGCCCGACAGGCGCTTGCGCCCGACTTCGGGGTCGGCGAGGTCGTTCAGTTCGCGCGCCATCCGCTTCGCCTCGGCCTCGGTCGAGCCGATCATCGGCGACAGACCGGGCAGGATCAGCACCTGGTCCGGGCGTCTGCCCTCGGCCCGCGCCAGCGCCTTCAGATCGGTGTAAAAAGCCTGCGCGCCGCGCTTCTCCATATGCGCGGTGAACACGGCCTCGGCATGCCGGGCCGCGAAACGGCGGCCGGTGTCCGACGAACCGGCCTGCACCAGCACCGGCCTGCCCTGCGGACAGCGCGGCATGTTCAGCGGCCCGGCGACCTTATAGAACTGGCCGCGATGGTTGATCGGGCGAACGCGGTCGGCGCGCGCGTAACGGCCGGAGGCGCGGTCGTCGAGCACCGCATCCTCGCCCCAGCTGTCCCACAGCCCGTTCACCACCGTCATGAATTCCTCGGCGCGGGCGTAGCGGTCCTCGTGGCCGACCTGGCCGGCGTCGCCGAAATTGCGCGCCGCCGTCGCGAGCCATGAGGTCACGATGTTCCAGCCGGCGCGGCCGTTGCTGATATGGTCGATCGAGGCGAACTGCCGCGCCAGGTTGAACGGCTCTGTATAGGTCGTCGAGCAGGTCGCGATCAGGCCGATACGGCTGGTCGAGACCGCGAGCGCGGCGAGCACGGTGACCGGTTCGAGCCAGGTGCGCGCCGCCTGCGACGCATCTTCGCCGAGCGCCAGCTGATCGGCGAGAAAGATCGAGTCGAACTTCGCCGCTTCCGCCTTGCGCGCCAGATCCTGGTAATAGCGGATATCGGTCAGCGGCAGCGGCGACGAACCCGGATGCCGCCAAGACGCCTCGTGGTGGCCGCGGCTGTGAAAGAACAGGTTGAGGTGCAACTGGCGCTGCATCGCGTTCTCCGGCTTGGTCCCGCCGCGAAATTAGTCCCGTTCCCGCTCCTGATAAAGCGCGCCGAGGGTCGCGTCGGCCGGCTCGCCGCAGGACACGGCGGCAACACGCCGGATCGAAGCGGCGTCACGGCGGAGGGGATGCGGCCAGCGCTCCGCGCGGTGCTCCCGCTGTCGAACCGGTCATCGACCCGACCCTCGGTCACTTACCTCCATCTCCGTTGATTGATCGCCGGCCGCTCGTCCGCTCTCACGTCGGGAGCGTTCTCGACCGCGTGAGCGGCGTGTCGGATGGCCCCTTATCGCGCCAGATCGTTTCCGCCGCATCCGCGATATTGAGAAGGATGTGTGCCGCCCTGACGTTACCGACCCGGTAGGCGGCCTCGGCGGCGACATGCGCGTCCCAGATGACGCCGATGCCGCCCCGGGCCAGAAGCTCCCGCGCAACGCTTTTTTCTAGTTCGCACATAGACAGTGACCTCCAAAACGCACCGGCATCGTGCGCCGGGAAATCCGTTCCGCAGTGTGATGCTCGTCACAGTTGCAGAAAAAGAATCGGAATCTTGCCCAACGCGGGCGACAACGGACGGAGCCAGCGGCGGCGCAGCGAGTGCGAGGCGCCTTCCGGCCGGGGCCGGGTCGGCCGTAGCGGGTCCCGCCGGCGGCCGCGAACCAGGTTGATTGTTGTCCGTCCGGAACCGCTCTGGCATGCTGCCTCGTTGCGCCGCCGCGGCGACGGCCCGCCATGGCCGGGTGTCGATGCCTCATCGGGTGGGCAACGCGCGCTGCCGGAGTTCGCCGCCAGCGCAAGGAGTACGGAACGCATGGATATCGGCGCGGGCGGTACGCGATCGAGCGCTGATCGGGGTCGCCCGCGAGCGTCGTCGGGAACCGCCCGTGCGAGGCCGTTCGGCCTGCCCGTGCCGCTGTCGCAGTTTTTCGCGACCGGCGCGGTCCCGTGCCCGTACCTTCCCGATCGCGCCGAGCGCAAGCTGATCGTCGAGCTGTCCGGGCGAGGCGCGCCGGGGCTTTACGATTCGTTGTCGCGGATCGGGTTTCGCCGCAGCCACCGCTTCGCGTACCGCCCGGCCTGCCGTGCCTGCGACGCCTGCATCCCGGTGCGCATCGCCGTCGAGCGCTTCACGCCGACCCGCTCGATCCGCCGCGTGCGCAATGCCCATGCCGGTCTCGCCGGGGAGGTGCTAGGGCCGCGCGCCACGGTCGAGCAATTCCGGCTTTTCATGGCCTATCAGCACTCCCGCCACCGCGACAGCGAAATGGCGGCGATGACCTATGGCGACTATCGCGGGATGATCGAGGAAACCGCGCTGCGCACCGCGATCGTCGAGTTCCGCGACACCGAGCGCAGGCTCGTCGCGGTGTCGCTGTTCGACCGGCTCGATGACGGCATTTCGGCCGTCTACACGTTCTACGACCCGGCGCACCGTCCCGGCGGTCTCGGGACCTGGTCGATCCTCTGGCTGATCGAGGAATGCCGGCGTCAGGGTCTGCCCTACATGTATCTCGGCTACTGGGTCGCCGAGAGCCCGAAAATGGCCTACAAGGCACGCTTCCCGGCGCTCGAACGGCTCAACGGCGGCGACTGGGTGCCGTTCGTTCCGTCCGAGGAATGAGGATAGCAGTCCTTTTAGGGCGCCCGGCTTGAATAAGCCGCCCGATCAAAGTCGAGCAGTCGCGATGGAATCGATAGGATAATCGCGAACGCAAAGGAAAGGCAGCTGTGGTTGACAATCCGGTCCTGAGTGACGCGGAACTGTTTTCTAGCCGCGGCTTTGGCATGCGAATCGGCTTCGGAGACCGTCCCGCCCTCATCATTATCGATATGGCCAACGCTTTTACCGATGAAAAAGCCATGTTAGGCTCTAATCTCGACGGTCAGATCAGCGCGACTGTTCCGCTTTTGGAAACGGCACACGCCCGTAAGATACCCGTGTTCTTTTCAACGGTTCGCTATGACGACCACGAAATGAGAGACGCCGGCATCTGGGCAGCTAAACAACGCGGCCTTCGTACCCTGACGGCCGATACAGATGGCTGGAAAATCGATCGGCGCCTCGACTTTCGACCAAGCGACACTCTATTGGTGAAGAAATACGCGTCGTGTTTCTTTGGAACAGACCTTGGATCGCGTCTCGTAGCCGAAGGAGTGGATACATTAATCATTACCGGTTGCACGACAAGCGGATGCGTTCGCGCAACCGCCATCGATGCCGTTCAGCATGGCTTTCGCCCGATGGTGGTACGCGAAGCAGTTGGAGATCGTTCGGCTTCCGCTCACGCGCAGAGTCTTTTTGACCTCGATGCAAAATACGCTGATGTCGTTGGACTTGATGATACGGTGCAGTATCTTAAGACATTCGGTCACAATCGCAAATAATACGAAAGATTTGCGACGAAAGTTGCTCAAGCGGACCTCAGGCGCGTAAAATATCGATAAGCTCATGACCATCGGCGTTCTCTCCTCCACCCTATTTGGAGACATGTTCGGCACCGCCGCAATGCGCGCGGCGTTTGGCGAAGCGGCGTTTCTTGCGCGGTGCGCCGAGGTCGAGGCGGCACTGGCGCGGGCCCAGGCGCGGCTCGGCATCGTGCCCGCCGACGCCGCCGACGCAATCTCGCAAGCGGCCGCCGCGGTCGCCGCCGATCCGGCCGCCGCGCTCGACCTCGACCGGCTCAGGCGCGAGACTGAAACCGTCGGCTACCCGATCCTGCCGCTGGTGCGCCAACTGGCGGAAAAGGCGGGTGACGGCGGGCGCTTTCTGCATTGGGGCGCGACGACCCAGGACATCATGGACGCCGCCGCGGTGCTGCAGATCCGCGACGGGCTCAAGCTGATCGAAGCCGATCTCGACGCGGTGCGCGGCCACCTCGCGGACCTCGCGCGGCGCTGGCGCGGCACGCCGATGGCCGGGCGCACGCATCTGCAGCACGCGCTGCCGATCACCTTCGGCTACAAGGCGGCGGTGTGGCTCGCCGGGTTCGACCGGCACGCGCAACGGCTCGCCGAATTGAAGCCGCGCGTGCTGGTCGCGCAGTTCGGCGGCGCCGCCGGCACATTGGCGTCGCTCGGCGAAGGCGAGCAAAGCCTTGCCTCGCTCACCGAACTGGCGCGCGAACTCGGTCTCGCGGAGCCGGCGATCACCTGGCACGTCGCGCGCGACGGCATCGTCGAGACCGTGCAGTTTCTCGCGCTGCTCGGCGCCGGTCTGGGCAAGATCGCGTTCGACATCATGCTGATGTCGGCGACCGAGTTCGGCGAGGCGGCGGAGCCGTTTATCGCCGGGCGCGGTTCGTCCTCGACGATGCCGCAAAAGCGCAACCCGATCTCGTGCGAACTGATTCTCGCGGCGAGCAAAGCCCTGCGCCAGCATGCCGGGCTGATCCTCGACGCGATGGTCAGCGATTTCGAGCGCGCCACCGGCCCGTGGCATGTCGAATGGATCGCCTTGCCGGAAAGCTTCGGCTACGCCGCCGGGGCCTTGCATCAGGCGAGCTTTATGCTGGGAGGGCTGATCGTCGATCCCGCCCGCATGGAAAAGAACCTCGGCATGACGCATGGCCTGATTGTCGCCGAGGCGGTGATGATGGGCCTTGCGCCTCACACCGGCCGCAACGAGGCGCACGATCTCGTCTACGACGCGTGCCGTGCCGCGATCGAGAGCGACCGGCCGCTCTGCGACGTACTGCTCGAAACCCCGGAGGTCGCCGGCCCGCTCGGCGCCGAGAAGCTGCGTATGCTGACCGACCCGGCGAATTACCTCGGCGCGGCGCGCGTGATGGTCGATCGCGTGCTGGCCGGGCGATAGCCGCACCGGAGCGCTTCTTGGGAGCGCGGGCGTCCCGCCCGCATGCGGGCCGGAGGCCCGCCTTCGAGCGTGATTGCCGCCGTTCCGGCGGTATGCGGGCGGGACCCCCGCGCTCCGGGTTTTACGTCCCGAACCGGTCGAGATGGGCGCGCGCCTCCGGCGCGGCGTTTTGCGCCGCGGCGGCCTTTTCGACGATCCGCCGGATGCGCTCGGCCGGAAACCCGAGCTGCACCAGAGCGACGCCGCGGTCGAACGCCTCGCGGTAATGCGCGATCAGCCCATTCTCGGCGAAGCTGAACTGGCTGATCCCCTCGAACATGACCGGCCGCCCGGCGCTCTCGGGCAGGCGCGAGCGGTAGCTGAAGCGGAACCTCGCATAGCCGGTCGCCCCGTCACCGGCCGAGCGGGCGCTGACCGCGTCGAAAAAATCCCAGCGGTAATCGCTGCCGGTATCGTGAAACCGCCGCAGCATCGCCGCGATCGCGGCGCGACCCCGATGCGCCCCGAAAAATTCGTCTTGGTACACCC
>JBFXDF010000258.1:0-5555 GCA_050181375.1 Alphaproteobacteria bacterium
CTGGCTCTCGGCTTTCCTTCGACACATTCGGGGCCGGAAATCCCGCTTCGCGTCGCACCCGATGTCTAACTCGTGTCGGAACGCTAACATTCTGTAACATGTGCCAATCCCATGCCAAAACGCAGTTCTGACATGCGGCGATGCGCGGAACGAAACTCTCGCGCCGACGTGCCAGCGGATCGGCATCAAACTCCGGTCTCGAAGCAGCGCTGCACTGCCAGGCACCCCAGATCGTGATAGATTGCGCCACGCGGCTGTGGGGCAGCTGGCTGCGGCCGAAAATCCACGGCGCCGGGAAGGATATCGAATGGACCATATCGAAACCGCCGATCTGGCCGACACGTTCCGGGCGCGCGGCGCCGCGATCGCCGATGCCTGTACGCGCTGCGGCGACTGCTTTCGTGCCTGCCCGATGACCGGCCCGGCCGGCATCGGCGAGGCCGATCCGTCGGAAACCGCCGCCGGCATTGTCGATCTGATCACCGGCGGGGAAGGCAATGAGGCGGCGAAACGCTGGGGCGAGGCGTGCAGCGGCAGCGGTTACTGCATCCCGGCCTGCAAGCACGGCATCAATCCGCGTTTCATGGTGCAGCTGGCGCGCGGCTATGCCCGCCTCAACGCCGGCAACGGACCGCTCGCCGGACGCTGGGGCGGCGGGTTCCGCACGATGAGCCGCGGCGTGCGGGTGCTGTCGCGGCTGCAGATCCCGCCCGAGACGCTGGCGCGCTTCGCGCCGTCCCGCGAGGCGCGCACCGGCCCGCCCGATGTCGTCTTCTACACCGGCTGCAACGTTCTGAAGACGCCGCACATCGCCCTGCTCTGCCTCGACATTTTCGACCTGCTCGGGGTCGATTACGAAGTCATGGGCGGGGTCGGGCAGTGCTGCGGCGTGTACCAGTACCGCGCCGGCGATTTTGTCGCGAACAACAAGGTCGCCTACGCGACGATCGACGGCTTGGCCTCGGCCGGGGCCTCGACCGTGCTGTCCTGGTGCCCGTCGTGCCAGATTTCGATCGGCGAGGTGTCGTTGCCGAATTACGAGCTGCAATTCGGCAACAAGCCGTTCGATCTGAACCCGTTTCTGACCTTTCTCGCGGCGCATGCCGACCGCCTCGCCGCAATGATGAAGCGCCGCGTCGAGAAGCGGATCGCGTTGCACGAGCGGCCGGTGTTCCCCGAGGTCGTCGCCGCCGTCAAAAAGCTGATCTCGATCATTCCCGGCGCCGAACTGGTCGAGATCGACGTGCCGCGCGTCGGGACGCAGGCCAACAGCCTCGCGCAATTGCCGAAATTCAAGCGCGAGCTGGTCCGGCGCGAACTGGAAGCGGTCGCCGACGCGGGGGTGACGACCCTGGCGACGATCTATCACGCCTGCCATCGCGAGATTTGCGATGTCGGCGAGGGGCGCAGCTTCGAGATCGTCAACTTCATGGAGCTGCTCGGCGAGGGTCTCGGTCTCGACAGCGAGGATTTGTACAAGCGCCTCAAGCTGATCGGCGACATCGACCAGATCATCGTCGAGACCGCGCCGATGATCGACGCGCACCGGCTCGATCTCGACACCGTGCGCGACGCGCTGCTCGCCGAATTCGGCGCGAAGGGCGGCTGAGCGGGACTAAGACGAGTTGCCGCCGGGAGCCGACGTTCTCCGCACGCCGCGGATCGCCCGCCAGATGCGCTCCGGGGTTGCCGGCATGTCGATGTGCTCGATGCCGAGCGGGGCGAGCGCGTCGAGAATTGCGTGGACGATCGTTTGCGGCCCGGCGATGCAGCCCGCCTGCCCGACGCCCTTGACGCCGAGCGGGTTGCGCTCGGTCGGCACCCCGGCCAGCGTAACATCGAGCGGCGGCAGGTCGTCGGCGCGCGCCACCGCGTAATCCATCAGCGAGCCGCTCAGGAGCTGTCCCGATTCGCCGTCATAGACGGTGCGTTCGAGCATCGCCTGACCGATCCCCTGCGCCAGCCCGCCCTGGACCTGTCCCGCGGTCAGCATCGGGTTGATCAGCCGGCCGTAATCGTCGATCGCGGTATAGCGTTCGAGCCTCACCGCACCGGTTTCGGGGTCGATCTCGACCTCGGCGGCATGACATCCGTTCGGAAACGTGAACAGGTCCGTGTCGTTATAGGCATCGGCGTCGAGACCGGGGGGCATACCGTCCGGCAGATTGGCCGGGTCGCGCGCCGCCGCGGCGAGATCGATTAGGCTGATGCCGCGCTCGCCGTCGCCGGCGGTGAACCGGCCGCCGGCGAACATCACCTGGTCCGGGTCGGCCTGCAGCAGGCGGGCGGCCACGACCCGCCCCTTGGCGATGACCATCCGCGCCGCCTGATAGAGTGCCGCGCCGCCCATATGCAACGATCGGGCGCCGCCGTGCCCGTGGCCGCTTTTGACCTCGCGCGTGTCGGCCTGGACAAAGCGGAACGCATCGATCGGCAGCCCGAGCAGATCGGCGGCGATCTGCGGAAAGCTCGTCTCGTGCCCCTGGCCGTTCGACTGCGTACCCAGCACCAGCGCGACATGCCCGTCCGGTTTGAAGCGGATCTCAGCGCGCTCGCCCGGCGTGCCGCGCGAGGTTTCCAGAAAACACGCGACCCCGAGGCCGCGCAGCCTGCCGCGCGACGACGCCTCGCGCCGCCGTTCGGCAAAGCTTCCGGCGGCGATACGCGCCGCCATGTCGTCGAGATTGGCGGCGAAGCGTCCGCAATCGATCGTGACGCCGAGCCCGCTCTGGTACGGGAACCGGCTGATCACGTTGCGCCGGCGCAACTCGATCGGATCGAGCCCAAGCTGCCTTGCCGCGCGATCGACCACGCGCTCGGTCAGGTAATTGGCCTCCGGCTTGCCGGCGCCGCGATAGGCGTCGATCGGCACGGTATTGGTAAACACGCCTGATACGCTCATGAACACGCGGGGAATGTCGTAGACCCCGCCCATCGCGCTGGCCGGCGAGTTGGTCGAGCTGCCCGGACCGCTGGTCGACAAATAGGCGCCGAGATTGGCGACCGTTGCGACATCGAGCGCGAGAAACCGCCCGTCGGCATCGAGCGCGAGCCGGGCGCGCGTATGGTTGTCGCGGCCCTGTGCGGAACCGAGAAACTCCTCGGCGCGCTCCGCCACCCAGCGGACCGGCCGCCCGAGACGGCGAGCCGCGTACAGCACCAGGACCCATTCGGGATAAAGGAAATTCTTGGTGCCGAACCCGCCGCCAACATCGGGGGCGTGAACCGCGATGCGCTCGGGCGGGAGGTGAAAGATCGCGTCGGCGAGCTGGTTGCGGATACTGTGAACGCCTTGACCGGTCACCAGCAGGTCGAGGCGGTCCGAGGCGGCGTCATGGCCGCCGATCGCGGCGCGCGGCTCGATCGGGGCGGCAACGAGACGGTTGTTGACGAGCGCGATCTCGACGACATGCGCCGCCGCCGCGAAGGCGGCCTCGACCGCTTCCTTGTCGCCGCGCTCGAAACGGTAGGACAAATTGCCCGGCGCCGCGTCCCACAGCTGCGGCGCATCGGGGGCGAGCGCCGCGACCGCATCGACAACAGAAGGCAACGGCCGGTACGCGACCGCGATTCGTTCGGCGGCGTCGCGCGCCTGATCGCGCGTCTCGGCGACGACAAAGGCGACCGGATCACCGGCATGGCGAACGCGATCGCGCGCCAGCGCCGGGCGCGGCGGTGCGATGATTGGCGCCACGGTGGCGACCTGCGCGATGCAGGGCAGCGTGCCGATCCCGTCGGCATCGAGATCGGCGGCGGTGAAAACGCCGCGCACGCCGGGCATCGCGGACGCCGCCGCCGTGTCGATCCCGTCGATCAGCGCGTGCGCGTGCGGCGAGCGCAACACCACGGCATCCAGCTGTCCGGGCGAAGAAAAATCCTCGACATAACGTCCCTGTCCGGTCAGGAACCTGAAATCTTCGAGACGGCGCAGCGAGCGTCCGATGTGATCGCCGTCCATGCCCTGCTCCAGTCGGTTGTGGCCTCAATAGAAATGGGGCCGGCGCGGCGCGGACTGAAAACCTTTCTGCGGGGCGAGGCTGCCGCTACACTTCTTCAAATAAGGGTTGCGGGGGTCGGGACATGGGGGAGAGGCGCTTTGTTGTCGAATTGATCAAGCCGTCGCATTACGACGACGACGGTTATGTCATCCAGTGGGCGCGGTCGTGGATCCCGTCGAACTCGCTGGCGTGCCTGTATGCGATCGCGCAGGAGGCGGCGGCGCGGCGGGCGCTCGGTCCCGATGTCGCGATCGAGATCAACGCCTATGACGAATGCCACACGGCCATTCCGGTAAAGCGAATTATCCGGCGCATCAAGGCGGCCGATGGCGGGCTCGTATGCCTGGTGGGGGTGCAGTCGAACCAGTTTCCGCGGGCGGTCGATCTCGCGCGCCAGTTCCGTGAAGCCGGCATCCAGGTCGCGATCGGCGGGTTTCATGTTTCGGGCTGCATTTCGATGCTGCCGGAACTCCCGCCCGACATCGCGGCGGCGCGCGACATGGGGGTGGCGCTGTTCGCCGGCGAGGCGGAGGGAAGGCTCGACCGGGTGTTCGCCGACGCGCTCGCGGGCGAACTAAAGCCGATCTACAATTTCATGAACGACCTGCCGGGATTGCAGGAGCAGGTCACGCCGTTTCTGCCGATCGAGATCGTCCGGCGCTACAACGAGACCCTCGGCGCGTTCGACGCCGGGCGCGGCTGCCCGTTCCAATGCAGTTTCTGCACGATCATCAACGTGCAGGGACGCAAGTCGCGCTGGCGCGATGCCGACGATGTCGAGCGTCTGGTGCGCGCCAATATCGCGCAGGGGGTGTATCGCTTCTTTATCACCGACGACAATTTCGCGCGCAACCGCAACTGGGAAGCGATTTTCGACCGGCTGATCGAGATGCGCGAGAAGGAAGGGCTGACGCTGCACTTCTTGATCCAGGTCGATACGCTGTGCCACCGCATCCCGAACTTCATCGAAAAAGCGGCGCGCGCCGGGTGCAGCCGGGCCTATATCGGCCTCGAAAACATCAACCCGGACAATCTGCTGTCGGTCAAGAAAAAGCAGAACCGGGTGCATGAATACCGCCAGCTGTTTCTCGAGTGGCGCAAGCACAAGGTGATCACCTATGCCGGGTACATTCTCGGCTTTCCGAACGACACGCCGGAGCGGATTTTCCGCGACATCAAGACCGTCCAGGATGAATTGCCGGTCGATGTGCTCGAATTCTTTATCCTGACGCCGCTGCCGGGTTCGGAAGACCACCAAAAGAACTACAAGGCCGGGATATGGATGGACCCGGACATGAACAAATACGACCTGGAGCACGTGACGGCGCATCATCAGGTGATGAGCGACGCCGAATGGCAGGAAATCTACCGCCAGGCCTTCGACTGTTATTATTCCCCCGAGCATATCGAGCGCATGTTCCGGCGCGCCAAGGCGTCCGGCATGAAGCCGGTGCGGCTGTTGAACCACGTCCTGCAATTCTATTTTATCTTCAAGCAGGAGAAGGTGCATCCGCTGCAGGGCGGCTTTTTCCGGCGCAAGATCCGCACCCAGCGCCG
>JBFXDF010000259.1:0-5553 GCA_050181375.1 Alphaproteobacteria bacterium
GGTCTAGAGCCTGATCGGCTCAGATCGCAACGATCTGAGCCGTGAATCAGGCTCTACATATTTGAATCGAGAGCAAGATTCACGGGTCAGACGCTTCCGTCTGACCCGATCTTGCTTTAGAGTACCTTCCGATAAGCCGGACAAATTCCCGTCACACCCGCGTAAGCGGGGGTCCAGGGCAAACAACGATAGCGGAAGCACTGGATTCCCGCTTTCGCGGGAATGACGGAAATTTGATCGTACGCTTAGTTGAAACGCGGGCTGACTTTTTCGCAGAGCAACTGCAGCGACTTCATCACCCGCTCGTGCGGGATCTTGGTACCGCAATTCATCTCGCACAGGATGCCGTCGAGGCCGAGCTTTTCCTTCAGCCCCATCAGCCGGTCGGTGACGCGCTCGGGCGAGCCGACAATGATCTTCTCGCGCAGCGCATCCTCATAGGTGATCTCCTGCAGCCGCCGGCCGCGCGCGGCGCGATCCTCGACGGCCCTGACGCCGGCCCGAGTGGCCGAGTCCTCGAGCCGCTCGCCGAGGTAGCGGTAGAAATACATGATGCTTTCTTCCGGCTCGCGCAGCGCCGCCTCGTCGGTCTCGGCAAGGTACACCGGCGCGCGCAGAAACACCTTGCCGTCGCCGGGGTGGCCGGCTTCCTTCCAGGCCTTGCGATAGGCGGTGATGTTGGGCTCCAGCTCTTCGAGCGTGCCGAGCCGGACCGCGACGAACACCGCGTGACCGAGTTTGGCGATCTGCGGGAAGGTATCGGCGCTGTTCGCCGCGACGCGGATCTCGGGCCACGGCTTCTGATACGGCTTCGGGGTCGCCGCGACGTTCTCGAAGCTGTAATACTTGCCCTTGTACGAAAACCGGTCCTCGGTCCAGGCCTGCTTCAGGATTTCGAGCGTCTCGGCGAAGCGCTCGCGGCTTTCGCCATAGGGCACTCCATAGGCTTCATAGGTGCGCGGGAAGCCGCTGCGACCGACGCCGAAGATCAGACGCCCGTGGCTGACCTGATCGACGGTCGCGACCTCCTCGGCGAGGCGCAGCGGATGGCACAGCGGCAACACCTGGACGGCGGTGCCGATCTTCATCCGCTTGGTCCGGGCCGCGATCGCGCTGGCGAGGGCCAGCGGCGCCGACAGCACGGAGCGCTCGGGCGCGATATGGATCTCGGCCAGCCACATCGCGTCGAGGCCCCAGCGCTCGGCGGCGTCGACCTGCTCGAACGACGTCGCGAACGCCTGCTCGTCGCTGATACCGGCGGGCCGCTGAAATTCATGAAACATGCCGAACTCGAAACCCATCGTCTCCCTCCGTCCTCTCGCCGAACCCGTGCCGCGCGCCCAGCCGCGATACCGATGCCGCCGGAGCCGCGCCGGAACCGGACAGCTTCCCCGAGCGGGACAACATCCCGGTTGCGAGCTTAACGGAGGCGTCGGCCCTTTTGCGAGCAAAGAAAACGCCCCTCGCATGCGCCGCCCGCAACGGCGCTCGGAGCGGTGCCGCTCGCCACGGCGCACAGGCCGGTTTGGCCGGCTTCAATCGCGTCCGGTCCGCCGGTGGACTCGCTGATTTTAAAACAACATATCGAAAATCGAAATCTTCGCGTTGAATGGGAAGCGGTTGTTGTTTATAGTCCTCCAGTTTCATGCATTCTTGAATATACACGAAATAATTGAGCACGCAAGTGCAGGAACACGCACTACTAGAAGTAGACATACACAACTTTAGCGCGGCGCTTCATGACGGAGCGTTGGAGGCGTGTCTGCGTTTTATCGAGCGCCGCGACCCGGCGGCTCCGCCCGATCCGACGCGGGACTGCAAGCTGGCCGAAGCGCTATTGCATGACGGTCGGCGGGCCGACGCGCTTGCCTGCGTCCGGCGCGGGTTTCCGGAAGCCGGGGACGACCCGGCGCTGCTGCGGATCTGCGCCTGGGTCTTTAGCAATTGCAACAGCCATGACGAGGCCGCCGCCGCTTACCGCCGACTGATGGAATTGTGCCCGGATTGGATCGAGGGGCATCGCCATTTGAGCGGCGTGCTGGCCGCGGCGGGCCGCGTCGAGGAGGCGGTCGCGCCGGCGATAACAGCCGCCGCGCTGTTGCCGGACAACGCCGAGTTCGCGCTGCACGTGGCCGGGCTGCTGGTGGATCTGCGGCGCCTCAGCGAAGCGGCGGACTGGGCGATGCGGGCCGTCAGTTTGGCGCGGGACGGCGATCCCGGCGTGATCGACGCCGCCGAGGTGCTGATGCGCAGCGGCCGCGCCGAGGACGCCGCGACGCTGCTGCGCCGGCAGGCGGCGACAGCGGCGACGCCGCGGCTGTGGCGGGTGCTGTCCGGGGCCGAGATGCTGTGCGGCCGTCTCGAGGGCGCGCTCGACGCGGCCGAGCGGGCCCGCCGCGCCGAGCCTCACAATCCCGAATTCGCGCTGCATCACGGGCACCTGCTGTGGCACCACGGCGACATGTCGGAGGCCGCCGCGGCTCTCGCGGGCGCGGCAAGGCTCGATCCGGACGGGCGCGACATCAAGCGCACGCAGCTGAGCTTTTATCTCGACGCCGGACTGACCACCGAGGCGACCGTCGCCGGCGGCGACTTGCTGCATCGTTTCCCGGAGGACGCCGAGGCGGCCGAGGCGGTGCTGCACCTGCTCAACCACCGGCTCGACACGATCGACGGTCAGTATGTCGTGCTCGGGGAGCGGGTCGCGCGAGCGCCGCGCCCACCGCGGCCGGAACCTCGGCTGATGGAGCGGCTGCGCGGCCAGAGCCGGGTGCTGGGCGCGCTGGTCGTGCGCGAAACCCGCACACGGTTCGCCGACACGCGGCTCGGCTACGGCTGGGCGCTGATCGAGCCGATGCTGCACATCGCGCTGCTGTCGGCGACATTCGCCGTGCTGATGCACGGAACCCCGCCGATCGGCGCCGATTTTCTTGTTTTTTATTATACCGGGCTGATCCCGTACCACGTGTTCGTCCATTCCAGCGCCGGGATGAGCCACGCACTGATCAACAACGCGCCGCTGCTGCAGCTGCCGCCGGTGTCGAGTTTCGATGTGATCGCCGCGCGCGGCGTTCTCGAGGTGATCACGGACGTGATCGTCGCGGTCGTGTTGCTGGCCGGGTTTTTGGCGATCGGGCTGCGCGCGATGCCCGATGATCTGTGGGAGCCGTCGATCGCGGTGCTGACAATCGCCGCGTTCGGATGCGGCGTCGGCTTTGTCAACGCGGTGGCGACGGTGTTCTGGCGGTCATGGGAGAAGACCTACGCGCAGCTGACGCGGGTGCTGTATTTCATATCGGGCATCTTCTACGTGCCCGGGATGATGCCCGACCGGGTGCGCGACATTCTGGAGTGGAACCCGCTGCTGCACGCGATCGACTGGTTCCGCGCCGGGTTTTTCGAGCTGTACAGGCCGCATTGGCTCGACCGGTCTTATGTCGCCGTCGTCGCGATCGCGTTTCTGCTCGCCGGCCTGGCGCTGCACCGCCTGCTGCGCCGCAAGCTGAGCGCGGCGCTGTGATCGCGCCCGCCATGATCGAACTCGACGGTGTTGCGAAATCCTACCGCAGCGGCGCCGGCCGCAAGGTGTTGCTCGATCGCGTTTCGGCCGAGTTCCGCTCGGGCTGCAATTTCGGGATTCTGGGCGCTAACGGCGCCGGGAAATCGACGCTGATCCGCCTCTTGGCCGGTTCCGAGACGCCGGATCGCGGCACGATCCGCCGGCGCTGCCGCGTCTCGTTCCCGCTCGGCTTCGGCGGCACGGTTCACGGCGCGCTGTCGGGCCGCGAGAATGTCGCGTTCATCGCCCGGGTCTACGGCGCCGCCGTCAAACAGACGGCGCAATTTGTCGAGGAATTCGCCGAGCTCGGCGAGTATTTCGAGATGCCGGTCGATACGTATTCGGCTGGCATGCGGGCGCGGCTCGCCTTTGGCGCCTGCCTGGCGATCGACTTCGACGTTTACCTGATCGACGAGGTCACCGAGATCGGCGACGAACATTTTCGACGAAAATGCGCCGCCGCGTTCCGCGAGCGCCTGCGCTCGTCCGACATCATTCTGGCGACGCACAACCATCACACGATCCGGCAGTACTGCGACCGCGCGGCGGTCCTGGCCGGCGGCCGGCTGGAATTGTTCGACAGCGTGGCGGCGGCGTTCGAGCGCTACCGCAAGATGCTGACAAAGCCCGACTGATGCTCGCCGCCCGCCAACCGAGGCACGGCGCCAGCCTCGTTCCGCCTGTCCCGCCCGCGACGAAGCCGGTAACGGTCGCGAGGCCGGCGCCGGCATCGGACGATCCGGTCGCCTTTCTGCCTGCGGCGCGCAAAACCGGGCCGGTGGCCCGGCGGCATCGGGCGGCGGCTCCCGCCGCCCGGGTCCGCGCCCGGCTGTCGATGCACCTGCTTGCCTTTCTGGTGGTTGTCGCGGTTCCGACCCTGCTGACAGCGTTCTATCTGTTCGCGGTCGCGAGCGACCAGTACGTCGCCGAGTTTCGCTTCGCGCTTAACAGCGCCGAGCCGGCGCGCTTCGAGCCGGCCGCGCTGCTGTCCGGCCTGACCGCGCCCGCTCCGCCGGCCGCGCTCGAGTCGCAGATCCTTGTCCAGTATATCGGCAGCCGCGCCATCGTCGACCGGATCGATCCGGCCCTCGACCTGCGGCGGCTCTTTTCAACCCCGCGGGCCGATTGGTGGTCGCGGCTGCCGCTGCCGGCAACGATCGAGGAGCTGGTGCGGTACTGGAAGGGGCAGATCGACCCGGTCTACGACACCGCCAACGGCACTGTCACCGTGCGGGTCCGCGCCTTCGATCCCGGCGAGGCGCTGCGGCTGGCCGAGGCGGTCGTCGCGGCTTGCGAAGCTCTGGTCAACGAATTGTCGCTGCGATCGCGGAACGACGCGCTGGTCCACGCAAACACCGAGCTTGCGCAAGCCGAGGGCCGGCTCAAGACCGCGCTCGCCCGGACCCGCGCGTTCCGCGACCGCGAAGGGGTGATCGACCCGGCTCGGGCCGCTGAAGCGGGTGGAATGCTGGCGGCCCGGCTGCGCGACGAGCTTGTCAAGGCGAACACCGACCTCGCCATTCTGAAGGGCTATATGCGCGACGAGGCTCCGCCGGTGCAGGTGCTGGCGGCGCGTATTCGGGCCATCGAGACGCAGCTTCGCTCGCTGGGCGCCGAGATGACCGATCCCGAGGAGGCGCGCTCGGACCGGCTGACCCGCCGTCTCGCGGATTACGAGCAGATCGAGGCCGAGCGGCGCTTCGCCGAGGCGGCGTATCAACTCGCGTTGCGATCCGTCGAGCAGGCGCGCGCCAATGCCGACCGGCAGCGCGTGTTTATCGCGAGCTTCGTGCCGCCCCGCCCGCCCGAGGAGGCGCTTTATCCCCGGCGCTGGCGGACGCTCGGCACCGTCGCGCTGATCGCGTTCGCGCTCTGGGGGATCGGCGGCCTGGCCGCGCAGTCGGTACGCGAGCACCTGTCGTGACGATATTCGCGCGCAATCGAGAGCCGGGGAGCCCACGAATGGCGACATTCGCATTCCGCGCCGCCGGAGC
>JBFXDF010000260.1:0-5519 GCA_050181375.1 Alphaproteobacteria bacterium
GCCTGACCTGGTACGACATCGGCGACCCGCTTCTGATCCACACCAACCCCGGCGAGGGCGGGCGCAAATACGGCGTCTGCACGCTGCTGATCCCGGCGCTTGGGGCCAGACTTACCCGCAACGGCGTCGACGCCGCCGGCAAGCCGTGGCCGCTGCAGCGTGAGGGGCGCCCGTTCAGCACGTGCGCGCTCGCGTTTTCCGAGAGCTGGACCGAGGCGAGATAAACGTCGCAAACGTCAATACCCGCGACCGTGCCTTCTATGGCGGGGATCGCGGTCGCTCGATGCGGGAACGGCGCGCGGTAAAGCCATCCCTTGCACGGCGCCGCGTGCGCGGTCCGCCCGGCGCCAGTTTGAGTCTGCACTGCCATTGCGCCGCGGCTCAAGACGCGCCCTGTCGGAGCGCCCTCCTCGCCAGAAATATGCTGATTGCAACGAGGCAGAAGGAAGGACCTCATCCCGCGGGCATCACCACGGCCCGCCGGACAACGACACAAAAATCCGCCACATTGCCGGAGTATCGAATGGCTGGTGCTTCGGGTCGGAGCGACGGCGAGCGGGGCGTTTGTTGTTCTTGTGCTGCAGAATCCGGCGTCCGCCGCCGGAAAACGCGCACGGCGCAAGGAATTCGTGCCGGCGTTTGCTGCTTTTTTTCTGCAGAAGCAGCAAACCGCCACCGGACCAGGGAAAAAAGGGGCGGTTGCGCCGGGTGCTCAAGCCGCGGCAACACCGCTCGCCGTTGAGCCGACCGCTGCAAACTGCTAAAAAGAGAAAATTAAGCGCGATAGACGAGAAGAAGAGGGCCTCGCTCTTGCCCGGTTCGAAAGCCGAGCCGCGGCACGCGGGCGGTTCGCGTGCGAGGGCGACGCGCGAGGCGTGAATACTCCCAAGCGGCGGCATTCGGAAGAAGGACACACATTGATGCGGTACGTTGGCAGAGGGCGGCTGGCACACGGCGCCCTGGTCGCTGCGGCGGTGATGGCGTCCGGCGGGTTTGCCCAGCCTCCCGATTGGGCTTCCGGATCCTGGGTTTCCCGGTTTCGGGTTTCCACTGCCTGGGCCAAGGATGGCCAAGCTTCTCTGGAAAAAGCCCAGGGCTATATCGCAAAGGGTAATTTCAGCGCCGCCGAAATCGAGCTGCGCAATGCCGAGCGCGAGGCTCCGAAGGATGCTCATATCCGCGCGCTGCTGGCGCAGGTCTATCTCAACCTCGGCAATTTTGCCTACGCCGAGCGCACGGCCCGCGCCGCCCGCGACCTGAACGCACCGGAGGCCGAGTACATCCTGACGCTTGCCGAGGCGATGCTGCGGCAGGGCAAGCTCGCCGACATTCCGAACGAGATCAAGCAGGGCAACCGCCCGCCGGAACTCGAAAGCAAGATCAGAGTGGCGTTGGCGTTGGCGGCGAACGCGCTGCGCGATCCCGCCAAGGCCGAATTGCTGCTCCGGGAGGCGGTGGCGCTCGACCCCAAATCCGTGGGCGCCAAGGTGATGCTCGCGAAATTGCTGCTAAGCAGCAAGCCGGAAGAAGCGGAGAAGATCGTCGACGGCGTCCTCGCGGCCGAGCCGAAATCGGCCGAGGCGATCGCGCTCAAGGGCGGGATGCTGGCGGCGCGCGGCGACGCCGACGGTGCGATGCAGCGCTTTGACGAGGCGGTGGCGGCCGACCCGCGCAATATCGACGCCCGTCTGGCACGCGCCAATCTTTACCTCAATCGGGGCGACTACGACGCCCTCGATAAGGATCTGGAAGCGGTGCTGAAAGTAGCGCCGAATGACTTCAGGGCGAATTACCTGCGTGCGCTCGAATACGTCAAGCAGCAAAAGTTCGCGGAGGCGGACCCGATACTGGAGCGGCTCAGCCCGAACTTTGTAAATATGCCGAATGGATTTTACGTTCAGGCTTTAACCAAATTCCGGCTGCGGCAAAATGCACAGGCGGCTGAAGCGATCGACAAGTTCATCGCGCGAGTCCCGGGAAATTCGGCCGGCGCGCGCCTTGCCGCCACGATCGCGCTGAGCAGCGGCAACGCCGATCGGGCGGTGCAATCTCTGACCTCCTACCTGCGAAAGTCGGCGCCCGACGCGGCGACGCTTGCCTTGCTCGGCAGGATATACGCGCAAATGGGCAAGCCGGCCCAGGCGCTCGAGCAGTTCGAAAAGGCGGTGGCGCTCGCTCCGAATGACATCCCGCTCAAGGCGATGGCGGCGAGTTCGAAGATCGATGCGGGTGCCCATCAGGAAGGCATCGAGGAGCTGGAGAGCCTGTTTGCGACCGATGCCGGCGAGCAGGTGGCCGGCCCGCCGCTGGTCCTGAGCGAGCTTCGCGCCGGTCATGCCGATAAAGCCGCCGAAGTCGCGGAGAAGCTGGTCGCCGAGAAGCCGGACCTCGAGGTCTATCAGGTCCTCCTGGGGCTGGCGCGCGCCGCCCAGAAGAATTATCCGGCCGCCGAGCAAATCTTTGGGGCTATTGTCAAGCGAAATCCGGATTCCGCGTCGGCGCGGTACAACCTCGCGCAGGTGTATATCGCCGCTGGCCGCGTCGATGACGCGAAAAAGCTTTACCAGGACGCCCTGTCGCGCAAGCCGGACGATACCGCGGCGCTGCTCGGGCTGTCCGATATCGCGATCCGCGACAAGAAATGGGACGAGGCGATCGGTTATGCCGAGAAGGCGCGCGCCGCCGCCCCAAAAAACCCGGCCCCCGGCATTAAGCTGTTGAACATCTACGGCGCCCGGCAGGATTGGACGCGCGGGAAAGCGCTGGCCAGCGAATTGTCAATGGCTTTCCCGGACAATGCCGCGATCGCCGAGATGCGGGGACGCATTCTCACGGCCGCCGGCGAGCGCGACGCGGCGGTAGAGCCGTTCCGGCAGGCGTACGAGGCCGCGCCGAATTCCGAGCCGGTCTTCCAGCGCTACCTCGCCGCGCTGGTGGCCGCAAAGCGGCTCCCGGATGCCCGGACGGTCCTGCAGGCCCGGCTCGACAAGGACCCGGGCAACCGGACCCTCAAGGAGCAGCTCATTCGGATCGACGCTGAAATCGGCGGCTTCGAGGCCGGGGTCGCAAAGGCGCGGGCATTCGCGAAAGCGGATCCCACCAGTTCGGTATACGACCTGACCGCCGCGGATTTATACGCGCGCAACGGAAAGCGCTCGGAGGCGGTCGCGTTGCTGGAGAAATCGGCGGCGACGCGCCCGAACGATCCATTGATCGCGGTCGGGCTCGCGCGGCTGTACGCGGCGGGCGACGATTTCGACAAAGCCGAGGCGCTCCTTACCGCGCGGGTCAAGGAGCACCCGGACGATCCCGCGCTGCGGCGGGGACTGGCCGACCTGTATCTGGCGGGCAAGAAGTACGACGCGGCGGCCTCGCAGGAGGCCTCAATCCTGTCGCAGCGGCCAAACGACGTGGTCGCGCTCAACAACCTCGCGTGGCTCAACCAGCAGCGCGGCGATTTGGCAAAGGCGCGCGAATTGGCCGAGAAAGCGGTGGCGGTCGCGCCGCCCGCCGCGCCGGCGACCGGGATGATCAAGGATACGCTGGGCTGGGTTCTGCTCGCGCAGGGCGATGTCCAGGCGGCCCTGCCTCACCTCGAGGCGGCGAGAGCGGCATTGCCGGGCAACCCGGAAATTCAATACCACGTCGCCGTTGCTCTGCAGCGCGCCGGACGCGCGGACGACGCGCGTGCCGTGTTGGAAAAGCTGCTGGGTTCGGGCGTGTCTTTCGCGAGCAAGTCGGACGCGGAAAAGCTTCTCGACGAGCTGAAGCGCGGATAGCCCCGGCGGGCGCGCCCCGGTTGCAGCGCGCCGGGGCGGGCCGACAATAACGTGCCGTCCCAGGCCAATCGGGGTATGATCCGCGTCGGGAGGTCGGTCCCGACGAGGTCCGCACATGAGCGCCACGCCCGCCGGCACATTCGCCGATCCAAAAGACCATCTTATAGCCGACCTGCAACGGCAGCTCGCCGAGCGCACGGCCGAGCGCGACGAGGCACTGGCCCAACAAGCGGCGACCGCCGAGGTGTTGCAGGTCATCAATGCCTCGCCCGGCAACCTCGCGCCGGTGTTCGACTCGATGCTGGAAAGGGCAACGCGGCTCTGCGGCGCTCGTTTCGGGCATTTGTCGATTTACGACGGCGAAGTGTTCCGGTTCGTCGCGGTGCACGGCGACGAACAGTTTGCCTTGACCCTGCGTGGCGAACCGCTTCTGCCCTCCGACGGGGTAACGTGGCTGCGCATTCTCGACGGCGAAGATGTCGTCCATATCCCCGACGCCAGAGAGGACGACCTCTATCGCAGCGGACACCGGCGGATGCGGGAGTTCGTGGATAACGGAGGCGGGCGGTCGCTGCTCAGCGTCGCGCTCCGGAAGCCCGACGCGCTGCTCGGCGTCCTGACTGTCTACCGCCAGGAGGCGCAGCCGTTCACCGTCAAGCAGATCGCGCTGTTGCAGAATTTCGCGGCGCAGGCGGTCATCGCGATGGAAAACGCGCGGCTCTTGACCGAGACGCGCGAGGCCTTGGAACAGCAGACCGCGACCGCCGAGGTGTTGCAGGTCATCAACGCCTCACCCGGCGACCTCGCGCCGGTGTTCGATGCGATCCTTGAGAAGGCTCACAGTCTCTGCGGTGCGGATACCGGCAGCTTGCAAATCCATGAGGGAGAGATATCCCGCGCGGTCGCCACCCGCGGCCTCCCCGAACAACAAATCGAGAGGCTGCGGCAAGGGGTCCGTCCACTCATTCATCACCCGATGAGCCGCCCCCCGGATGGTGCCGATTTTGTCCAGATTCCGGACATCTCCGAGGTAGACGATCCGCTGTTTCGGATAGCTTTTCGCGTAGGCGGCGTACGCACCTATCTCTCCGTGCCTTTGCGCAAGGACGATTGGCTCCTTGGCCGGATTGTGGCCGGTCGCCGACAAGACCGGCCGTTCACCGACAAACAGATCGCGCTGTTGCAGAACTTCGCCGCTCAGGCGGTCATCGCGATGGAGAACGCGCGGCTCTTGACCGAGACGCGCGAGGCCTTGGAGCAGCAGACCGCGACCGCCGAGGTGTTGCAGGTCATCAATTCATCGCCCGGCGACCTCGCGCCGGTATTCGACGCGATGTTGGAAAAAGCAACCCGGTTGAGCGAGGCCGCCTTCGGCATCCTTTGGGTTTTTGAGGAGGAATTTGTCAGGGCGGGTGCGCTGCACAAGGTGCCCGACGCCTACGCAGACCTGGTCCGCGCGCCGTTCCGCCCCAGTCCCGAATCAGGTCCGGCGCGGGTCATGCGCGGCGAGGGCACAATCGGGATCCCCGACGTAATGGCGTTGCCGGGCTACGCCGCCGGTGATTTCTTGGTCAGATCGATTGTCGATCTGGGTGGTGCTCGCAGTATCGTAATCGTGCCGTTGCGCAAGGACGGGGTGACGCTCGGAGCCATTACGACATATCGCACAGAGGTTCGGCCATTCTCGGACAAGCAGATCGCGCTGTTGGAAAGTTTTGCGGCGCAGGCGGTCATCGCGAT
>JBFXDF010000261.1:0-5510 GCA_050181375.1 Alphaproteobacteria bacterium
CAATTTCGCCTGTATCAGCCCGTCATGGGCGTTGCCGACCCCGATGCGCATTGTTCCAAGCCGGCCACATCGTTGTGCGCCGGCGGCAACCCGGCCCGCTGGCGCCGCCACATGACGGTGTACGCGGATTCGAGATCGCGTGTGTAGCGCGCGGTGTCGAACAACGGCTCGGTGTCGCGGTTGCGCGCGAGCTTTGCTCTGACCGCTGCAAGCCGCCCAGGATCGCGCGCGAGCGCGAGCGCCAGCTCCTCATACTCGGCCAGCGATTCCGTCACGAGCTCCGGCAGTCCGACGGCCCGCAGCAGGCTGACGCCGACGCGCCCGCCGAAACTGTTGCCGAGACAGGTCACCAGCGGCAGGCCGACCCAGAGCGCGTCGCTGGCCGTCGTATGCGCATTCCGGGGCAGGGTGTCGAGAAACAGGTTGGCCAGACCGTGTCGCGCGAGATGCTCGTCCACCGGAACGCGCGGCGCGAACACGAGCCGCTCGGGAGCGACGCCACGCGCACCGGCTTCGCGGCGCAGATTATGGGTCGCGAACGGGTCGTCGCCGAGCAGCCAGAGCACCGCGCCGGGAGTGGCGTCAAGCAGCCGCATCCAGACGTCGAATATCTCCGGCGAAATCTTATAGATGTTGTTGAAACAGCAATACACGAACCCGGCTCGCGGCAGGCCCGAGGCGTCGCGCGACGGCGTCGCCGTGGGGCGGTTGCGCCGGGAATCATTGGGCAGATAGGAATGCGGCAGGTACACGACCTGCTCGGTGTAGTGGGGGAAATGCGCGCGCGGTAGCACGGTCCGGTCGGCAATGATGTAATCGAGGAAAGACGCCCCCGTCGTGCCGGAGGTGCCGAGATAGCTCACCTGCACCGGGGCCGGTCTATGGGCCAGGATGCCGGGCCTGGCCGCGCCGGCATAGCCGTTGAGATCGATCGCGATGTCGATTTCCAGCCGGCGCAGCGCCGCGGCCGCTTCGGCGTCGCTCAAATCCTGCACGTCGATCACGCGCTCGCAGGCCGCCTCGATGCGCTGGCGGAGCTTGGCCGTGCTGTTCGGGCCGAGCGAAACCGCCGTGACCTCGAAGCGCCCCCGGTCATGGTGTTCGAGCACCCCGGCAATAAGGATCGCGATCGGATGATCGCGGAATTCGGCCGACAGATAGGCGACCCGAATCCTCTCGTGGCGGTATTGGTCGCCGTTCCACAGCGGCAGGGCCGGGCGCGCGATCCCGTCGGCCCAGATCCGCGCCGCCAGCAGGTTCTCGGCGGCGGAATCGCTGATTGCCTCATGAGTGAAAGGGGTGAGGGCGTGCCTGCCGGCGCGCAGGCTTGCCGACACCCAACTCTTGTCGGCGTCGCGCTGACGCCAGTCGCAGCAGCTGATCCGGGCGCCGATGCCGATGCGCCTGGCCACCGCATCGGCGGGATTTATCGCCAGCGCGCGGTCGCTCGCCGCCGCCGCCTCGGCGAAGCGCCCGGCAGCAACCAGGAAGCCCGCCCGCTGGGCCCAGCCGTTGGCGTCCCCGGGTTCGGGCATACGCTCCCCGCCGGCATCGCCGCGGCCGGCGGCCCCGCCGCCAGCAGCGTGCGCGCGGGCGCGTTTGAGCCAGACGCTCCGGTTTCCCGGCGCGGATGCGAGCACTTTTTCATAACAGGCGATCGCCTCCGCATGGCGTTTCAACTCGAACAGCGCGTCGCCGAGGCCGGTCCAGGCGGTCAGGTCGTTTGGCTCGGCCGCGACCGCGCGGCGCGCCGCCGCGTGGGTTGCTTGGCGCCGTTTCCACAGCCGCCGCTCATCGGCGGATATCGGCAGCAGGGCGAGCGCCTTTTCATGGCTCGCCAGCCTGTCCCGTGCCCGCCCGACCCGCGCGCGGAAGCCGCGCCAACCGCGCACCAGCGGCAGCAGAGCCACATCGTGCGCGAGTTTCAGCGCGATGTAGGGCGGCAGCCCGGCAAACCGGTCAGGCAGCGGCATGCGGGCGATATGCCGCGCGTCGGGCAGAAACAACGCGCCCGCGATGTAGCGCGCCCGCTTCCCGCCGCCGTCGCGCAGCAGCGCCGGCTCCAGCCAGGTCCGCCTGCGCGCCGGTCCGGACGGCCTGTCGGCCCGCCAATCAGCCACGATTCTCCGGGCAATACGTTGCACGATCGGCGTATCCCGCCGCGCCGCCTCGCTAGCCTCGGGAATGTCGGCATTGAAGCAGGTCCGCGCCAGTTCCGTCGCGACCAGCAGCATCGGCAGCATGCCCTGCGCGCGGGCGCGTGCCGCAAGCGCGTGCCAGTCGAGTTCCGGGTGCGCGCCGATAAAGCCCGCGACATCACACGCCCAACCAAGGCTCCAGGTTGGGGCTTCGCCGTACTGGGCCGCCAGCAAGAGAAGCTCGTCCTCCGGGGCGAGGGTGGTCAGCGTGCGGCCTTGCAGCGGCGTCGGCCGCGCGCGCCGCCACAGCGCCGGGTGATCGATGTCGAACGCGGCGCGCATCGGCGCGGCCCGCGTGTGGAGGCGGATGCCGGCCATCGCGCCGGCTCTTGTCAGCACTTCATAACCCTGAAGCCGGCGGATCAGATCGAGCCGCGCGGGTGGCAATTGCCGGCGTCGGTAGCCGATATCCCCCAATGCCGCCACCGCGCGGGGCGTGTCGGCCGCGTGGAGCAGAAGCGCCGGATCGCCGGACCGACGCAGCCCGAGTTCGCAATAGCTCCGGATATCGCGCACCGGGGCTTTGAACGCAATCGTCTCGATCCCGATTTCGGCCAGCGCTTCCGCAACGCGGACCAGGTCATCGAGCAGCGCGCGGTTTCGCCTGCTGGTTTGCTCGGCATCGAGGCGCAGCGCATCGAGAATGTCGCGTGGCGCCATGGCGGGCGCGGCTCGGGCCAGAGCGTATCCCGCGAGGCCTGCCAGATCGTGGACGGCGACCTGCCGGGCAAAAACCGTCCAGTCGATGCCGTCCTCGAGCACCCGCCTGATCGCGTCTCGATCCTCGTTGCCCGCGAGCGCGCCGGCGCAGAGGCAGAGCAGCCGCGACTCCGGCTGGGCGACGGCTACGTCCCGATGCATGTATTACGGTCGTCGGCTGAAGAGCGTGGGGTCAAGACCCCCTCGCCCGATCCTGCGTTTTACCGCGGATTGCATCGGGATTGCTTCCCCGCGGATCAAATCCGCGGGTCCAATGACAACCACCTCGACTGGCTTGACAGCCGCGACGGGCGCAAAGGCCGATCCGACGCGCGGCCCGTTCCGCCCGCGTTCAGGCCGCGAAGCCGTAGAGCCGCGCCGCGTTGCCGCGGGTGATCTTGTAGCGATCCTCGGCGCTCGCATCCGCGAAATCACGCGCGACGACCTCCTGCGAGTGAGGCC
The DNA here is from genome assembly GCA_050181375.1 of Alphaproteobacteria bacterium. GTDB lineage: Bacteria > Pseudomonadota > Alphaproteobacteria > ATCC43930 > CGMCC-115725 > DATARH01. The sequence goes on from JBFXDF010000261.1 coordinate 3,360, forward strand.
AGGACGACGCCTGGTGCGGATAATCCGACGACCACATCATGCGGTCGACGCCGATGAACCGCCGGCTCGCGACCCCGACGAAGTCGTCGATATAAGTGCACCACATCTGGCGCTGGAAGTATTCGGTCGGCTTCAGTTTGTTGGGAAAGCCGGCGGCGATGCGCTGCCGCTCAAACGCGCGGTCCATGCGTTGCAGGTAATACGGGATCCAGCCGCAATTGTTTTCGGCCGAGACGATCTGCAGCTGCGGGAAACGGTCGAGCATGCCGGAGAAGATCAGCACGCTGAACGATTTCTCGACCTCGTGCGACAGGACCGTCGAGCGCATGTAGCGCTCGCCCCAGTTCCATTGGCTCTCGGCGCCCATCCCGGTGATCGCGTGCAGGCTGACCGGCATCTTCATCTCCTGCGCGGCCGCCCAGAACGGGTCGTAGATGTCGGAGCTGTAGGGCTGCTCCGGCGGCGGCGAGCACCAGATCATCGCGCCTTTCAGGCCGATCCTGGCGCAGCGTTCGAGTTCCCGCGCCCCTTCTTTCGGATCGTACAGCGAGATCAGCGCGAGACCGGCCATGCGGTCGGGCGCGTAACGGCAAATCTCCGCCAGCCAGTCGTTGTAGACGCGGAAGCAGTCCGCCTGCAGCGCGGCATCGCGCAGCCAGAAGATGCGGAACCCGAGGGTCGTGTAGAGAACGTCGGCCTCGACCCCGTCGAGTTCGTTGTCCTTCAGACGCTCGGCGGGATCCCAGCCGCCGGGCCGCGCGTCGGCGTAGGTCGCCTTGGTGAGGAATTCCTTCAGTTCCTCGGCGCTTTTTCCGGCGCCAAGACCGATGCCGATCGGGTGCGGCGCGTAGCCTTCGTAGAGAAAATAGGCGCCGTTCAAACCCGGCGGATCGATGACCAGACGCGGTGCGCGCTCGCGGAATCGCTTGTCGACGCGCGTGACCCACAGATCGGGCGGCTCGCTGACATGCGAGTCGGCGGAAATCAGTTTGTATTCGGCCATCTTGTGCTCGGCCATGGGCGACCTCCCGCTGCATGACGCGCCTTGTGCCGGCGCTCGCGCCGATCTTGACCCGTCAGGCCACGCCGCTCAAGCCGATCTTCGTCGGATCGTCGCAAGCCGTTGCACCAACCGATTTGGCCGGATCCGGCAAGTGCCGCAGCATCTGGTTACGGGATTTCCCGGCCGACGCTGTTATGGAGGTTTACCGCCGGGATGCCGCACAACGCCTCGGTCCATTCGCGCAGGATAGGGGTATCGGTGCAGGGTCCGGTGATCAGATTGATCGTCAGCCCCAGTTCGGCGAGCGCCTGTTTCGCGCCCATCGCGCCGAGCGCGTCGGCGGCGGCGAGGATAATTTTGAGGTCGGAGCGCCGCGCCTTAAGGCAATCAAGCAGCGGGGGGCCGTTGGCCGAAACCGGGTCGCCGGCGCATTCCACGACGACGGCGTCCGCCGGCTGCGACAGGCAGAAATCGAGGCAATCGAACATGATCTCGCGGATATCGGCGCGGCCCACCGGATAGGTGCTCGGGAATCCGAAATCGATGCTGTCGAACGCCTGCGTCGCGCCGAAATCCCGGTACAGCGCGATTTCGCCGATCGACGGCGTGCCGGTGGCCTTGAGCGCGACCACCGTCGAATGTCCCTGCATTCGCAAGGCGCGCACGAGAGCGCCGCCGGCGGTGGTCTTGCCGACCTCCGACGATGTGCCGAGGATCAGATGGACCGGCGCGTTGCGGTCGCTTCCTCCCGAGTCTGCTACCCGGTACTGCCGGATGTTCAGCGTCGCGCCGCGCTCGTCATATACCGCCCCGAGGTATCGGGCGCGCCCGAGATATTCCATATCCGCCGCGGCACGGCTGATCAGATCGCCGACGATCCCGGAATCGGAAAGAACCCAGTATTCGCCGCCCGGGACCAGCCCACCCGCCGGAATGCCGCCGGCGATCCAGCGCCGCGCAGCGCGATGTCCCGGCGTCGCCAGGAATACATCGCCCGGAACAATCGCCATTGTGCGGCCCGCATGGGACTCTACCGCGATCGGGCGCTCGTCGAGCAGTTCGAAGACGCCCAGATCGCCCTCGGCGCCAGGCGCCGATCGGTAACGGATTGTCTCGAGTGGCGGGACCCGCCTCAACGCCGATGTGCG
>JBFXDF010000262.1:0-5506 GCA_050181375.1 Alphaproteobacteria bacterium
ATTGGTCGCCGCCGCTTATTCAACGGATATTCGACGACTTCTTCCCGGCTTATCTAAGTCGTTGAAATTGCTGGCGCTCCCTAGGGGAATCGAACCCCTGTTTCAGCCTTGAGAGGGCCGCGTCCTAGACCGCTAGACGAAGGGAGCGTCGCCGTTTCGATAGCCGCGATTGCCCAAGCGTGCAAGCGCGTCGGGCCATGCAAAAAAGCCCCGAATTTCAGGGCTCCGCGCGCAGCCGGAGCTGGCCGGCGGGTTTCAGCGTCTTGAGGTCGAAGGTGCGGATTTCGACCGCGCCGCCGATCTCGATGGTCACCGCGATGCGCCCGTCCGACACGCCGGTGGCGATCACCCTGGCGCCCTTGGGCAACACCGCCGTTTCCAGCGCCGGCGCGGTGCCCGCCGCCGGGCTTTCCCCGGACTTGAAAACGCGATAGCCGATGACGCCGAACACCGCCGCCATGGCGACCAGCGTCGTCGCGCCGGTGATCAGCATCAGCCGGCGCACGCGCTTGACGATCTGCGCGGCGTCCGGATCGAGTTCCTGATCGGGCTCTTTGCTGCTCATGACGTTGGACCTGCGACTCTCGACTTTATCCTGATGACGAACGACGCGCCCTCTCCTGAAACGGTCACGGTCTCCGGCGAAGAGGCCGGGACGCGGCTCGACCGCCTGCTCGCGGCGCGGATTGCGGCGTTGTCGCGCTCGCGCCTGAAGGCGCTGATCCTGGCCGGTGACGTGTCGATCGGCGGCGGCACAGTCCGCGATCCCGGCCACAAGGTCAATTCCGGCGATGCCATCACGGTGAACGTGCCGCCGCCGGAGCCGGCCGCGCCCGCGGGCGAAGACATTCCGCTCAAGATCGTATTCGAGGACGACGACATCATCGTCATCGACAAGCCGCGCGGCCTCGTCGTGCATCCCGCCGCCGGCCACGCCTCCGGCACGCTGGTCAACGCGCTGATCGCCCATTGCGGCGACAGCCTGTCCGGCATCGGCGGCGTCAGGCGCCCCGGCATCGTGCATCGGCTCGACAAGGACACCACCGGACTTCTGGTGGCCGCAAAAAACGACCGCGCCCACAAGTCGCTCGCCGCCCAGTTCGCCGACCATGGCCGCACCGGCGCGATGCGGCGCGGCTATCTCGCTTTCGTCTGGGGGGCGCCGGACCGGCCGAAGGGCACCGTCGACGCCCCGCTCGACCGCCACCCGCATGCCCGCGAGAAGCAGGCGGTGCGCGAGGGCGGCCGCGAGGCGGTCACGCATTGGGAGGTGCTGGAGCGTTATGCGGGCCAGGAGTCTTCAGGAAAGGCCGGAAAACCGGTCGCGGCGCTGCTCGCCTGCGAGCTGGAGACCGGACGCACCCATCAGATCCGCGTCCACCTCGCCCATCTCGGCCATCCGCTGATCGGCGACGACACCTACGGCCCCGGCTTCAGAACCAAGGCCGCGCGGCTTGCCCCGGAAGCCCGGGAGGCCGTGGAGGGCCTTGGCCGGCAGGCCCTCCATGCTTATTTATTAGCTGTCGAACACCCCCGGACCGCCGAAATCCTCGAATTCCGCTCGGAATTGCCGCCCGATCTCGCCCGGCTGCGCCAGACCTTGGTCGCAGGCCCGGCCGGGACCAAAAAATAAATCTTATTAAAATCAATGAACTAGCGACGGGTTTTGGCAGCAGTCACGCCGGGGTCACGCCGGTTTGTCTTTTTTTCGCCTGCCTCGTTCGCTATGCTGCACCTGCGATCGGGCTTCGCGATCGCAAAAATCGTCGTCGGCTCGGGGAGCGGCGACGAATTCAAGCCCGCCGAAGCGTCGGGGGCATATTTTAGGAGGGCGCTGTCATGGCCCGTGCTGCTGCGATGCCGTTGATCCGGAGCGATTCCGGACTTTCCCATTATCTCGATGAAATCCGCCGGTTCCCGATGCTGGAACCGCAGGAAGAATTCATGCTGGCCAAGCGCTGGCGCGAGCACGGCGACCGTGACGCCGCGCACCGCCTTGTCACCAGCCATCTGCGCCTCGTCGCCAAGATCGCGATGGGCTACCGCGGCTACGGCCTGCCGATCTCCGAGGTGGTCTCGGAAGGCAATGTCGGCCTGATGCAGGCGGTCAAGCGCTTCGAGCCCGACAAGGGCTTCCGGCTCGCGACCTACGCGATCTGGTGGATCCGCGCGTCAATCCAGGAATACATCCTGCGCTCGTGGTCGCTCGTGAAAATGGGCACCACCGCGAACCAGAAGAAGCTGTTCTTCAATCTGCGCAAGGCCAAGAGCAAGATCAACGCGCTCGAGGACGGCGACCTGCATCCCGATCAGGTCAAGACGATCGCCCAGCGGCTCGGCGTCACCGAGAAGGACGTCGTCGACATGAACCGCCGGCTCGGCGGCGACGCCTCGCTCAACGCACCGATCCGCGATGACGGTGACTCCGGCGAATGGCAGGACTGGCTGCAGGACGACAGCCCGAGCCAGGAGCGCATCCTCGCCGACAGCGAAGAGAGCGACAATCGCCACAAGGCGCTGATGCAGGCACTCGACGTGCTCAACGAGCGCGAGCGCCGCATCTTCGAGGCCCGCCGCCTCGCCGACGATCCGGTCACGCTCGAGCAACTCGCCGAGGAGTTCGGCGTCTCGCGCGAGCGCGTGCGCCAGATCGAGGTGCGCGCCTTCGAGAAGGTGCAGGACGCCGTCAAAGCCGGCGTCGCCAAACTGGAAGCGCCGGCCGGAGCCGGCGCCGCGCCCGTTCACTAGCTCACGCCCCGAAAAACCGGCCTACTGTTCCCAGGCGCGGAATGCCTCGGCGAAGGCGCGCTCGCCGGGCTGGCCTTTTTCAACCGCGAGAATGGCGCGCTTGCCGCTGGTGTAGACGATCGGCACGTCGAACCAGTCGCGCTCCTTGAGCAACTGCGTATTGCGCTGGCGGTCGACCTCGACCGAGGACAGGCCGATCAGGAAGAACCCGTTGGTCACCTTCACGGCGAGGCCCGCGAGCGGCACGCCGCGGGTCTGCTCGTCCTGCTTCATCAACACGCCCGGCACGTTGTTGATTGCGCCTTCCGGAAAATCGGCCGGCAGCGTGAACATGATCTCGATGGTATGGCTCGCCGGCAGCGCCTTGTCGGCGTTGCGGCGCAGCGACCAGACCATGCGGACATTGCGTTCCGGAATTTCCACCTCGGCCTTGATGACAAGCTCCGGCGCGAGCCCCGGACCCGGCGACACCGTTTCGGTCTTCCAGATCGCCGAACCGACGAAGCGCTTGCCCTGCGGGTTGTTGGAATCTTCCTCGTAGAGCACGACCTTCTGCGCGACCGCCGCCGCCGGCGCGGTGGCCGGCCGCGATTGATCCGCCGGGCGACCTTCGCTGCCGACGCGGTCGGCGATCTTCGATTGACCTTTCGGCGCCTCGGGCTTTGCCGCTTGCTGCTGCGGCGGCCTGGCCGGCGGGGCCGGCGTCATGATCGACTTGGCGAGCGTCATGATCTGGTCGCGCTGCCAATAGGCGCCGGCGCCGATCGCGCCGAGTACGACCAGCAGGATCAGCGCACGCAGCAGTCCGCGGCGGGCGCGCCGCGGCTCCTCGTGCTCGTCGAACCTTTCGTGCCGCGACGGCGCCGGTGGCCATTGATCGGACGCGGCAAGCGCCGGGCCGCCCTCCGGCTCCGGCGGTGTGCGTCCGGCATCGAACACTTCCGGCTGCGGTTCCTCGGGCGTGGCGGGCGCCGGCGTCGCGTCGGCGCGGCGGCCCGACGGCGCGGTATCGTAGAATTCGCGGGCGGCGCGCGACGCCTTCGCGGTCGCTTCGCCAAGCTCCTGCGCCTCGGCGACGGTGTCGCGAAAGCCCTTGAGACCCCGATCGGACAACGAAGCCTGCTCGCCCGGCAGCGGCATCACCGTGCGGTCGGGTTCGGCATCGCCCGGCGGCATGTCGTCGGCGCGCGGCTTGCGCGTCGCCTCCGCCTCGACCCTGCGGATCGCCTCCTCGAGCGCGAGACGCTCGCGCGTGACTTCGGCTTCATCGAGCGGCGGGTCCATGCCGCGCAACTGCGCGACCAGCGCCCCCCGCGCGCGCTCATACAACGCACGGCGGTTCTCGGCGGTGTTGCGTTCCAATCCGCCGATCGCGCGCGTGATGAGTGGGACGTAATCCGCCATCGATTCTCTCTCGAAACCCAACCTACCCGGTTTTGCCGTCAGCTCTCGAACGGATTCTTCATCAGGATGGTATCCTCGCGCTCCGGGCTGGTGGAAAGCAATGCCACCGGGCAGCCCACCAGCTCCTCGACGCGCCGCACATATTTGATCGCCTGCGCCGGTAATTGCGCCCAGGACCGCGCGTTTGCGGTGCGATCCTTCCAGCCTTCGATCGTCTCGTAAACCGGCTCGACCCGCGATTGCGCCTGTTCGCCGGCCGGCAGGTAGTCGATCTCGCGGCCGTCGAGCCGGTAGCCGACGCAGACTTTGACCTCGTCGAAACCGTCCAGGATGTCGAGCTTGGTCAGCGCGAGCCCGTCGACTCCGCTGGTCTTCACGGTCTGGCGCACCAGTACGGCGTCGAACCAGCCGCAGCGCCGCGGCCGCCCGGTCACGGTGCCGAATTCGTGGCCGCGCTCGCCGATGATCTTGCCGATCTCGTTCTGCTGCTCGGTCGGAAACGGCCCCGCGCCGACGCGCGTCGTATAGGCCTTGCAGATGCCGAGCACGTAGTCGATCGCGCGCGGCCCAAGCCCGGTGCCGGTCGCGGCCTGCGCGGCGACCGTGTTCGACGACGTGACGTAGGGATAGGTGCCGTGGTCGATGTCGAGCAGCGCGCCCTGCGCGCCTTCGAACAGGATGCGCTTGCCCTCGCGGCGGCGCGCGTCGAGCAGCGACCAGACCGAGTCCATGAACGGCAGCACCCGCGGCGCGATCTCGGCAAGGCTGTCGTAGACGCTGCGCGGCGTGATTTCATCGAGGCCGAGGCCGCGCCGCAGCGCGTTGTGATGCGCCAGCAGCCGCTCGATCTTGCCGTTGAGCATCGGCAGGTCGGCGAGGTCCATCAGCCGGATTGCGCGGCGGCCGACCTTGTCCTCATAAGCGGGACCGATGCCGCGGCCGGTGGTGCCGATCGCGCCCTTGCCCGAGGCCTTCTCGCGCGTGACGTCGAGTTCCTGGTGCAGCGGCAGAATGAGCGTCGTGTTCTCGGCGATGCGTAGATTGTCCGGCGTCACCTTGACGCCCTGCCCGCCGAGCTTGTCGATTTCACCAAGCAATGCGCGCGGGTCGAGCACCACGCCGTTGCCGATCACCGACAGCTTGCCGGGCCGCACCACGCCGGAGGGCAGCAGCGACAATTTGTACGTGACGCCATCGATGACGAGCGTGTGGCCGGCATTGTGTCCGCCCTGAAATCGAACGATGACGTCGGCCTGTTCCGACAGCCAGTCGACGATCTTGCCCTTGCCCTCGTCGCCCCACTGGGAACCGACAACAACCACAATCGCCATTCAGGATCCTTGCGCGCTGGCGC
>JBFXDF010000263.1:0-5502 GCA_050181375.1 Alphaproteobacteria bacterium
TGCTGCGCGACAGCCGCGCCGCGGCGCGCGATCGCGGGCTGCCGTTTACGGTGCACGCCGCGCAAAGCGTCATCGAAGTGCGCGAGATGATCCGCCGCCACGGCCTGACCCCGATCCAGTGGGCGGATTCGCTGGGGCTGCTCGGGCCGGGCACAATCCTGGCGCACGCGCTTTATCTCGACACGCATTCCTGGGTCCGCTGGCACACCAGGAGCGATCTCAAGCTCATCGGCGACAGCGGCACGGCGGTGGCGCACTGTCCGACGCCGTTCGCGCGCTATGGGCATGTCCTGGAGGAGTTCGGCGCGTATCTGCGCGCCGGGGTCGTCATGGGCCTCGGCACCGACTGCGCGCCGCACAACCTGGCCGAGGAGATGCGCAAGGCGGCGGTGCTGGCCCGCGTCGCGGGGCGCGACATCACCGCCGTGACCACGGCAGATTTGTTCCATGCCGCGACCGCGGGCGGCGCGACGGCGCTGATGCGCGACGATATCGGCCGGCTGGCGCCGGGGATGAAGGCCGATCTGGTGCTGCTCGATCTCGATCATCCGCAGATGCGGCCGGCGCGTGACCCGCTGCGGTCGTTCGTCTATCACGCCGCCGACCGCGCCGTGTGCGACGTGTTTATCGACGGGGAACAGGTTTTCGCCGACCGGCGTGTGCTGACCCTGGACGAGGCCGGCGCGACCGCCCGGCTGCGCGCCGCTCAAGAACGGATGGAGGCGCTGGCGCCGTCACGCGACTACCGCGGCCGCACCGCCGACGACATCACGCCGCCAAGCCTGCCGATTGCGGACTGACGCAGCCCGGCTCGTGCCGGTGCGGCGTCAGCCGGTTTCGTAGGCGCGTTCGCCGTGTGCCGCGAGATCGAGGCCTTCCTCCTCCGCTTCCGGATCAACCCGCGATCCGACTGACGCTCCGAGCACCAGAGCCAGGGCGCAGGTCACCGCCGCCGACCAGAGCGCCGCGGCGACGATGCCGAGAAGCTGCGCCTTCAGTTGCAGCGGCAGGTTCATGCCCGCGGCATAGCCGGCGCCGCCGAGTTCAGCCGCAACGAAAATCCCCGCCAGGAAGGTGCCCAGCATGCCGCCGACCCCATGTACGGCGAATACGTCGAGGGTGTCGTCGACGCGCAGCCGCTGCTTGAGAAACGCGGTCGCATAAAAGCACAGGGCGCCGCCGGCGACGCCGATCGCCACCCCGCCCATCGGCCCGACATAACCGGATGCCGGCGTGATCGTCGCCAGACCGGCGACGGCACCGGTCACCAGCCCCACCGAGGTCGGCTTCCCGAGCCGCGTCCACTCCAGCGCCATCCAGGCCAGCGCCGCGGCGCAAGCGGCGAGGTGCGTCGCGAGGATGGCCATCGCGGCGGTGCCGCTGGCGGCAAGCGCGCTGCCGCCGTTGAAGCCGAACCAGCCGACCCACAGCATGCCGGCGCCGGCCATCGTCAGCCCGGGGCTGTGCGGCGGCTGCAAGATTTCGGGGAAACCGCGCCGCGGGCCGATCATCAGCGCGACAACCAGCGCCGAGACCCCGGCCGTCGTGTGCACGACGATGCCGCCGGCGAAATCGATCGTCCCCTGCCCGGCGAGCCAGCCGCCGCCCCACACCCAGTGCGCCACCGGAATATACACGAGCAGCAGCCACAGCGCGGTGAACAGCAGCAGAAACGGAAACGTCACCCGCTCCGGGAAGGCGCCGATGATCAGGGCCGGCGTGATCACGGCGAAGGTCATCTGGAACAGCGCGAACACGCCTTCCGGCAGGCCATTTCCCGGCATGGCGGCCGAGAGGCCGCCGAGAAACGCGCGGCCGGTCCCGCCGAGCACCGCGCCGTCGCCGTCGAAAGCGAGGCTGTAGCCGATCACCGCCCACAGCAGCGATACGAGACAGCACACGACAAAGCAGTGCATCAGCACCGAAAGCAGGTTCTTCGCCCGCACCAGCCCGCCATAGAACAGCGCCAGCCCCGGCAGGGTCATGAACAGAACCAGCGCCGAGGCAGAAAGGACCCAGGCGATATCGCCGGGGGCCGCAGGCCCGTCCGCCGCGAAAGCCGGCAACGGGCACAGCCCAACCGCCGCCGCGAGAAATGCGCGTCGCCTCGCCCGCAAACCGATACCGATGATCATGCCGCCCAACCAATGTGCGATCCGACCGCCGGGTATTTAACCTACTCCGTGCCTTCTTGCACCTGTGGGTTTGCCAGGGGAGTACAGATTATCGATTTGGTTTGTAGACGGCTCGGCCCGTCTCGCGTCGAGTTGCGTCTTGCAGGTCGGGTGCATTCCGGTGCGGCGCATCAGTAAAAGCATTTGCGCCGACCGCGATCTGCGCGAATGGCCCTTATTCCCGCGCAAATCGCCGGCGAAGGGTTGGTCCAGCCCTCAGCCGCGAACAATCAGCCGGTCGCCGACCGCGATCGGGCCGCCTTCGGTGACCTCGGCGTAGATGCCCATCAGGTTGTGGCCGAAGAAGCGGCGCAGCGCAGCGAGGGTGTCGAGGTCGCGCTCGGCCGTATCGGGATTGACCTCGGTCGCGGCGCAGCGGGTGATCGCCGAAACGACGCGCAGCCGCGCGCCGCCGAGCGCGATCTCCGAGCCGAGCCAGTCGAGTTCCTGCCACGCCGGCGTCCCGTCGAAATAGACATTGGCGCGGAAACGCAGCGGATCGACCGGCGTCTCGACCGCCTCTTCGAGCGCGGCGAGGCTCGCGCGGTTGATCAGCGAGACGTATTTGTCGGCCGTCGCGTTCGGTTTCCTCCGCGCGTCGGCGAAGGCGTGGCCGGGAGCCTCGACAATGCGCAGCGGATGCGCGACCGCGTCGCCGAGGAAATCGTCAAGAAACCGCGCGATCCGCTCGCGCCCCTCGGGTTCGGTGATGCAGGCGCGCAGTGGAGGGCCGCTTCCGTCGTCAATCGTCAGTTCGCCGGTTGCGGGGTCGAAACATGTCTTCAGGTTCGCCAGCGCCGCGTCGCGCATCAGCATGACGAAATGCGTCTTCGACAGCCATTCCGGGTTTTGCGGATCGAAGCGGGTCGATGGCAGCGCGATCGCGAAACGGCGGTCCTGCGGCAGGCATTCCCCTGGCGCCAGGTTCGTGCTGTCGAGCGCTTCGGCGCTCAGCCCCTTGACCGGATAGCGATACATCGCGGCGATCGTGCTGGTCATGTTTCCGGTGCCTGCCTTGGTCTCTGACCCGCCGCCGGACCCGCCGAAAGGCTGATCGAGGCCCCCAACCCCGCGTCCTGTAGTGGGAGGGTTGGAGGGAGCGGTCACCGACGACCGGAACCGCAAGGCGCATTGTCAGTTTTCGAGCATTTGATAGCATCATGTGCGGCGCAGCATATAGAAACTTGCGCACTCGAAAAATCTGGCGCACTCGAAAGGCCGGCTCGCGGGGAACGCGGCATGCGCTTCAAAGACCGTGCGGCCCGCCCACATATCGGAGACGGCCAGCCCGCCGATCCTGCCTCGTCGAACCCGTAAGGAGACCGTCATGACCGACATCGTCATCGCCGGCGCCGCCCGCACCCCGGTCGGCGCCTTCAACGGCGGGCTCGCCAGCCTGCCGGCGCACAAGCTCGGCGAGGTCGCGATCGCCGAGGCGCTGCGCCGTGCCGCGGTCGATCCGAAGGAGGTCTCCGAGGTCATCATGGGTCAGATCCTGGCGGCCGGCGAGGGACAGAACCCGGCGCGGCAGGCGGCGGTCGCAGCCGGCATCCCGTTCGAGCGCACCGCTTACGGGGTCAACCAGCTGTGCGGCTCGGGGCTGCGCACCGTCGCGCTCGGCTACCAGGCGATCCGGGCCGGCGACAGCGACATCGTCGTGGCCGGCGGCCAGGAGAGCATGAGCCAGGCGCCGCACTGCATCCATCTGCGCAACGGCGTCAAGATGGGCGATGCCCAGATGATCGATACGATGATCAAGGACGGGCTGTGGGACGCCTTCAACGGCTATCACATGGGCAATACGGCCGAGAATGTCGCACAGCGCTGGCAGATCACGCGCGAGCAGCAGGACCAGTTCGCCGCGTGGTCGCAGGAAAAGGCCGAGAAAGCGCAAAAATCGGGCCGCTTCAACGACGAGATCGTGCCGGTCGTGATCCAGACCCGGCGCGGCGAGACGGTCGTCGATACCGACGAGCACCCGAAGCACGGCACGACGGTCGAGGTGCTGGCGAAATTGCGACCGGCCTTCGACAAGAACGGCACCGTGACGGCCGGCAACGCCTCCGGCATCAACGACGGCGGCGCGGCGGTCGTGCTGATGACGGCGGAGGCGGCCGAGCGCCGCGGGGCGAAACCGTTGGCGCGCATCGTGTCGTGGGCGACCGCCGGGGTCGATCCGGCGATCATGGGGACGGGGCCGATCCCGGCCAGCCGCATGGCACTCGAAAGGGCCGGCTGGTCGGTCGGCGATCTCGACTTGATCGAGGCCAACGAGGCCTTCGCGGCGCAGGCCTGCGCGGTCGGCAAGGATCTCGGCTTCGACCGCGACAAGCTCAATGTCAATGGCGGCGCGATCGCGCTCGGCCATCCGATCGGCGCCTCGGGATGCCGGGTGCTGGTGACGTTGCTCTACGAGATGCAGAAGCGCGACGCGAAAAAGGGGCTCGCGACCTTGTGCATCGGCGGCGGCATGGGGATCGCGATGTGCGTCGCGCGGGATTGACGCGTTAAAAGCCGTAGGGCGGACTGAAAGGCCGTAGCCGTAGGGTGGGCTGAGCGGAGCAAAGCCCACCAATCTGCGTGGGGCGCGTCTTTTGATGGGCTTCGCGGGCGCTCAGCCCATCCTACAATCCATGCGGAAGGGAGGAACCGATGGCCAGGATCGCTGTGGTTACCGGCGGGACGCGCGGTACCGGACGCGCGATCTCGGTGGCGCTGAAAAACGCCGGGTACAAGGTCGCGGCAAATTACGGGCATGACGATAAGACGGCGGAGGCGTTCTCGGCGGAGACCGGCATCCCGGTGTTCAAATTCGACGTGGCCGATTTCGACGCCTGCCAGCAGGGCGTCAGGGCGATCGAGGCGTCGCTTAGCGGGCCGGTCGAGGTGCTGATCAACAATGCCGGCATTACGCGCGACACGACGATGCAGCGCATGAGCTTCGAGCAGTGGAACGCGGTGATCCAGACCAACCTGTCGTCGTGCTTCAACATGTGCCGGGCCGTGATCGACGGCATGCGCGACCGCCGCTTTGGCCGCATCGTCAATATCGGCTCGATCAACGGTCAGGCCGGGCAGTACGGGCAGGTCAACTACGCCGCCGCGAAATCGGGAATCCACGGCTTCACGAAGGCATTGGCGCAGGAGGGGGCGTCGCGCGGCATCACCGTCAACGCGGTGGCGCCGGGCTATGTCGATACCGAGATGGTGCGCGCCGTGCCGAAGGACGTGCTCGAAAAGATCGTCGCGCGCATCCCGGTCGGGCGGCTCGGCAAGGCCGAGGACATCTCACGCACGGTGCTGTTCCTCGTCGCCGACGGGGCCGATT
>JBFXDF010000264.1:0-5467 GCA_050181375.1 Alphaproteobacteria bacterium
CGGTGCGGCTGCCCCCGCGCTCCCCACCCGCGCCGGCCGGCGCGACCGCTCTCAACGTCGCCGGCGGGATGAGCGCCTACGCCGGCGCGCTCGCCCCGGAACTGGCGCTGGCCGGGTTCGAGGCGCAGCCGGACGCGATCGAGGAGGCGCTCGGTCAACTGGTCGGGAGCGGCTTCACGCCGGACGGCGTGCTCGACCGGCTGGGCGAGCGCTGGGAGATCACACGCAACTACTTCCGCCTTTACGCCTGCTGCAACCCGATCCATCCGGCGCTCGACTGCCTCGCCGCGGTGCTCGCCGAACTGCACCCCAAGCCGGAGGAAGTCGAGCGGATCGAGTTTGCCACCTACCGTTTCGCGTCGGTGATGCGCAACCCGGACCCGCCGAACTACTTCGCGTCGAAATACTCGCTGCCGCACGCGGCGGCGGCGATGGTCGTGCGCGGCGGCGCCGGCTTCACCGAGCTCGACGACAGCGCGCTGCGGGACCCGGTCATCGCCGGTCTGCGTTCACGGGTGCGGATCAATGAGGATCCGGAGATGAGTGCGTTGGCGCCGCGGCTGCGGCCGGCGAGTGTCACGGTCACGCTGACCGACGGACGGCGCGCGACGCATGCCCGCGACAGCCATCGCGGCGATTTCAACGAGCCGTTCTCCGAATCGGAAATCCGCGCCAAGTTCCGCCAGCTCGCCGGCACCGTGCTGACCGAAGCCGGCGCGGCCGAGGTCGAGCACGCGGTCGACCGCGTCGAAGAATGGGCCGGCATATCCGAATTGCTAGACCTGTTGCGCCGCTTCGGACGCGGTTGATCCTATATCAAAAGCCCGGAATCCCTAGCCCATGTCGTTCATGGCCGGGCTTGGCCCGGCCATCCACGAGAAGCCGGGCGTTGGCGGCGGCTCGTAGCTGCCCCGGCCCAAAGGCCGAGCACGAACGAACCGGGATCAACGCCGGCTAGCGCTATCCGGCCGGGGCGGCGTCGTCGATGACGAGCCGCACCGCGTCTCCGCCGCGATAGCTATCGCGCCGCAGGTGGCCGGCGATATGAATCGCGCGCCCGCGCGAGGCGGCGAGAAACCGGCCGAGCGGCGTGTCGGCGGCGCGGAACGCGATCGCGCCGAGCCGCGCTCCGCCAGCGTCGGATGCATCGGCCAGCGTGCAGCGCAAATGGCCGCCGCCGACCGGCTCGACATAGACCAGGCGTATCGCCGGAAACGCAAAGCGCGGCTCGGGGTTGGGCGAGCCGAACGGGGCCAGCGCGTCGAGATGCGCGATGAGACCGGAAGTGGCCCCGGAAGCCGACAGCGCGCCGTCGATCGACAGCAGCGGAACGAGACGCTCGCGCTCAATGCCGTCGCCGAGACGCTCGGCCAGAAACGCGCGCAGCATTTCCAGCCGATCGGCGGCGACCGTGAAGCCCGCCGCCATCGCGTGCCCGCCGCCGTTGACCAGCAGCCCGGCCTGGCGGGCCGCTATCACCGCCGGTCCGAGCGCCACTCCCGGCACCGAGCGGCCCGATCCTTTCCCCACCCCGTCCGCAACCGCGACGACGCAGGCCGGGCGCTGATAGCGCTCCTTGAGCCGCGCCGCGACTATGCCGATCACCCCCGGATGCCAGCCTTCGGCCGCCGCGAACACCAGGGCGGGCGATTGCGGGCCGGCCTCGACGGCCGCGATTGCCGCCTCGAAGGTCTCCGCCTCGATCGCGCGGCGCTCGCGGTTGTGGGCGTCCAGCCGCGCCGCCAGTTGCGCCGCTTCCGCCGGGTCGTCGCAGGCAAGCAGCCGGGCGCCGAGATCGGAAGCGCCGACCCGCCCGCCGGCATTGACCCGCGGTCCCAGAACGAAACCGAGATGGTAGGCGTCGATCGGCTCGGTGATGCCGCCGATTGCCGCCAGTGCGCGCAGGCCGGGATTATGGCCCTGCCGCGCGACCCGGATGCCCTGGGCGACGAGGGCGCGGTTTATCCCGGTCAGCGGGACGACATCGCACACGGTGCCGAGCGCGACGAGATCGAGCCATTGCAGCAGGTCGGGTTCCGTCCGCGCCCCGTACCAGCCGGCCTCACGCAATGCCCGATTGACCGCGACAACCAGCAGGAAAGCGACCCCGACCGCGGCGAGCGCCCCGTGCGGGCTCGCCTCGTCGATCCGGTTCGGGTTGATGACCGCAACGGCCGGCGGCAGCAGCGCCTCGCCGACATGATGATCAACCACGATCACGTCGAGCCCGGCTTCCTTGGCCGCGGCCAAAGGATCGTGCGCCGTCGCGCCGCAATCGACCGTTATCGCGATCGCGGCCCCCGCCTCCCGCAAGCGCCGCAGCGCCGGCGCGTTCGGCCCGTAACCCTCGCGCAGCCGGTCCGGCACGTAGACCGAGGCGGTTGCGCCGACCGAAGCGAAAAAGCGCAGCAGCAGCGCCGCCGAGGTCGCGCCGTCCACATCGTAATCGCCGAACACGACGATCTTCTCGCCGCCTCTGATCGCACGCACGAGGCGCTCGACGGCCGGCGCCATGTCGCGCAGGTGCGACGGGTCCGGGAGCTGTTCGCGCAACCGCGGCGCCAGAAACGAAGGAGCCTCGGCCAACCCGATGCCGCGCTGCGCGAGAAGCCTGCCCACGATTTCCGGGAGCTGGAGCCGCTCGGCGATCAGCAACGCCATGCCCTCGTCGGACGGACGGACGCGCCAGCGCCGGCCGCATACCGAGCGTTCCACACCGAGAAAGGGAGGCGCCGCGATCGGCGATACCGTGCCGTCCATGCTTTATTTTGTTGATGCCGATCGTGGGGTCCACAACCAGTGGCAAAAGCCTCGGTCCGGCCGGGTCTTTTATGAAACGGCAGTTCCAGCGGCGGCGGCGGCCCGCAGAATCGGCGGCACGCATAATGTGCCTACCGGGAAGCGGTTGCGGCCGATTCCTCCCCCTCACCCCGAACAGCTCCCCAATTGTGGAAAGGGAGCAGCAATGGCGGGTTGGTTAACCCGATCAGCGGCCGAGCGGGGCGAAGGGCTGCTTGCGCGTGAAGTCGTGTTTGGCCTCGACGTAGCGAACTGTGCCGGTTTTCGAGCGCATCACGACCGAATGCGTGAACGCGCCGCCCGGGATGCGCCGAACGCCCTTGAGCATGCTGCCGTTGGTGACCCCGGTCGCGGCGAACATCACATCGCCATGCGCCATGTCCAGCATCGTGTATTTGCGGTCGAGATCGGTGATGCCGAGGCGGTGCGCGCGGCCGCGCTCGTCGTCGTTGCGGAACAACAGGCGACCCTGCATCTGGCCGCCGATGCAGCGCAGCGCCGCCGCCGCCAGAACGCCCTCCGGAGCGCCGCCGGACCCCATGTAGATGTCGATCCCGGTTTCCGGGTCGGAGGTGGCCATCACGCCGCTCACGTCGCCGTCGCCAATCAGCATGATGCGGGCGCCGGCCCCGCGCACCTTGGCGATCAGCTCGGCGTGGCGCGGCCGGTCGAGGATGCAGACGACCAGGTCGGCGACGTCCAGCTGTTTCGCGCGGGCAAGGTTCGCGAGGTTCTCGGCCGGATCGGCGTCGAGATCGACCACGCCCTCCGGCAACCCGCCGCCGACCGCGATCTTGTCCATGTAGACATCGGGCGCGTTGAGAAACCCGCCGTCGTCGGCCATCGCCAGAACCGCCAGCGCGTTGGCGGCGCCCTTGGCGGTGATCGTCGTGCCTTCGAGGGGGTCGAGCGCGATGTCGATCTTGGGTCCCTGGCCGGTGCCGACCTTCTCGCCGATAAACAGCATCGGCGCCTCGTCGCGCTCGCCCTCGCCGATCACGACGGTGCCCTCGATCGACAGGCTGTTGAGCGCCTGGCGCATCGCGTCGACCGCGGCCTGGTCGGCCGCCTTCTCGTCGCCGCGTCCCATCAGCCGCGAGGCCGACAGCGCCGCCGCCTCGGTGACGCGCACCGCTTCGAGCGCGAGATTGCGATCCATCTTGAGTTCTAGGGGCACGGTTCCTCCTCGCGTGGCGAACGCCGGTTCTGCTTGCGGGGTCTAGTTAAGACCAGGATCGAGCGCGGGTCACGGAAGAATACTGGCGCGCCGACACTCTGGACGTGAAACGCCGTCTCGTGCTTGATCGGCGCTGTCAGGTCCGATTCGGCGTGCCCAAAGGCCAGAGGCGGATATCGGCGAGCAGTGCCTCCACGGCGCCGCAGGCGAAGCCGAGCGAGGTTTCATCGACGAGACGGCCGTCGGTAATCTTGCTTTCGGCCGAGGTGATGATGACTTCGCGGGCCAGCGCCACGCGGCATAGGCATGAATCGAGCGCCACCTTCATGTGTTCGAGGCAGCGCGCACCGCCCAACGGCCCGCGCGAGGTGGCCATGATCGCCACCGGCTTGTACGCCAGCACCGACTGGAAGGCCGGGCGCGACGCCCAGTCGATCGCGTTCTTCAGGACGCCGGGGATGCTGTGGTTGAACTCCGGCGCGCAGAGCACGAGACCGTCGGCCGATTCGATGTCGGCGAGCAGCTTCTTGACGCTCGGCGGGCGCTTCTCGCCCTCGAAATCCTGGTTGTAGAGCGGGATCGGCGCGAGGTCGTACAGCCGCAGCTCGGCACGGCCGGCGAATTTCGCGCGCAACGTCGCGAGCACCGCGTTCGAGTAGGAGCCGGCGCGCAGGCTGCCGGACATTCCGATGAGGACCGGGGTGGTCTCTGACATGAAGGCGCTTTCCGTTCGGACAGTGTACCGGCGGTGAGCCGACGCATCGTCATAGCCAAACCCGATCGCGGCTGGCAACAACCGTCACGGCCAGTGAGGGGGCGATCCTGCTTCCAGCCATTCCGCGCGGTTGGCGGCAGGGAATTGGCGGGGGTGGAACAGGGAGGGTTCAGGGGATCGGCGGGAAGCGGGGCAGGGAAGGGACTATCGGCGTACCCATAGCAGCAAAGAATGGCGCTATGATGGTGTGTGGAGGAAGGCGCCGATGGCGGCAGCGCGCATGGAGCGCCGGCTGGCGGCGATCCTGGCGGCCGATGTCGCCGGGTATTCGCGGCTGATCGGGGATGACGAGGAGGGCACGCTGGCGGCGCTGCGGGCGCTGCGGCGCGAGGTGGTCGATCCCGCCATCAGCGAGCACCGGGGGCGGGTGGTCAAGACCACCGGCGACGGGCTGCTCGCCGAGTTTCAGAGCGTGCTCGACGCGCTGCGCTGCGCCGCCGCCGTGCAATGCGAGATCGCCCTGCGCAACGCGGCGGTCGCGGCCGGGCGTCGCATCGAGTTCCGCATCGGCATTCATCAGGGCGACATCGTCGTCGAGGACGGCGACATATTCGGCGACGGGGTCAACATCGCGGCGCGGCTCGAAGGTCTGGCCGAGCCGGGCGGGATCTGCGTCTCGTCCCGGGTGCAGGAGGACGCCGCCGGGAGGCTCGACCTCGCTTTCGAGGATCTCGGCGATCAGCAGCTCAAGAACATCGCGCGGCCGGTGCGGGTGT
>JBFXDF010000265.1:0-5447 GCA_050181375.1 Alphaproteobacteria bacterium
ACCCCGCCGGCCATCGCGACGTGGTTGTCCTTGATCAGCATCGCGTCGTCGAGGCCGAAGCGGTGATTGGCGCCGCCGCCCAGCCGCACTGCCTCCTTTTCGAGAATGCGCAGACCGGGGGTCGTCTTGCGGGTGCAGACGATCTTCGCCTTGTGCCCGGCGACCGCATCGACCAGCGATCTCGTTGCCGTGGCGACCCCGGACAGACGGCAGATCAGGTTCAGCGCCGTCCGCTCGGCGGCGAGCACGGCACGCGCGTTGCCCTCGATGCGAGCTACCTGTTGACCGCGCTCGATCCGGTCGCCGTCATGGCGCAGCCGCTCGACGCGCAGGCCGGGATCGAGCAGCTCGAAGGCAAGCAGCGCGGCTTCGAGACCGGCGAGCACGCCCGGCTGACGCGCCGCCATGACAGCGTCGATGCGCGTGCCGGCGGGTACGACCGCGTCGCTGGTGATGTCGCCGGCGCGGCCGAGATCCTCGAGCAGCGCGGCGCGGACGATCGGCTCGATCAGGATGCGCAGCATTGGTCTATTCCGTTTTCTGATTTGTGCGTCGGCCGCAACAGCCCCTCACCCTGTCCCTCTCCCCGCCTGCGGGGAGAGGGAATGTGGCCCCGGCGATACGTCCTGGCGTCGAAGGGCATTTCGCGTTGCCGCCAATGCTCTCCCTCTCTCCGTAAGCGGGGAGAGGGAAGGGGTGAGGGGCGGTCGTGAGGCCGGTCAGCCGATCGCGAGCATGCGCTCGACCGACCGCCGCGCCTTGTCGGCGATTTCCGGCGCGACGGTAACCTCGTGCGTCATCGTTTCGAGCGCATGGCGGATGTTGTGCAGCGTGATCCGCTTCATGTGCGGGCACAGATTGCACGGCCGCACAAAATCGAGATCGGGGTATTGCAGCGCGACGTTGTCGCTCATCGAGCACTCGGTCAGCAGCACGACCTTGGCCGGCCGCTGCGTTCCGACATAATCGGCCATCGCCGCCGTCGAGCCGGCGAAATCGCATTCGGCGATGACTTCGGGCGGGCATTCCGGGTGCGCCAGCACCGTGATCCCCGGGTGCGTCGCGCGCAATTCGCGGATGTCCTCCGGTGCGAAACGCTCGTGGACCTCGCAATGGCCCTTCCAGGCGATGATCTCGACATCGGTCTGCGCCGCGATGTTGCGCGCGAGATATTCGTCGGGGATCATGATGACCTTCGGCGCGCCGAGCGACTCGACGATCTTCTTGGCGTTCCCCGACGTGCAGCAGATATCGCTCTCCGCCTTCACCGCCGCCGAGGTGTTGACGTAGGTCACGATCGGTACGCCCGGGTGACGCTCGCGCATCAGCCGCACATCGGAAGCGGTGATCGACTCGGCCAGTGAGCACCCGGCCCTCAGGTCGGGGATCAGCACGGTCTTTTCCGGGTTCAGCAGCTTCGCGGTCTCGGCCATGAAATGCACGCCGGCCAGCACGATTACGCCCGCGTCGGTGCGCGCCGCCTCGCGGGCCAGCGCCAGGCTGTCGCCGACAATGTCGCCGACCGTGTGGAAGATGTCGGGCGTCTGGTAGTTGTGCGCCAGGATCACCGCGTTGCGCTCTTCCTTGAGCTTGAGGATTGCGGCGATGTCGTCCGCCAGCGCCGGCCATTCGAACGGCGGGATATGGCGCTCGACACGGGCGTACAGCTCCGGCAGCGGCAGCGGGGTCGCGCGGTTCGGGGTGACGGTGTCAAGCATCTGCGGTCCTCCGCTTATACTCAGACTGAGCATTTCGAATGCCCGGAAAAACCGGACGGAGGTTCCGTCCGGTCCCGTCTCCGCTGGTCGGCGGCGACTTATGCTGAATATGAGAATAAGGGCGGAGGCGCCGCAGTCAACCCCCATGATGCCCCAACCGCGCATGCCAGAGCGCCGCGATCGGCGGTTGCGGTACGGAAAGCGGCGGAAGGAGGCGGCGTGACGGCCGCTCCCGAAGGTGTCAGCGGTCGATGCCGCCGAGGCAGAGATATTTGACTTCGAGGAAGTCCTCGATGCCGTATTTCGACCCCTCGCGGCCGATGCCGCTTTCCTTCACGCCGCCGAACGGGGCGATCTCGGTCGAGATGATGCCTTCGTTGATGCCGACGATGCCGTATTCCAAGGCCTCGGCCACCCGGAAGATGCGGCCGATGTCGCGGCTGTAGAAATAGGCGGCGAGACCGAATTCGGTGTCGTTCGCCATCCTGACCGCCTCGTCCTCGGTCTTGAAGCGGTAGAGCGGCGCCACCGGCCCGAACGTCTCCTCCTTGGTGATGACCATGTCGGTCGTCACCCCGGTCAGCACGGTCGGCTCGAAAAAGCTGCCGCCGAGCGCATGCCGATGGCCGCCGATGACGATCTTGGCGCCCTTCTGCACGGCGTCGGCGATATGGTGCTCGACCTTCTCGACCGCCTTCATATCGATCAGCGGTCCGATCACCGCGCCCTGCTCGAAGCCGCCCGCGACCTTCATCGCGCCGGCGGTCTCGGCGAGACGTTTCGCGAAGGCATCGTAGACGCCGTCCTGCACCAGAATGCGGTTGGCGCAGACGCAGGTCTGGCCGGCGTTGCGGTATTTCGAGGCGATCGCGCCCTTCACGGCCATCTCGATATCGGCGTCGTCGAACACGATGAACGGCGCGTTGCCGCCGAGTTCGAGCGAGACCTTCTTCACGGTGCCGGCGCACTGCTCCATCAACAGCTTGCCGATCTCGGTCGAGCCGGTAAAGGTCAGCTTGCGCACGGTCGGGTTCGAGGTCATCTCGCCGCCGATCTCGGTGGCGCCGCCGGTGACGCACGAGAACACGCCCTTCGGCACGCCGGCGCGTTCGGCCAGTTCGCACAGCGCCAGCGCCGAGAACGGGGTCGCGGTCGCCGGTTTCAGAACCATCGTGCAGCCCGCCGCCAGCGCCGGCCCGGCCTTGCGCGTGATCATCGCGGACGGGAAGTTCCACGGGGTGATCGCGGCGCAGACGCCGATCGGCTCCTTCAGCACGACGATGCGCTTGTCGGTCCCGTGCGACGGGATCGTGTCGCCGTAAATCCGTTTTCCCTCCTCGCCAAACCACTCGATGAACGCGGCGGCGTAAGCGATCTCGCCCTTCGCCTCCGCCAGAGGTTTGCCCTGCTCGGCGGTCATCAGCGCAGCGAGGTCGTCCTGGTTCGCCATCATCAGCTCGAACCATTTGCGCAGGATTTGCGCCCGTTCCTTGGCGGTCTTGGCGCGCCACGCCGGCAGCGCCCGGTCGGCCGCCTCGATCGCGCGGCGGGTCTCCTCGGCGCCCATTTTCGGCACGGTGCCGAGCGTCTCGCCGGTCGCCGGGTTCTTGACCGGGATCGTCTCGCGGCCGATCGCGTCAACCCATTCGCCGTCGACATAGCAATGCTGGCGGAACAGTTTTTCGTCCTGGAGCTTTATCGCCATCGCGCACCTCGCTCGCCCGCGTTTCCTGGGGATAGGGTTAAACGATAGGTACGGAGGGCGCCGGTCAATGGCAAGGCGCCCATCTCCATCGACGGCCCGGCATGTCCTTTCCCCGGATTGTCAGCCCGCCGCCGCACCGCCATGATCGCCCCTCGACAGGAGGACCACGAATGAAATTCGGCATATTTTACGAGCTGCAGATGCCGCGTCCCTGGGAAGCGGGGGGCGAGCATCGGCTTTATCGGAACGCGCTCGATCAGGTCGAACTGGCCGACAAGCTCGGCTACGACTACGCCTGGGAAGTCGAGCACCATTTTCTCGAGGAATACTCGCACTCGCCAGCGCCCGAGGTGTTCCTCGGCGCGGCCAGCCAGCGGACAAAGAACATCCGCCTGTGCCATGGCATCATGCAATTGACGACGACGCACCCGGCCCGTTGCGCCGAGCGCATCGCCGCGCTTGACCTCGTCTCGAACGGGCGCGTCGAATTCGGCACCGGCGAGAGCGCCAGCGTCACCGAACTGGAGCCGTTCGGCGTCAATTTCGACGAGAAGCGGGCGATCTGGGAGGAGGCAATCCAGGCCATCATCCCGATGTTCACAAAAGACGCGGTCGAGCATCACGGCAAGTATTTTCAGATGCCGCTGCGCAATGTCGTGCCGAAGCCGATCCAGAAACCGCACCCGCCGTTATGGGTCGCCTGCTCGGCATTGGATACGATCGAGATGGCCGGACGGCGCGGCCTCGGCGCGCTGGCGTTTCAGTTTCTGTCGGCCGACGCGGCGCATGCCTGGGTGCACGCTTATTACAACGCCTTTACCAAGCGCCAGCAGAAGCTCTCTGATTACGTCACCAACCCGAACCTCGCGATCACCAGCTATTTCATGTGCGCCGAGACCGACGAGGAGGCGCGCCGCCGCGCCGACGGCATCCCGTTTTTCCAGTTCGCGCTGCGCTTCTACGGCCAGCAGGAAAACCGCCGCCGCCCCGACCCCGGCACGGTCAATCTCTGGGACGAATACGAGAAGTGGAAGCGCGCCAACCCGGAGAATCATCAGCGCGCGCTGCGCGGGGGTCTGATCGGCTCACCCGAGACCTTGCGCCAGAAACTGCGCAAGTTCGAAACCTCGCATATCGACTCGGTGATCCTGCTGAACCAGGCGGGCAAGAACACGCACGAGCACATCTGCGAAAGTCTCGACTTGTTCGCGCGCGAGGTCATGCCCGAGTTCCATGCCAACATTCCCGAACACGAGGCGTGGAAGAAAAAAGTCCTGGCGCGCGAGATCGAGCTGGAAGAGATCGATACGCAGCCCTTCCGCGACCGCTACGGACCGAACTCCGTGCAGCTCACCCCGGCCCGCGCGGCGGAGTGATAACCAGCCCCGATTCCGCGCACGGGACCGAAGACAGCATGGTCGAACGTGTTTAACCCGATAAGCCGAACATCTCGATCGAGCCATCAAGCGCCATCAGCCCGGTTTCGACCTTGAGCGTTGGGTGACGCTGAGCGACCTCCTGGCGGAATTGCGCGAGCGCCTTGCCGTGAGTCTCGGCCTCGCGCGCCGGATCGGCGATTGCCGCCGCGCCATACGCGATCGCGGCGGCGCCGCAGTCGCGGTGATCGATCGCGATGACCATACCGATCCGGTGCAGCTGTATCGAGGCGGCGAGATTGTCCCAGAATGTCTTGTGCCAATCGGCGAAAGCCGGCGCGACGACGCCGACCGCGGCGCCGGCAATGGCGAACTGGCTGTATTGCCCCGTCAAGCCGCGCTTCGCCGCATAGGCGCCCACCGGTCCTTGGGTGCGCGGGTCGATGCAGGCGAGGATCATCGCCTCGTATTTCCCGCCCTCCGCCCGCGCCAGCGGCGCCGCCGCGGTCACCAGCAACCCCGCCCCCGCCGACCGCAACAGCCAGCGCCGATCAAGACCGGCCGCGACCCGCGCTCCGCATCCGCAGCGGCGATCGGGTTCCATCTGCCGCGACAACGCAACCTCCCGTGAGTTGTGTCGCAAAGTTG
>JBFXDF010000266.1:0-5419 GCA_050181375.1 Alphaproteobacteria bacterium
TGATCGAGTTTTTTCTGGAAATAGGTATCCGCGGCCGCCGCTACGCCGTACGCGCCGGCTCCGAAATAGATCTCGTTCAAATAAATCTCGAGAATGCGATCCTTGCTCAGCGTTTTGTCGAGTTGATAGGCGAGGATCGCTTCCTTGGCCTTGCGCGTGATCGACACCTCGCGGCTCAACAGAAAATGACGCACCACCTGCTGGGTGATTGTGGAAGCGCCGATCGGCCGCTGACCGCTGCGGTACCGCGCGATATCGGCCACCGCGGCGCGAAAGATCGCCTGCGGGTCCACCCCGTTATGCGAGTAGAAATCGCGGTCCTCGGCCGCCAAAAAGGCATTAACGACGAGCGTCGGCACCTCGCCGATCGACACCGGGATGCGCCGCTCGGTCTCGAATTCGGCGATCAGCTTGCCGTCCGCGTCGTAGACCTTGCTGCCGACCGCGGGCACATAATTTGCGATCCGCTGAAAATCCGGGAGGTCGTGGCTGAAATAATAAAGACCATAGGCGACGGCGGCCGCACCGCCGGTCACAGCGAGCAGCACCATCACAAAGACAAGACGCGCGACGCCCCGCAGAACCGACAGCAACATCATAGCCTCGCGGCGTTGGCGGAGACCCCATCGGCCGACCCCGATGGGGCGACTGTCTGGGTCATGCGAGAGCCGGGCCGCATGGTTGCCTCTTCAGAAACCTCAACTTCCGGGCGGAAGCCGCTTCTGCCGCTACGCATTATCAACAAACAGCGGACGCGGAACGGTCCCGAACATAGCTTAGCACGCAGAGCGATCATCCGGGTCTTTATCGATCGCGAAATGCTATTCCCACGGACGACGTTGCGAAGACCGGTGTCCGGCGTCGGGCACGCTGCCGGAGTGAGACCGGCGGCGACCGCTCATCTCCCGAGGCATCGCGCCGGGCGGGACACTCGTCCAGGTCGGCGAATGCCGCGGCTGCAATATATCGACGCCGCGCGGCCGCAGCATCAAAAACAGCCCTCCACCGGCGACAAAACCGCCGACATGCGCCCAGAACGCGACCCCCGGCTCGCTCGCCGCCGTGCCCAACCCGCTCAGTACCTGCATCGCGAACCAAAACCCGAGCAGCACCCAGGCCGGCACCGTAACGATCCAGAAGAAAATGACGATCCACACCAGCACATGCACGTTGGCGCGCGGATAGGTCAGCAGATAGGCGCCGAGCACGCCCGCCACCGCGCCGCTCGCGCCGACCATCGGGATCTGCGAGTACCTCGCCGACAGCCCCTGGATCAGCGCCGCCACGACGCCGCTTGCCAGATAAAGCAGCAAATACCGGAACTTGCCGAGCAGATCCTCGATATTGTTCCCGAAAATCCACAGGAACAGCATGTTGCTGATCAGGTGCATCCAGCCGCCGTGCAGGAACATGCTGGTGAACAGCGTCGCCCAGGGCGGGATCGGCTGCACCCCGGGCGGCCAGTATCCGAACAGCGCTGCCGGGATCATCCCGTAGTGGAACGCGGCCAGTTCCTCGCCCGCCGCGATTTGCCAGAACCACGCGCCGGTGCAGGCGCCGATCAGCGCATAGGTAACGAGCGGCGCATGCCGTACCGGGTTGTCGTCATAGATCGGAACGGCGAAGACCAAGGCCGGAGCCCGCCAAGGATAAAGCGCGTTGGCCGGAACCCCGGCCTCTGGCGCTGCTAACGGTATGCGAGACCGGAGATTGCCGCGCCCTGTTCCTTGTTCAAGGTCGGCTCACAGCTCCGATACCTCCGCGATGTGCCCGGCCACCGCCGAGGCCGCCACCGTGGCTGGCGACGCCATGTAGATGCGTGCGCTGTCGTGCCCCATGCGGCCGCGGAAATTGCGCGTGCTCGCTGTGATGCAGGTTTCGCCGGGACCGAGCACGCCCATGTGACCGCCGTAGCAGGCGCCGCAGGTCGCCGGGGTCACGACCGCGCCGGCTTCGAGCAGAATCTGCGTGTAGCCGGCCCGCGCCGCCTCTGTCGCGATGCGCTGCGATCCCGGCGTGACCAGCAGCCGCACGCCTGGCGCGACGCGGCGCCCGCGCAGCACGCGGGCCGCCTCGGCGAGATCGTCGAGCGTGCCGTTGGCGCAGGAGCCGATAAAGGCCTGCTGGATCGGCTCGCGCGGTGCGTCGGCGACCGGCACGGCGTTGCGTATAACGCTGTCGGGCAGCGCCAGCATCGGCCGCAGCGCGCCGAGATCGATGCGCCGCCGCGCCGCGTAGGAGGCGTCCGCGTCGGGGTATTGCGGCTCGAACGGCGCCGGACTGCGCGCCTTGATATACCCGATCAGCGCGTCGTCCGGCTCGAAGGTGGCGAATTCGGCGGACAGCTCGGCGCCCATCGTCGTCAGGGTGCGGCGCGCGTCGATCGACAGACCGGGCAGCGCCGACCCGCCGAACTCGACGTTCTGGTTCGCGTGATCGCCATAAGCGCCGGCGATATGGAGGAACAGGTCCTTCGCCGAGACGCCCGGCGCGAAATTGCCGTCGAGGTCGTAGCGGACCGTTTCGCCGACCCGGAACCAGGTCTTTCCCGTGGTCAGCGCGTACAGCAGATCGGGGGCACCAAGGCCGCGCGCGGCGCAGTTAAGCGCCCCGGCGCTGCACGTATGCGAGTCCGAGCAGGCCAGCACGGTGCCGGGCAGCGCATAGGCGTTTTCGGCGACGACAACGTGACTGATCCCCTGATCCGGCCCGACATCGTGCACCCGCCTGATCCCGAAACGCCGCGCGAACTCGCGGCCGCGCGCGTGCATCGCCGCCGCCGCTCGGTTCGAGGCCGGCACGTCGTGATCGAACACGACAACGACCTTGTCGGGGTCGTGCACCTTCAGCACCTCGCGCCACGACCCCTGCCCGAAGCTCAAATCGATCATCACGACGAGATCGACATCGACGACGGCGAGATCGCCGGGCGCGATCCTCGCTGCCCCGCTTTTCCGCGCCAGGATTTTTTCGATGATCGTCATGCCCATCGCCAACTCTCCCGCGAAGGACTCTCCACGTTCGTTTGTCTTTCGCGGTCTGTTGTAGGCGCGTACCCGGCAAACGGGCAAGAAAGCCCGCTTCGGCTTGACCGGAAGCGGGTTCGATGACCACTGTTGGCGCGCGCTCGCGAATTGCAACGGAGGACCGGGATGGCGCGGCCGATCGTCTACGGCCCGGCTGGCAGCACCTATGTCTGGAGCGTGCGGCTGGCGCTCGCCGAGAAGGGCGTCGCGCACGAGCTGGTCCATGTCCCGTTCGGCGCGCATCGCGAGGAGCCGCATCTGTCGCGCCATCCGTTCGCGAAAGTGCCGGCCTTTGAGCATGACGGGTTCGCGCTTTACGAAACCCAGGCCATTCTGCGCTATATCGACGAGGGCTTTCCGGTCTCGCCGCTGCAACCGACCGATCTGCACCAGTTCGCGCGGATGAGCCAGATCATGGGCATCGTCGATTCCTATGCGTGGCAGGCCATCGCCGCCGGCATCGTCTTCAACCGCATGCTCGCGCCGCGTCTCGGATTGCCGGTCGATGAGGAGGCGGTCGCGGAAGCGGTGCCGCGGACCCGGCTGTGCCTGTCGGAATTCGCCCGGCTGATGGGCGACCAGCCATTCATGGCCGGCGAGCGGATCAGCCTCGCCGATCTGATGGTGACCCCGCTGTTATATTATCTGGCCCGCGTCCCAGAGGGCGAGGCGCCGCTCGACGAAAACCCGAGCCTGCGTGCCTGGATGCGGCGCATCGAGGACCGGCAAAGCTTCCAGGTCACGAAGCCATCCGGCCTCTGAAGAACGGATGTATCGGTATGCGCCTAAGGCTGCGCTCGATCAGCTATCTCGCCGAGGACATCAACGGCTACGAGCTGGTCGACCCGAACGGGCGCGATCTGCCGCGTTTCGAAGCCGGTTCGCATATCGGCGTGCGGCTCGGCGACGATTTGTGGCGCGACTATTCGCTGTGGAACGACCCGGCCGAGCGGCGCCGCTACTGCATCGCCGTCTTGCGCGAGAAGCTTGGCGCAGCTTCGCGCCTGATACACGACGACCTCAGGGTCGGCGACATGGTCGAGGTGTCGCTTCCGCGCAACCACTTCCCGCTCGCCGCGGAAGCCGAACATCATCTGCTGCTGGCCGGGGGCATCGGCATCACGCCTGTTATGGCGATGATCGCCGAGCTGAAGCGTCGCCGGGCCGATTTCCGCCTCTATTACTGCACCCGCTCGCCCGAGCGCACCGCGTTCCGCGAGGAGCTCGATTTGCTCGCGGCGATGGGTCGGGTCGTGTTTCATCACGATGGCGGCGACCCGGCAAAGGGCCTCGACATCGCGGGGCTGCTGCGTGACCCGCCTCCGGGCACCCACCTCTACTATTGCGGACCGGCGGGCATGATGACGGCGGCCGCGGCGGCTTCGGCGCACTGGCCGCCGGGCACCGTGCATTGCGAATATTTCTCCGGCCCCGGCGCCGCGCCGCCCGCCCGGGTCGACGACGACCGGCCGTTCACGGTGCGGCTGGCGCGCGGCGGCGGCGAATACGAGGTGCCGCCCGGAGAAAGCATCCTCGACGTGCTGCGTCGGCACGGCGTCGAGACCCGTTCGTCGTGCGAACTGGGCTATTGCGGCGCGTGCCTGACGCGCTGGCTCGACGGCGAGCCGGACCATCGCGATCCGATCCTCGGCGATGTCGCCCGCCGGACGCACATGCTGATCTGCTGCTCGCGCGCGAAGGGCGACACGCTCGTGCTGGACCTTTGAGCCGCCTTTCTCGATTCGCGAAAAAATTTCCGGCAGTGTGATGCGCATCACACAGGGTCGGCGCACGCCCGGCTTATCTTCGGCGTTACCGTCATGGCCGGGCTTGTCCGCTCATTCGCGACTGAATGCCGGACTTCCCCCTCCCCCCTTCCGGCGCGTGAATGCCCGGATCAGGTCCGGCCGTGACGACGCCTCGAAGCTGGGCATCGGGCGCGCCGCTATTCCCGCATGATCTGCCGTTTGGCGGTCTCGGCGAGGTGGGTCAGCTCGAATTCGACCTGCGCCGGCGTGCAGCTCTGGCCCTTGGCCTTCAGATCGGCACAGACCTTCTCGATGATATGCTGGTCGCCGCCGGCGAATTCGGCGTCCACCAGCTCCTGTGCATAGGCACGCGCCGCGTCGCCGTCGAGCCCCATCCGCCCGGCGGCCCACAGCCCCAAGAGCCGGTTGCGGCGCGCCTTGACCTTGAATTGCAAATCCTGATCGTGGTGGAAACGGGCCTCGAAAGCCCGCTCGCGTTCATCGAAGGCGTCCATGACCGGTGCTCCGTGTCTCTCGCGATATGCGTTTGCCGCGACAATATCACAACTCCACCCGCAAGCCGGCGAGTAGCCGAACGATGTGCACCTTGGTGATTTTGCGGCGGCCCGAGCACGATTGGCCGGT
>JBFXDF010000267.1:0-5399 GCA_050181375.1 Alphaproteobacteria bacterium
GAGCCGCGGATACTGCCGGATCGGCAGCGCCAGCATGCTCATGCCGCCGATCAAAAGGATCAGCAGGCTGACTACAAGCGACAGAACCGGGCGGCGGACGAAGATGTCGGTGAATTTCATCGGGTGTACACCGGATCGGGCAGCCCCCTACCCACCGCTCGCCATGGCGTGCGGTTCCCCGTCTCCCGTGTTGCGGGAGAGCGTGCCTCCGGGCGAAGCCCGGAGGCGGGTGAGGGAAATGCCGACGGGATTAACGGATGCATGAGCGGGCTGACCCGGCGACCGCTATTGCAGTGTCGGTTTCGCCGGCGGAGGCGGCGGCTCGCCGGTGACAACCACACTCGCGCCATCTTGCAGCTTGACCTGTCCGGCCGCGACGACCGTGTCGCCCGGCTTGACGCCCGACAGCACCGCGACCTTGCCGTCCCAGCGCTTGCCGGTCGTGACCGGTGTACGGATGGCCTTCAAGACCGGCTTGCCCTGGGCGTCGTTGCCGTCCTCGCGCACGAGATAGACACTGTCGCCGTAAAGCGTGTAATCGACCGCGGTCTCGGGCAGCACAACGTCGGGTGGACCCGGCGGTAAAATGACGGCGGCGTTGACGAACATACCGGGCAACAGCGCCTCGTCCGGGTTCGGCAGGGTCGCCTGGATCGACATCATGCGCGTATCGCTGCGCACCTGCGGCTCGATCGTCGTCACCTTGGCCTTGAAGATGCGGCCGGGAAACGCATCGACCGTGATCTCGACTTCCTGCCCGAGCTTGACCTTGTCACGCATTGTCGAGGGCAGCGTGAAATTGGCGTAGAGCTGGTGCAGATCGGTCAGCGTGACGAGTTTCGTACTCGTCGTAACGATCTCGCCGAGATTCACCTGACGGATGCCTAGCCTTCCGGAAAATGGCGCCTTGACCTTTTTTTGGTCGATGATCGCCTGCGTTTTCAGGATCTGCGCGCGGGCCTGATCGAGCTGCGACTGCCACTGATCGACATTCTGCTGCGGTCCAACCTGACGCTGCGCCAGCACTTTGGCGCGTTCGAGCGAGGCCGCGGCCCAGCGTGCCTGCGCCTCGTAATTGGCCAGATCGGCGCGGTCCGGCGCGTCGTTCAGCTGCACCAGCGGGTCGCCGGCTTTGACCGCTTCGCCCGGATTGAACATGATGTCGGTGACCCGCCCGCCGACTTCGGGGGTTATGGTTACCTCCTGCACCGCTTCGAGCGAACCGATACCGGTCGCCGAGCGCGGCACCGTGGTGGTGGTCGCCTTCACGGCCGCGACCTGCGCCGGCGGCGGCTTGTTGCTGGCGAAGAAGTTCTTGATCGCCTGGTCGCGGAACCGGTTGAAACCGTAGAGCCCGCCGAGAACCAGCGCGAGCAGCAGCCCGACAATCACGAACCAGCGCACCAGCTTCGGCTTGCGCCGCGCCGGTGCCTCGGCCGGTGTGCGCGAGACCACCGCGCTTCGGTCCTCGTTCACCCTTGCGAATGTCTTGAGGTCGCCATCCATAACCGACTTGTCCCCGGGGTTAAGCCGCGGTTAATCCGCTGCGGCGTCCCGCACCTGGTCCCCACCGGCCGCGCTCGCGTCGTCGCGCATGCCGATCCCGCGCAGGATGAAGGCGGTCGCCTCGTCCGCGATTTTGTCGAGCGTGCCCTCGCAGGGCATGCAGTTTCGCCCGGGCAATCCGGCCAGCGCCAGCATTGCCGGGACGTGCTGAGCGAACCAGAACAGGTTGCATGGGGACCCGAACCGGTCCGTGATGTCGCCGGACGCGACCGCCGCTTCGTACGACGCCTCGAACAGCGGCAGGACGCGCTCGGATACCGCTTCGAACAGCTCGCGCGCATATTCGCCGTCTTCGAGAAAACTGTGCGCGACAAGCCGCAGCCGCGAATCGAGACCGCCGCGTTCGTTTTCCGCGGCGCTTAGGAAATGGCGCACCATGAAGCGAAGCATCCACACGAGCGTTGCCGTTGATGGCGGCAATGTCGCAAGCGTTTCGAGAGCCGGATCGCCTTCGCAGCCGAGCTGCCGGATTTCGCGATAGAGCGACTGCTTGCTCGGGAAATGCTTGAACAGCAGCGCCTCGGAGATACCGGCGGCCTCGGCGAGTTCGCGAGTCGTCGTGCCCGCGAACCCCTTGCGCGCGAAGATCGGCACCGCCGCCCTGACGATCGCCTTGCGGCGCTCGTCGCTGTCCAATCGAATTATCGGCATCGCGAGGGCGTAAGTAAGCGCTCACTTACCTCAGGTCAAGACGAAGCCGCCATCCCGAAATCGGCGAAAGTATCGGTCTGTGCGAAATGCCGCCTGGAGTTGCCCGGTCAGCCTGCGTGCCAGCGCGCTGAACATCGAGCAGCTATAGGAAAAACAGGGCGACGGTATCCCCGCCAGCGCCGCTTTTTGGCGCGCGTGCGAACAACAGCGTTTGCGAGCGTTCTGTGAAGAGATCCCGATTTTGCCCGCGATGCGGTCGCGAACTGGAGCGCCTGAATGGGAACGGCATCGCTCACACCCCGGCCGACCGCTCGCACCGGCGACGATGATGAGCCAGTCGGGGCTTGTCTGCTTGAACCGATTGGTTGAATACTGAACCGCCATGCTGCTGCTTGCCTCCGCGCTTTCCCGCGTCATCCGCATCGGCCATCTGACGCTGATCGACGCCGCCGGCCGGCGATATGTTTTTGAAGGCGGCCCCGGCCCAGCCGCGGCGATTCGCCTGAATGACCCTGCGCTGCACTGGAAACTGCTGGCCAACCCGCGGCTCTACGTGCCCGAAGCCTATATGGAGGGCACGCTGACGATCGAGGAAGGGACTCTTTACGACTTTGTCGACGTGCTCGTCGCGAACGACGCCGCCCTCGATGAGAGCCTGGCGTTGCGGCTGGCGGCGGTCGGCAAGCGTCTGGTACGCCGGCTGCATCAGTACAATCCGGTTGCGCAATCGCGGCGCAATGCCGCCCACCATTACGACCTTTCGGACCAGCTTTACGAGCTGTTCCTCGACCGTGATCGCCAATATTCCTGCGCCTATTTCCGCTCGCCCAATGACGACATCGACGCCGCGCAGCAGAACAAGAAGCGCCACATTGCGGCGAAGCTGCTGCTCCGGCCAGGGCAAAAAGTGCTCGATATCGGTTCCGGGTGGGGCGGCTTGGCGCTGTATTTGGCCGGCGAGTGCGGCGCCGAGGTGACCGGGCTGACCCTGTCCGAGGAGCAGCTCAAGGTCGCGAACCGGCGCGCCGCTTCGGCCGGGCTGGCTGACCGAGCCAAGTTTTATCTGCGCGACTACCGCGAGGAGAGCGGACGCTACGACCGTATCGTCTCGGTCGGCATGTTCGAGCATGTCGGCGTCAACCAGTATCCGGTGTTTTTCCGTAAGCTGCGCGAATTGCTGATGCCGGACGGGGTGGCCCTGCTGCACGCGATCGGCCGCATGGACGGACCCGGCTCGACCAATCCGTGGTTGCGCAAGTACATCTTCCCGGGCGGGTATTCACCGGCCCTGTCCGAGGTCGTGCCGCAGGCCGAGCGGGCGCGCCTGTGGATTACGGATATCGAGATCCTCCGCCTGCATTACGCGGAGACGTTGCGCGCATGGCGAAGTCGATTCGAACATCATCGCGACCGCATCCGCGCGCTTTACGACGAGCGCTTCTGCCGCATGTGGGAGATGTATCTGGTCGGCTCCGAACTGGCGTTCCGCCGCGGCGGCCACCTGGTGTTCCAGATGCAGCTCGCGAAGGCGGTCGACGCGGTGCCGCTGACCCGCGACTACATGCTCGACTGGGAGCGCGCGCGCAGCCTGCGCGAGGCGGCCGAGGGACGCGCCGCCTAGTTATCCCACGCCGGTGCAAAGCGAGGATATCGGGGACCGGGGCAACCGCCCCGAGCTTTTGGACGGCCGCCCGAATACGCCGGTGATATGTTCGGCGGCATGGAAAGCATGACGGCGTCGCGCATCACCCCGCTTCGCGAGCCCGATCTCGACCGGCTTCGACAACCGCCGGCCAATACCGAGGCCGAACAGGCGCTGCTCGGCGCGATGTTGATCAACAACGCGGCCTATCACCGGGTCGCCGAGTTCCTGCTGCAAGAGCATTTCGGGAACGCGGTGCACGGGCGCATTTACGGGGCGATCGGGAAGCTCGTAGAGCGTGGCCTGATCGCCGACCCGGTCACGCTGAAAAACTTGTTCGACCAGGACGGCGCGCTGGCCGAGATCGGCGGCGCCCAGTACCTGGCCCATCTCGTCAACTCGGCGGTGACGATCATCAACGCCGAGCATTACGGGCGTACCATCCACGACCTTTATCTGCGGCGCGAGCTGATCACGGTCGGGCAGGACATCGTGACCGAGGCATTCGAGCACGATCTCGACGACCCCGCGACCGAGCAGATCGAGCGCGCCGAGGCGAAGCTGTTCGAGCTGGCATCGAGCGGCCAGGCGGAGGGCGGCCCGCGCGAATTCAGGGTTGCGCTGACCAGCGCGATTACGATGGCTCAGGCCGCGTTCAAGCGCGACGGCAAGATCGTCGGCGTCGCGACCGGTTTCACCGATCTCGACAAGAAACTCGGCGGCCTGCACCCGTCGGACCTCGTCATTCTGGCGGGGCGGCCGTCGATGGGTAAAACCGCGCTCGCGACAAACATCGCGTTCAACGCCGCGAAAGCGTGGCAGCCGGCCCGCGGCCCGGATGGCCGCATCGATCTGACGAGGCCGGCCGAGGATGGCGCCGTCGTCGCGTTCTTCTCGCTCGAAATGTCGGCTGAGCAACTGGCGACCCGTATTCTCGCCGAGGCGTCCGGCACGTCGTCGGACAAGATCCGGCGCGGCGAGATCAGGCGCGAGGATTTCGACCGATTCGTCATGGCCTCGCAGCATCTCGCCTCGGTGCCGCTGTTTATCGATGATACACCGGCTCTGTCTCTCGCGGCGTTGCGCACGCGGGCGCGACGATTGAAGCGGCAGCACGGGCTCGGGCTGATCGTCATCGACTATCTGCAATTGATGCGGCCCAGCGTCGCGAAGGGCGTCCCGGAGAACCGCGTACAGGAGATATCCGAGATTACCCGCGGCCTCAAAGCCATCGCGAAAGAACTCGACGTGCCGATTCTCGCCCTGTCGCAGCTGTCCCGCGCCGTCGAGCAGCGCGAGGACAAATGGCCGATGCTCGCCGATCTGCGTGAATCGGGATCGATCGAGCAGGACGCCGACGTCGTGATGTTCATCTTTCGCGAGGAGTATTATCTCTCGCGCGGCGAGCCGGCTCGCCGTCCGGAGGAGAGCGACGACAAATTCAACGATCGCTACGACCGCTGGAAGGAGCGTTGCGAGGCGGCCTTTGCGACAGCGGAGGTCATCATCGCGAAGCAGCGCCATGGGCCGATCGAGATCG
>JBFXDF010000268.1:0-5393 GCA_050181375.1 Alphaproteobacteria bacterium
GAGGCAGGCGATCGTGTCGACGCCCCTGGCCTTGAGGTCGCTTGCCTTGTCGACATACCCGGGCAGATGGCGCTGCGAGCAGGTCGGCGTGAAGGCGCCCGGCACCGCGAACAGCGCCACCTTCTTGCCGCGGAACAAATCGTCGGTCGTAATCTCCTTCGGACCCTCCGGGCTGAGATATCTGAGGGTGGCCGACGGTACCTTGTCGCCAACTTGAATGGCCATCGATCGTGCCTCCGAGTATCGTTTTGCCGTGAGCCGCGACTGCCGCCTCCGGCAACCCGCGGCACCGATACCATAGCCGGGCGACAGAGGTAAACGCCGCGCGAATTCGATTGAGGCCGGCCAACCGGCATCGCGCTCATACGCGGCGGCCGGATCGGGACGGAATTGATGACGGCAAGCCGCGTTCGCATGAAAGCCGGCGAACGGCAGCGGGATTGAGCGGGGAGACCACTATGAAATCGTTGGCCGGACAATTGCTGATCGCGATGCCGCAGATGATGGACCCGCGTTTTGCGCGCTCGGTCGTCTATGTCTGCTCGCATAGCGAGGGCGAGGGCGCGATGGGGTTCGTCGTCAACAAGCTTTTCGAGTCGCTGACGATGGACGAGCTGTTCACGCATCTGAAGCTGGAGCCGGGTACGCTCGGCAGCGCGCGCCCGGTGCATTTCGGCGGACCCGTCGAACCCGGGCGGGGCTTTGTTCTGCACACGGCCGACTACCGCGAAGACGCATCGCTCGTCGTCGGCGACGATCTCGCCGTCACCGCGACCCTCGACATCCTCCGCGCGATCGGCAGGGGTGCCGGGCCGCGACGCAGTCTGCTCGCGCTCGGATACGCCGGCTGGGCGCCGGGCCAGCTCGACGCCGAGATGCAGGCCAACGGCTGGCTCTCCGTGCAGGCCGATTCCGACCTGGTGTTTGACGACGATTTCGAGAGCAAGTGGCGCCGCGCCCTGGCCAAGCTTGGGGTCGACCTGACGCTGCTCTCGACCGAGGCGGGTCACGCCTGACGGCGACGGCGCACGATTGGGACAGCCCGGGGATCGGTGGCTCAGCGGACCCGCAATCGCTCGGTCATCCTCACCCGATCTGCGACCCGCGTCAGCGTCTGCCCGCGCCGTCATTCTTGCGATCGTCCGGCGTACGCGTCATCGGCCGCTCGGGTGCGTCGGCGATCGGAAGACGCCAGCCGCGGCGAATGGCCATGAACCGGAGACCGAAGCAGAGAGAGGCGCCGGCGATCGTCACCGCGGTCGCCGGAAGCCGCAACAGGCAGCCGATCACCACCACGGCGGCGCCGGCCAGGGCGGCGACGGCGTAAAGGTCGGCGCGCAATACGGTCGGGATCTCGGCGAGCAGCACATCGCGGGTCATGCCGCCGCCAATCCCCGTCAGCATGCCGAGAAGCGCCGCCGTGACCGGGTTGAGCCCGAACGTCAACGCCTTCTGGGTTCCGGAAACCGCGAAAACCGCCAGCCCGGCGGCGTCGAACAGCTGCACCGGGCTGTGCAGCCGGTCGATGATACGGGGCCGCCAGAAGGTGGCGATTCCCGCGAGCATCGAGACGGCCAGATAGCGCCAGTCGGCGATCGCCGCCGGCGGCACCGCGCCGATCAGGAGGTCGCGGGTAATGCCTCCGGCATTGCCGGCCGCAAATGACAGGACCAGAACCCCGAACAGGTCGGCCCTCTTCTCGACCCCCGCCATCGCGCCGCTCAGCGCAAAGACAAACGTGCCGATCAAATCGAGCACCAGCAGGAGCATTTCCATCGTCGGCTCCCCCACCCCGGACCGGGCAACGCGTTGCTTCGCGTCAGACCGGCCGCGCGGGCGATCCTACGATTTCAGCCAGGCGCGCGCCGCGACGATTAACGCTTCGACGCCGGTCTCCAGGGTCGGGTGGATAACCGGCGCAAAGCGGGGGTTGTGGTTGGTCGGGATCTCGTTGAGCCGGCCCGTCTCCTTGGCTTTTGCGTAGCGCTCGGGGTCGGTGCCGCCGACGAACCAGAATACCGACGGGACATGCCACTCCGCG
Organism: Alphaproteobacteria bacterium; assembly: GCA_050181375.1. Lineage (GTDB taxonomy): Bacteria > Pseudomonadota > Alphaproteobacteria > ATCC43930 > CGMCC-115725 > DATARH01. The sequence continues at coordinate 2,042 of JBFXDF010000268.1, forward strand.
CCGAACGATCCGAAATCCTCGCTCGCCGACGCCGGTCCGGTCTCGATGACCCGGTCGGCGGAAAAATGCCGGCGGAACGCATCGGCGACGCGCTGGCTCGCCGCCGGATCGTTGCGCAGCAGCGGATAGCGGTCCAATTTTGTGATCTCCGGCGGGCGGGGAGCGCCCGAAGCCGCGGCCTCGGCCTTGACGATCCGCTCGATCGCGGCGAGCACGCGCTGGCGCACGCCTTCATCGAAGGTCCGCACGTTGAGCTTGATGACGGCGTCGTCGGGGATGACGTTCTCCTTGGTGCCGGCCTGCAACGAGCCGATTGTGACCACGGCGGCCTCGGCGGCGGCGAGTTCGCGCGAGACGATGGTTTGCAGGCGCATCACCGTCGCCGCCGCCATCACGACGGGGTCGATGCTGGCCTGCGGCATCGAGCCGTGCGCGCCGCGCCCGAACAGCCGGATCTGCAGACTGTCGCCCGCCGAGGTGATGACCCCGGCGCGCCCGCCAATGGCCCCGGCCGGGCCGACCATCACGTGCTGGCCGAGCACGATATCGGGCTTGGGAAAGCGGTCGAACAGCCCGTCATCGATCATCGCCTGGGCGCCTTCGGCGGTCTCCTCCGCCGGCTGGAACACCGCCATCAGGGTTCCGCGCCAGCTATCGCGGGCCTGCGCGAAGAGCGTCGTCGCGCCGACGAGCCAGGCGACGTGCATGTCGTGGCCGCAGGCATGCATCACCGGCACCGTTTTGCCGTCGCGGTCCGTGGTCGTGACCTTGCTGGCATAGGGCAGACCGGTCGCCTCCTCGACCGGCAGCGCGTCCATGTGGGCGCGCAGCATGACCGTCGGCCCCTCGCCGTTGCGCAGCAGCCCGACCACGCCGGTCTTGCCGATCGCCGTGGTCACGTCGTAGCCGGCGGCGCGCAGCCGCTGCGCCGCCAGCCCGGCCGTCCGGGTCTCCTGCATCGACAGCTCGGGATGGGCGTGCACGTCTTTGTAAAGCGCCTCCAGCTCCGGAAGCAGGCCGGGAAGACGCGCCAGCGCGGCATCCGCGGTACTTTTCTCTTGCGTATTCATGAGGGCGGTCTTTCGCGCTCCAGTGACACGAAATGCCGATGACGCCTTCGGCAAGAACCGCTTCTCGGCCGTCGTCCCGGTCCGGGAACGCAGCGGAACGGTCTCGGCGGCGCACAGCAAACAACGGCAGGACCGTGACGATCCTCGATCCCCAATCGTCATCGGTCGGTTCGCCGAACCGACGGGTCTGGATCGCGACCGGCGATGGCCCGGCTGATGGGGCTTTGCAGGCATGGCGCGACTCTGTATGCCTGCGCGCAAGGTCTACAGCGGAGAAAGCCGGATGAGCCGCAGCGTCGCCCGCCTGCTGGCGGAGAGCCTCGAGGCGCATAACGTCGATCAGGTCTATTGCGTGCCCGGCGAGAGCTATATCGGGCTGACCAGCGCGCTGATCGACCGCAACTCGATCCGCGTCGTCGTGTGCCGCCACGAGGCCGGCGCCGGGTACATGGCCGTGGCGGACGGCAGGCTGCGCGACCGCGCCGGTGTCGCGATCGTCTCGCGCGGACCCGGCCTGTCGAACGCGATGGTGTCGCTGCACTCGGCCTATCACGACGCGACCCCGATGGTGATGCTGGTCGGCCAGGTCGAGCGCGGCGATTTCGGCCGTCTCGCGTTGCAGGAACAGAACTATTCGCGGCTGCTGTCGGACATTACCAAGCAGGTGATCGAGGTCAACGAGCCGGAGCAGGCCTCGGAGGCGATCGCGCGCGCCTTTCATCTGGCGGAGAGCGGCACGCCGGGGCCGGTCGCGGTAATCCTGCCGGAGGACATCTTCGACGAGGAGACCGACGCCGAGACCGATGCGCCGCGCCCGCATGTCGTCGCGGGGCCGCGCGACGAGGATCTCGGCCGGCTCGCCGATATGCTTGGGAAAGCCGAGCGGCCGCTGGTGCTGGTGGGCGGCGCGCTGATGGCCGACGCGGTGCGCGACAAGGCAGCGCTCGCGGACCTCAATCGGCTTGCCGAGGACTGGGTGCTGCCGGTCAGCCCGACACACCGAAGGCCGCAGCTGTTCGACGCGACGCACCCGAATTATGGCGGCTACATGGGGATACGCGTGCCGCCCGCGCTGATCGGCGAGATGAAGAAGGCCGATCTGATGGTCGCGCTCGGCGAGCGGATGACCGACACGGTCAGTCAATCGTACACCTTCCCGAAGGCGCCGACCCCGCAGCTTCCCTTTGTCCACGTCTGGCCCGATGCGAACGAGGTCGGGCGCGTGTGGCGTCCCGATCTCGGGATCCCGGCCAGCCCGCACGAAGTCATCAAGGGTCTGTTGCGGCGCGGCGCGCCGGCAGACGCGGCGAAGCGGCGCGGCTGGGTCGCGGGTCTCAACGCGATCCATAACAAGCTGCTGGCGAAGGAATGGGAGCCGACAAGCGACGGCGTCAATTTCGCCGCGATCGTCTGCGAGGTCGACAAGCACCTGGCGCCGGACGCGACGGTGACGACCGACGCCGGCAATTTCGGCAGTTTTGTCCATCGCTATATCGGGTTCCGCCAGGGCCAGGTGTTCCTGTCGTCGGTGGTTGGCGCGATGGGGTCGGGAATGCCGATGGCGGTCGCGGCGGCGCTGCGCCGGCCGGGAACGCAGGTGGTGGCGTTTATCGGCGACGGCGGCGCCTTGATGATGGGGAACGAGATCGCGACCGCGTGCCAATACGGCGCCAACCCGATCATGATCGTCTCGGACAACCGGATGTACGGCACGATCGGGATGCACTCTTATGTGCGCTACCCCGAGCGCGCGTTTATGGAGGGGACGCGGCTGACCAACCCCGATTTCGCCGCCTGGGGACGCTCGTTCGGCGCCGAGGGGATCACGATCCAAACCGAGGACGAGGTCCGGGACGGGATTGCCCGCGCCTTCGCGGTCAAGACGCGGCCGGTGGTCGTGCATTGCCTGACCTCGGCGATCCAGATGAGCGCCTGGCGTCGCTATACCGGGTCCGACACGCTGCCCTAGAGGAGCATCCGTTTGGATTGGGTCAACCGGGGGTCGTCATCCCCGGGCTTGACCTACTGCTGTCCGGTTTAGATTTCAGCGACCGTATTTCGCGCCTGCAATGGCTTTTTCGGCTGGCTGTGCCGGGTCGCCGCGCAGGCAGAGTCCATTTTTTTCGCCGCCGGCGCGGCGGAACCATGGGTCCCTGCTTTCGTGTTGTGTCCCGGCAGGTTGTGGAGGATCTCGGCGGGGGCTTTGTGGCCGAGGCATCGCAATCGGGTGCGATTGTAGTGATCGACGAAGGCGTGGATGAAGGCGTTGCGCTGGGCGTGGT
>JBFXDF010000269.1:0-5312 GCA_050181375.1 Alphaproteobacteria bacterium
GACCGGCGAGGCGCAGGTCTCGCCGTTGCGCAACGGACCGACCGCGCCCGCCGCGGCAAACCAGCCTTCGTACACGACATCGAAGCGCTCGGCGATCTCCGGGGTGGGCCGCGCCGCGAAGCCGGTCAGCGCCAGCTCCCGGCCGCTCGTGCCGGCGTAGTTGCCGTTGCCGACCCAAGGCGTCGCTCGGCCTTCCGCGGCAAAGACGCGGAACTCGACGGCGCTCGGCTCCAGTTCCTCGCGCGGCCGGATGCTGAGCGCCTCCACCCGCTGTCCGCCGCCCGGCATCCCGGCCCAGCCCGGCTCGTCGAAGCGGCGGTCGCCGATCCCGATGATGCGCAGCAAAATCTCGGTGGCGATTTCGCGCGGCCGGGGCTCGGCCGGCTGGGCTCCTCCTTGATTTTCCTGCTCGCCATCGCCGCGCATCTCCGGTTCGGATCGCGGAGCGTCGGGCGCCGTCTCCGCTTGCGGCGCGAGCAGCGTCGCGGCAACTGTCGAACCCGCTCCCAAAACGCTCGGTCCCGTCGCGTCGGGCTCCGGCGGAGCGGTCTCCGGCGATGCGGCGCCGCCGGAACGCTGCGCGGTCAGTGCCTTCAGGCGGGCCTCGTAGCGCTCGTGCAGATCGTTGCCGTCCTCCTCGTGCGCGTGCCGGCCGATCGCGGCCTCGGCCATCTCGATCATTTCGGGCGGGATCGCCCGCTCGGCCGGTTCTTCGTAGGCGCCGGGAGCGACCAGCGGCCGCCGCATGACCGACAGCCGCAACCCGCCGCCATACGGTTCGATCACGAGCATGCGCTCGTGCTCGGCCCGCGCGGTAAAGGCCGCCGCGTTGCGGCCGGCGCGGCGCATCGCCCGCAGCAGCGCGTCGAGCGTATCGGCCGCGACCGGGCCGTTCGGGTAGATGTCGTAGCGGCTCCCGATCCGCGCATCCTCGACCGGATCGTCGCGGACGAAATGGGTCAGCTCGATGATCCCGCCGCTCTCGGACAAGAGTGCTTCGAACTCGCGGTCGATCGGGGCGGTGACCGGCACCAGGCGGACCGGGCAGCAGATCAGCGACAAGCGCAGGAACACGTTCCAGACAGACTCGGCCCAGGCGGCTTCGCTCATCGGCATCCTTGGTACGGCGGCAACCGGGGCGAACCTAGCACGGTTGCGCGGCGTCCCGGTCCCGCAATCGGCGCCGCGCGTAGTCGGATCAGCAACCGGCGCCCGGTTCCCAGCGCCACACCTGCTCACCGCCGGCGGAATCGGTCGCGCGGAACCCCAACTCACGCAGGCAGGCGGCGAGACCGGTGCGATTCCGCCCCGCGATCCGCACCGCGACAGGCTGCAGACGCGCCGTCACCTTGCCGATCAGCGTACCGAGCACGCCGCTTTCGCGATGCTCCGGCGCGACCGCCGCGTGCCGCAGATCGAGCACTTCGTGCTCGGCGTAGTGGCGGCCGAGCTGGTTCGGCTCGACCAGGGCGGCGCCAACAATACGCCCGGTCTGGTCGCAGGCCACCCACGACTCGCCGGAGCGGGCGCAGTTGCGCACCAGCGCATAGAGCGCCTCCTCGCGTTCGAGCGTGTCGACGAGCAGCGGGATTTCCGGCGCGAGCCGCAGCAGCAGTTCGTGGATTTCGCCGGCATCGTCGAGGCGCGCCGCACGATAGTCGATGTCGTTCAAGATCAACTCCGCATGGTGCTGCCGGACCGGCAGAGCCGCTCGAAGGGTAGCCGCGTTACCGGACCGGGAACATCATCCGGCGGTTTTGACAAGGCAGCGCAGCACTTCGGCCACGCTCCAGGCTTGTGCGACGCAGCCGCGCGCCGTGAAGGGCGGCTCCGCGTCGAACACCTCGCTGATAAAGCCGATCGCGGCCTCGCCGAGATGCGCCTCGAACCCGGACAGAAACCCGGCCGCCGTATCCCTTTCGTCGGGATAGGTCCGCATCCAGGCGTCGATAAACGGGCCGATCAGCCAGGCCCATACCGTTCCCTGGTGATAGGCGGCGTCGCGCGACCGCAAATCGCCGAAATAGCGCGGCTTGTAGGCCGGGTCGTCCGGCGCCAGCGAGCGCAGCCCGACCGGGGTCAGCAGCCTGCCGCGCACCGCATCGACAACCGGGCGCCAGCGCTCTTCTTCGAGCACCGGATGGTCGAGCGAGATCGCGATGATCTGGTTTGGGCGGAACGACGCGTCATCGCCGTGCTCGCCGTCGACGACATCGTACAGATAGCCGCCTTTGTCGTGCCAGAAGCGGCGGTTGAACGAGCGCCGCGCCTGCTCGGCCCGTCCGGCGATCTCGTCGGCATCGGGATGGCCGGCGGCGCGCAGCCAGTCCGCCAGGAGGCGCAGCGCGTTGTACCACAGCGCGTTGATCTCCACCGCCTTGCCGCGGCGCGGGGTCACCACCCAGTCGCCAACCTTGGCGTCCATCCAGGTCAGCTGATAGCCCTCGGCGCCCTGCGTCAGCAGCCCGTCTTGCGGATCGACCCGGATGCCGAATTCGCAGCCCTCGATGTGGTGGCGCACGATGTCGAGCAGCACCGGCAGCAGCATATCGAGCGTCGCCTCGTCCGGGCAATGCGCGAGATAGCGCGCGACCGCATGGAAAAACCACATCGACGCGTCGGCGGTGTGGTAGAGCCCCTCGGTATCGCCCTCCGGGAACATGTTCGGGATCAGCCCGTCCCGGACATAGGCGGCGAAGGCGCGCAGGATCCACTTCGCTTCCTCGTAGCGGCCGGTGACAAGGGTCAGCCCTTCCAGCGAGATCATCGTATCGCGGCCCCAGTCGGTGAACCAGTGGTAGCCGGCGATGACGGTGCGCACCTCGTTGCCCTCGGCATAGGCGCGCGCGATGTCGGCGACCCGGCCGACCGGGGTGATGATGAAGGAGTCGGCCGCGAGGACCAGCTCGGCGCCGAACCCGCCATGCACCTGCGGATGCGCCATCGCGACGAGCCGGCGGCACCGCTCGATCTCGAAGCAGCGCGCCTGCTCCGGGGTCAACGACACCATCGTATGCCAGCGTTCGCTGCCGGCGATCAGCGTGACCGCGCAATCCGGATGCAGTTCGGCCGTGAAATAGCCCGGGCTCCACACCCACCCGCGCGCCTCGTAGCCGCGCTCGGCCTCGGTGCGGTACAGGTGTTCGTTCCATATCCCGCCATCGGCGGTGAATGTCGGGTCCTCGCAACCTGCCACGAGCATCCGCAGAGTCGGCAGATCCGGATCGTGGTAGACCTCGTAGCGCTGGCCCTGCACGATCAGCCGGTAGCCGTCCGTCAGCGGTTGGTCGACCGCCGCTTCGAGCCGGCGAAAGCTGATGAACGGCCGCAGCCGCACGCGAACGCTGCGTTGGGCGCCGATCAGCCGGAACGTGACGTGGACGATGTTGTGGCGCTCCGGCATCAGCACCGAGCGTTCGAGCGTCAGGCCCGCCACCTCCCAGCGCCAGCTCGGGATCCCCATCGACAACGTAAAATCGACAAAGCGGCCGCTGTTGCGGACATTCGCGGTGCTGCCGTCGGCGCGCTCGATCTCGCAGTCGAGGTCGTTGAGCAGCACGACCCGGCCGAGCGGCGCCGGCAGCGCGGCGACCAGAAAACCGTGATAGCGCCGCGCGATCTCGCCCGACACGGTCGCCGAGGCGAAGCCGCCGAGCCCGTTGGTCACGAGCCATTCGCGCTCGCGTTGCGCTTCCGATACCGGCTTCTGGTCGCGGGTTACCCGCAGCACCTCATGCGTCATCGTTCCCCCCGGATGCGTTGCCGGCGTGTTTGGCGATCGCGATCGGCGCGCAGTTCCGGCGCCGCGTCCGAGGTCAGCGGGCCGGGCGACAGGACGACCGCGCTCTCGCCGGCGATGCACAGGACACCATCGCGGTAGAGCGGCGGGGTGCCCCCTCCGCCATAGGCGGACCGCTCGCTCGACCACCGGATGTCCCACGCGCGGTCCTCGGGGGGCGCCAACAACGGTTCCGGCATCGGCGCGAGCGCCAGATCGATGCCCAGATTGACGATCAGCAGGCGGTCGCCGTCCGTGGCGGCGCCTTCAGCGGAACCCCCGGCGAAAAACCGCAGCATCCAGCCCTGCGCGCCGATCGCCGCGCCATCGACCCGCGCCGGCCGGCGGCTCAGCACCGGATCGTCGCGGCGCAGCGCGAGCAGGTCGCGATGCATCGCGTAGGCGGGCGCGTGGCGCTCGCGCTCGGACAAATCGAGCACGCAGCGGCGAAAGGTCTCCTCGGCGGCGGGGTTGTCCAGGCGGCGCTGCGCCTCGGGGTCCGCGATACCGGGGAATTGCGCGAGGAATTCGGCGCGGCCCCGGCGCACCGCCTCGACCAGGTCGGGGCTATGGTCGGCGAAATAAAGAAACGGTGTGGAGGCCGCGAATTCCTGCCCCTGGAACAGCATCGGGATCCCGGGCATCAGCAGCAGATACGCCGTCATCGCCCGCCAGCGTCCGGGGCTGGTCAGCGCATGGATGCGCAGCCCCCTGGCGCTGTTCGCGACCTGGTCGTGGTTTTGCAGAAACACGACATGCGCTTCCGCCGGCAGGTCTAGTGCCGGCGTCCCGCGCCGCTTGCCCTGCCAGACATAATGCTGGCCCTGATACAGAAAACCGTATTTCGCGGCGGCGACGAACTCGGCGGGCGCGCCGCGGTAATCGCTGTAATAGGCCTCGCGGCGCCCGGTCAGCGCGACCATCGCGCTGTGGTGCAGATCGTCGTTCCACAGCGCATCGAGACCGTAGCCGCCGCGCGCCGGAGACCGCACCAGACGCGCGTGCTGCGGCTCGTTCTCGCCGACCACGAACGTGGCGCGGCCGTTCGACGCGTCCCGCACCCGCCGCGCGACGGCGGCGATGATGTTGTCGTCCGAGGCATCGAAAATCTGCTGCGTCGCGTCGAGCCGCAGCCCGTCGAGATGATATTCGTCGATCCAATAACCGGCATTGGCGAGGAAGAACTCGCGCACCGGACCGCTGCCGGGACCATCGAAATTGATCGGATCGCCCCATTCGTTCTCGTAGCGGCCGGTGAAATAGGATTGCGAGAAGCAGCTGACGTAATTCCCGTCCGGACCGAAATGGTTGTAGACGACATCGAGGATCACCGCGACGCCGTGCGCGTGCGCGCGGTCGACAAACCGGCGGAAATCGTCCGGGCGGCCATACAAGCGGGTCGGCGCGAACAGGTTGACCCCGTCATAGCCCCAGCCAAAGCGTCCGGGGAAATCGGCGACCGGCATCAGCTCGATGCAGGTGACGCCTGTGGCGGCCAGTTCGGGCAGCTCGCGCGCGGCCGCTTCAAAGCTGC
>JBFXDF010000270.1:0-5292 GCA_050181375.1 Alphaproteobacteria bacterium
CGGCTCGCCGTCCGGAGGAGAGCGACGACAAATTCAACGATCGCTACGACCGCTGGAAGGAGCGTTGCGAGGCGGCCTTTGCGACAGCGGAGGTCATCATCGCGAAGCAGCGCCATGGGCCGATCGGTACGATCAAGCTGCATTTCGAGGCAGAAACGACGAGGTTCGACAATTTCATCGGCCCCGAGCGACTGCCTGGCGCTGTATACTGAGGCCCGGCGGGGTATCGTCGGTAACCTGCGGCGATGAGGTGCGACCCGACGCGGGCAGGCGCGATTCTCACTATAGATCTTCGCGCCATCGCCGCGAATTGGCGGTTTCTCTCGGCGCGGGTAGCTCCCGCCGACTGCGCCGCCGTCGTCAAGGCGAACGGATACGGTCTCGGCGCGGCGCCTGTCGCGCAGGCGCTGGCAAAGGCCGGCTGCCGGTTGTTTTTTGTCGCAACGCTCGACGAAGGAATCGCGCTGCGCGAGGCGCTGGGGGACGGAATCGAGATCGCGGTCCTGAACGGGCCCTTTCGCGGCACCGCGGCCGAGTTCGTCGCACACGCTCTGATCCCGGTGCTCAATCATCCCGGCCAGATCGAGGAATGGACGACGAGAAATAATGCCCGCTCCGCCCTTCGGGGGGGAGAGGGCAGGGACCCATGGCGCAGCAATGGGGAGGGTGAGGTGGGTCTCGGCAACTGCCCTGGAATCCCCCGCCTCACCCCGACCCGCTCCAACCCCAGGGGCAGAGAGGGAGCAGGGCCGCCCGCCATGCTGCATGTCGATACCGGCATGGCCCGGCTCGGTCTGACGCCGCGCGAGTTTTCCGCCTTTCTCGAGGATCGGCCGCCGATCGCGTGGCGCGCGGTAATCAGCCATCTTGCCTGCGCCGACGACCCCGGGCACCCGCAGAACGCGATGCAGCGGAGCCGTTTCGCCGCCGTAACGGCGCGGTTCCCAGGCGTGCCGGCGAGCCTCGCTGCGTCCTCCGGCATCTTCCTCGGCGCGGCGAATCATTTCGATCTGGTGCGGCCGGGCGCGGCGCTCTATGGCATTAATCCAAGGCCGAACTGCCCCAGCCCGCTGCGCCCGGTTGTGCGACTCGCCGCCAAAATCATCCAGACGCGCGAAATTGACAGGGGAGAGCCGGTTGGCTACGGTGCCGCGCACGTGACGAAGGCTCCCGGCCGGATCGCGACCGTTGCCGTTGGCTACGCCGATGGCTGGTTGCGTTCGCTGAGCGGTCGGGGCGGCGGCTACATCGGGGACACTCGTGTTCCGTTGCTCGGCCGAGCGTCGATGGACCTGCTGACATTCGATGTTTCGGCCGTGGATCCCGCCCTGACCTGCCCAGGCATGACGATCGAGTTGCTCGGTTCCCGTTACGGGGTGGACGACATGGCCGCCGACGCCGGGACGATCGGCTACGAAATCCTGACCGGGCTCGGCTCGCGCTATCACCGCGTCTATCGCAATGCGCCGGCCGCCGCGACCGGCGCGAGATGACCCGGTTTCTCGCGCCGGCCCAATTTCTTGCGTCGATTGGGGCGGCCTCCCTGGCGTTCCTTGCGACGACCGGCCGGCTCGTGCTGTTCGGCGCCCGCGCCATTGGGGGCCTGTTTGCGCCTCCCTTCTATCCCCGAGTGATCCTGCGTCAGATCGTCTATATCGGCTATTTCTCGCTGCCTGTGGTCGGGCTGACGGCATTGTTCACCGGGATGGTGCTGGCGCTGCAATCCTATACGGGGTTCAGCCGGTTTAACGCCGAGAGCGCGATCGCGACCGTCGTGGTGCTGTCGGTCACGCGTGAATTGGGGCCGGTGATCGCCGGGCTGATGGTGGCGGGACGCGTCGGTGCCGCGATGGCGGCGGAGATCGGCACGATGCGCGTGACCGAACAGATCGACGCGCTAAGCACGCTGTCGACCGACCCGCTGCGCTATCTCGTGCTGCCGCGCCTGTTGGCGGGTCTTATCACGCTGCCGTTTCTGGTTCTGGTGGCCGACATCATCGGTGTCTTTGGCGGCTATCTGGTTGCAATCTATAAGCTGAATTTCAACCCCGTCACCTACCTGACGCAGACCCAGCGCTACCTCGAAACGATGGACGTTGTATCGGGTTTAGTGAAAGCGGCGGTATTCGGCTTTATCGTCGCGCTGATGGGCTGCTATCACGGGTATCATTCGCGCGGCGGCGCGGAAGGGGTCGGGCAGGCGACGACGCAGGCCGTCGTTTCGGCCTCGATCCTGATCCTGCTGTTCAATTATCTGTTGACCCAGGCCTTTTTCGCGAAATGAGCGACGCAGCCAGGAGCGGGGTGGCGACCAAAATTGCGGTATCAGGGCTGCGCAAGTCGTTCGGACCCAAGCGCGTACTCGACGGCATCGATCTTGCCTGCGGCGCCGGCGAGAGCCTCGTAATCATCGGCGGCTCGGGTACCGGCAAGTCGGTGCTGATCAAATGCATCATCGGGCTGATGCAGCCCGACAGCGGCTCCATCCGGATCGACGGTGTCGAGACGGTGGGGCTGCGCCGGACTGCTCGCGACGGGTTAATGCGCAAATTTGGTATGCTGTTCCAGGGCAGCGCGCTATTCGATTCGCTCAGCGTGTGGGAGAATGTTGCGTTCGGGTTGACCCAGGGGCGCGCCGTCCCGCGATGGCAGGCCCGCGAGATCGCGATGCAAAAGCTTGCCTCTGTCGGACTCGGACCCGAGGTCGGGACCCTGCGGCCGGCCGAGCTGTCGGGAGGCATGCAAAAGCGGGTGGCGCTGGCGCGGGCGATCGCGGCGGAACCGGAAATCCTGTTTTTCGACGAACCGACAACCGGGCTCGACCCGATCATGGCCGACGTGATCAACAACCTGATTATCGATTGCGTGCGCGGTCTCGGCGCGACGGCGATGTCGATTACCCATGACATGACCAGCGCGCGCAAGATTGGAGATCACATCGCGATGCTGCATGGCGGCCGCATCGTCTGGCACGGGCCGGCCGCCGCGATCGAGAATTCCGGCAGTCCCTTTGTCGATCAGTTCGTGCACGGCCGGGCCGAGGGCCCGATCCAGATGCAGGTGCGGGCGGCATGAGCCGAAAAAAGCCGCAGTCCCGTGGGCCTTCAGCCCACGGATTTGATCCGTGGGGAAAACCGGGACCGATGCTTCCGCGCCGGAGCTGGTGGCCCAATGGGCCCCGGCTTTCGCTTTCGCCGGGGCTGCGGACCTAGGAACACCATGTCCAGAACCCAAGCCCGCTTCGCCTGCCAGCAATGCGGCGCTGTCGCGCCTCGCTGGGCCGGGCGGTGCGAGGCGTGCGGCGCCTGGAACAGCCTTGTCGAGGAGGCGCCGCGCGCAGCGCCGCCGAAAAGCCTCGCCGCCGAAACCGGCCGCGGGCGCTCGCGCGGTCTCGACTTCGTCCCGCTGCGCGGCGAGGGGACTGGGCCGCCGCGCCGCCTTTTTGGCATCGCCGAGCTCGACCGGGTGTGCGGCGGCGGTCTCGTTCCCGGCTCGACGATCCTGGTCGGCGGCGACCCCGGGATCGGCAAATCGACCCTGCTGCTGCAGGCGGCGGCCTCGCTCGCGGCCAATGGCGGCGAGGCCGCCTACATCACCGGCGAGGAGGCGATCGATCAGGTCCGCCTGCGTGCCGAGCGGCTCGGCGTCGCCGACGCGCCGGTGCGTCTCGCTTCGGCCGCCAGCGTGCGCGACATCGTCGCCGCACTCGACAGCGGTGGCGGTCCCGATCTCGTCGTGATCGACTCGATCCAGACGATGTATCTCGATACGCTCGACAGCGCCCCCGGCACGGTCAGCCAGGTGCGCGGCGCGGCGCAGGAGCTGATCGGTCTCGCCAAACGGCGCGGCACGGCGGTCGTGCTGGTTGGTCACGTCACTAAGGAAGGGCTGATCGCCGGTCCACGCGTGCTCGAGCACATGGTCGATACGGTGCTCTATTTCGAGGGCGAGCGCGGCCACCAGTTCCGCATCCTGCGCGCGGTCAAGAACCGCTTCGGCGCGACGGACGAGATCGGCGTATTCGAGATGGGGGATCGCGGTCTCGCCGAAGTGCCGAACCCATCCGCTCTGTTCCTCGGTGATCGCACCGCCGCCGATCCCGCAAGCGATGACGCGCAGGAGGAGGCCGCTTCCCGCGCGGCGGGCGCGGCGGTGTTCGCCGGCATCGAGGGAACGCGGCCGGTGCTGGTCGAGGTACAGGCGCTGGTCGCGCCGTCGCCGCTCGGCACGCCGCGCCGCGCGGTCGTCGGGTGGGACGCGACGCGGCTGGCGATGATCACGGCCGTGCTCGAGGCACGCTGCGGTCTCTCGGTCGGGGCTAACGACATCTACCTGAATATCGCGGGCGGTCTGCGCATCGTCGAGCCAGCGGCGGATCTCGCGGTCGCCGCGGCGCTGGTCTCGGCACTGACCGAAACCCCGGTGCCGCAAGATATCGTCGTGTTCGGCGAGATCGCGCTGTCGGGCCGCGTGCGGCCTGTCGCGCACGCCGATCTCAGGCTGAAGGAAGCCGCCAAGCTCGGGTTTTCCGAGGCGTGGGCGCCGTCGCCTCTGGCGCGCTCGCGTAAGATGACCGCCGGCGACGGGCTCGAGACCGCGGCGATCGGCCATTTGAGCGATCTGATTGCGCTCCTGTCACCGTCGTCGCGGCGCCGGACCCCGTCGCAGGGGACGGATAGGCAGAGCGGACACAGAAACGCGCCGCTGAGCGGTGCGCCCCGGATCCTGGTGACGCGATGAATTATCTCGATATCGGGGTTGTCGCCATCATCGTGTTGTCGGCGCTGTTTGCTTTCGCGCGCGGCTTTGTCCGCGAGGTGTTCTCGGTGATCGCCTGGGTCGGCGCCGCGGCGATCACGCTCTATGCGTTCGGCTGGGCCTTTGACCAGATCGATCCCCATGTGCACAACCCGCTGTTGTCGGAGGTTATCGCCGGGTTCGGCTTGTTCGTCGTCAGCCTGATCGTGTTGACGTTGGCGACCGGCATCCTGGCGCGCGCGGTATCGATGACCGCGTTTTCGCCGATCGATCGCACGCTCGGCTTCGTGTTCGGCATCGCCCGTGGCATGTTTCTCGTATGTCTAGCCTATCTCGTGGTCGCGATGGTTCTGCCCCAGACCGATTGGCCGCCGTGGCTGCGCGACGCGAAGAGCGGGCCCTTTCTCAATGAAGGCGCCGATCTGCTGAAAGGGTTTATTCCCGAACAACTGAAGTTCAGGAGCGCCGATCTCGCGCCGCCGCCGGTCGACCCGGCAACCGAGGCAAGGCGGGCGATGCGAGCTTTGGAAAGAC
>JBFXDF010000271.1:0-5253 GCA_050181375.1 Alphaproteobacteria bacterium
CACCAAACTGTTCCTGATGTTCGGCGTCGCCGAGGATCACGATTCGAACCCGATCAAGCTCGCTCTGTCCGGCCTCCGACGCCGTGGCGCCAGGTTCATCTCGGTCAACCCGGTGCGCACCGGCTATTCGGCGATCGCCGACGAGTGGCTCGGCATCCGGCCCGGCACCGACGGGCTGTTCGTGCTCTCGCTGGTCCACGAACTTTTACGAACGGACAAGGTCGATCTCGCTTATCTCGGCCGCTACACGAACGCCCCCTGGCTGGTGATCCGCGATTCCGGCGCTGCCGATGACGGGCTGTTCGCTCGCAACGAAGCCGGCGACCCGCTGGTGCTCGGCCGTGATGGCGATATCGCGAGCGCGAAACAGACCAGCGTCGAGACGCGTATTGTCGGCGAGGCCACGCTGCCGGACGGCCGTCGCGCCGTCCCGGTCTTCCGGTTGATCGCCGAGCGCTATCTCGATCCGCAATACGCGCCCGAGAATGTCGGCCCGGTCTGCGGCATCCCGGCCGCCCGCATCCGCGCGCTTGCCGCCGAAATCGCCCGCGTCGCGTTCGAGGAGGAGATCGAGATCGCGCAGCCCTGGACCGACTGGGCCGGCCGCCGTCACGAGACGATGCGCGGTCGCCCGGTCTCGCTGCATGCGATGCGCGGCATCTCGGCGCATTCGAACGGGTTCCAGACCTGCCGCGCGCTGCATCTGTTGCAGATACTGCTCGGCACGATCGATGTCCCCGGCGGCTGGCGCTATAAATCGCCCTATCCGAAACCCGCTCCGCCGGGTCCGAAACCGGCCGGCCGGCCCGATCAGGTCGTTGCCGGCAAGCCGTTGCCGGGTGCGCCACTCGGCTATCCGATGGGGCCGGAGGACCTGATTGTCGACGACGCCGGGAGGCCGGCGCGCATCGACAAGGCGTTCTCGTGGGACGCGCCGATCGCCGCGCATGGCCTCATGCACCTGTTGATCCGCAACGCCTGGGAGGGCGACCCGTACAGGATCGACACGCTGTTCATGTACATGGCCAACATGGCGTGGAACTCGGCGATGAACATCCCCGAGACGCTGCGCATGCTGACCGACAAGGACCCGGCCACCGGCGACTACCGCATCCCGCGCATCATCTATTCCGACGCCTATTACTCTGAGACGGTGGCCTACGCCGACCTGATCCTGCCCGATACGACGTATTTCGAGCGCTGGGATTGCATCTCGCTGCTGGACCGGCCGATCGGCGGGCCGGATGGTCCCGGTGATTCGATCCGCCAGCCGATCCTGCAACCCGACCGCGATGTCCGGCCGTTTCAGGACGTACTGATCGAGCTTGGCGCAAGGCTCGGGTTGCCGGCCTTTGTCAACGCTGATGGCGCACCGCGCTACCCCGGCGGCTACAAGGATTACATCGCCTTGCACGAGCGCGCCCCGGGCATCGGGCCGCTCGCCGGCTGGCGCGGCGAGGACGGCGAGTCGCAGGGCAGGGGCGCACCGAACCCTCGCCAGCTCGACCGCTACATCGCCAACGGCTGCTTCTGGAAATACCAACTGCCGCCCGAGCAGCTCTACTACAAGCACGCCAACAAGGCGTATCTGGAGACCGCCACCGCGATGGGTCTGATCGGCGCGCCCGACCCGATCGTTTTCCAGCTCTATGTCGAGCCGCTGCAGCGCTTCCGTCTCGCGGCTCGGGGGCACGGCCTGGCGGTGCCGCCCGACAAGGACCGCGCCCGCATCGAGACCTATTTCGATCCCTTGCCGTTCTGGTATCCGCCGTTCGAGGAGGCCCGGATCGACCCCGCCGGTTTCCCGCTGCACGCGATCACGCAGCGTCCGATGCAGATGTACCACTCCTGGCACTCGCAAAATGCCTGGCTGCGTCAGATCCTCGGCCAGAACCGGCTGTTCATCAACCGTGCCACCGCCCGCGCCCTCGGCCTCGACGACGACGACTGGGTCATTGTGTCGAGCCATTCCGGCCGCATCGAGGCGCAGATCAAGCTGATGGACGGCGTCAACCCAGACACGGTGTGGACCTGGAACGCGATCGGCAAGCGCAGCGGCGCCTGGAACCTCGCTCCCGATTCGCCCGAATTCACGAGAGGATTCTTGCTCAACCACCTGATTTCCGACCTGTTGCCGGCGCCGAGCAACGGCGTCGCGGACGGCCTCGCAAACGCCGACCCGATCACCGGGCAGGCCGCCTGGTACGATCTGCGCGTCCGAATCGAGAGGGCGCCCGCTGCCGAGGCGGGCCGCAGCGCGCCGCGCTTTGCGACTCTGCGCCGTCCGCAATCATTGCCGCCCGCGCCGGAGATCGTGCGCTACGGCGCGGTGTTCGCCGGTCCCGAGGGCGGCGATTCGCAGCAGGCGGGGTCGCAGCAGGGGAGGGGGGCGTGACCGACCTGCCGCGCCCTGTTCCGGGTCAGAAAAAACTCGGTCTCGTTATCGACCTCGATCTCTGCGTCGGCTGTCATGCCTGCGCAACGGCATGCAAGGAGTGGAACACCGGCGGCCACATGGCGCCATTGCCCGATTTCAACGCCTATGAGGACGGCGCCTGGGGCGTCTGGTTCAACCGCATCCATTCCTTTGAGGAGGCAGGTGCGGACGGGGCAGGGCAGGGGGCGCGCACGGTGCACTTCCCGAAATCCTGCCTGCATTGCGAGGACGCGGCCTGCGTCACGGTCTGTCCGACCGGCGCCTCGTACAAGCGCGCCGAGGACGGGATCGTGCTGGTCAACGAGAGCCTGTGCATCGGCTGCAAATTGTGCTCGTGGGCCTGCCCCTACGGCGCGCGCGAGTTCGACGCCGCCGAGGGCGTCATGAAGAAGTGCACGCTGTGCATCGACCGCATCTATAACGAGAACCTCGGCGTCGAGGAGCGCCAGCCGGCCTGTGTCATTGTGTGCCCGACCAAGGCACGGTTTTTCGGCGATCTCGGCGACCCGAATTCCCCCGTCTCCGACCTCGTCGCGGCTCGCGGCGGCAAGGATCTGATGCCCGAACTTGGCTACCGCCCGGTCAACAAATACTTGCCGCCCAGCCGCAACCGGCACGCCCCCGACTTCGCCGCCGCCGAGGCCGAGCCGGAGCCGCTCACCCCGACCAGCGGTCTCCTGCGCTGGGTCGACCGGCTGCTGTCGCGCTGACCTGCGTTCGTGCCTCCGTAGAATGGGCTGGACCCGGCGACAGCCGGGAGAAGCCCATGCTGTGCGGCGGCGTGAGATGATGGGCTTCGCTCCGCTCAGCCCATTCTACAGAACTGTATTGCCTATATTCGCCGGCTTGCCTGCATCTAGAACCAGGGCGACAGCAAGCGCCATCCGTGCTGCGTCGCAGGACTTGTGGAATGGGCCGAGGGTCTCCAAATTGCCGCAATTGCGCGAACAGTAATTTGGGATTTCGCTATGCTGGACTTCCGCTTCGCTCGATTTCCCTGTTCGATGTCATTGCGTCCCTGTTCATAGGAAAATTTTCCCTGTTCGCCGCCGCGGGAATATGCAACGAGTTTGGCGGCTTTGCTGGCGTTTCCGCGATCCACCTCGGGCGCCGGTGGAGAAAACTCCCTGTTGGGCAGGGAATATCAGGGAATTTGCCCACCACTGCGGCCCACATTTACCGACGCGGCGGCATATGCACCCGACCTTCTCGATCGTCCTGTTCACGACCGCCGCCGGCGCCGGTTTTGGCCTCCTGTTCCTGCTCGGGCTGGGTGTGCCGGTCGGGCTGCTGCCCGCCGATCCGTTATTCGGTCTCGCCGGCCTCGGCACCGCCTTGGTCTTTGCGGCCGGCGGGCTCGTCTCGTCGGTGTTCCATCTCGGGCGGCCGGAGCGGGCGTGGCGCGCCTTTTCGCAATGGCGCTCCTCGTGGCTGTCGCGCGAGGGCGTGCTGTCGGTCGCGACCGCGATCCCGGCGCTGATTTTCGGGATCGGCTGGGTGTTCTTCGGCGCTGTGAGCGGGTTTGTCGGGCTGTGCGGGCTCATCGCCGCCGCTCTCGCCGCCGCGACAATCTATTGCACGGGAATGATCTACGCGTCGCTCAAGCCGATCCATCAGTGGCGCAACCGCTGGACCGTGCCGAACTACCTCGCCCTGGCGTTGATGGAGGGTTTTCTGCTGCTCCATCTGATCGTCCGCTTCTGGGTGATATGGCCGCTCGGGACCGCGATCCTGACCGTCATCGCGGTCGCTCTCGCCTGGGCCGTCAAGGAGACCTACTGGCGCTTTATCGACACGACGTCGGCCGTGTCTGATGTCGCGAGCGCCACGGCGCTCGGCCGAGGCGGCCGGGTCAGCATGCTGGAGCCGCCGCATACGCAGGCCAATTACCTCCTGCGGGAGATGGGCTTCCGCATCGCCCGCAAGCATCGCCGGCGGCTTCGCCTGGTGGCGCGCATCGCGGCTTTTGCCCTGCCCGGCGCGCTCACCCTGGCCGCGCTGGTTGTGGCTGGCTGGGTCGGAGCGCTTCTGGCCGGGCTGGCGGTGGCGAGCGCCGCGCTCGGCCTCGTCGTCGAGCGCTGGCTGTTCTTCGCCGAGGCGCGGCACACGGTGACGTTGTACTACGGCGCCGACGCGGCCTGACCGGCCTCAGCACCTTGTGCCGCGGCAGGCGGCCTGTGCGATCAGGTCCTGACGCAGCTCGATCAGCCGGTTCTCGACAGCCGCGCGATGTGCCGCGAACGCCTTCAGATCGGCGCCGGCAAGGCGGGTCACCGCCGGCATTTTGATGCTCTGCGGATCGACCGCCGCGCCGTGGTCGTGCACCTCGTAATGCAGATGCGGCCCGGTGGCGCTGCCGGTCATGCCGACATAGCCGATCACCTCGCCCTGGCGGACCCGGTCGCCTTCCTTGAGGCCGCGCGCGAATCGGCTCAGATGCGCGTAAGCGGTCGTGTACTCGTCGTTGTGCTTCACCTCGACATAATTGCCGTAGCCGTTGACCCGGCCGACCTGAACCACGGTTCCGTCGCCGGCGGCGTAGATCTCGGTGCCGCTCGGCGCCGCGAAATCGACCCCCTGGTGCATGCGCGTATAGCCGAGGATCGGATGCACGCGCCTGCCGAACCCGGAACTCAGCCGCGCCCCGTCGATCGGCGTGCGCAGCAGCGGTTTGCGGGTGTTTTCGCCGTCTTCGGTGAAATAGCCGGGTTCGCCGTCGTTCGGCGTAAAGCGGAACAGTCGGATCGAGCGGCCGTCGAGCACCATCTCGGCATTGGCCATTTGCCCGAGCCGCGTCGGGTGGCCGAATTCGTCCT
>JBFXDF010000272.1:0-5147 GCA_050181375.1 Alphaproteobacteria bacterium
CCACCTGAAGGATGCTCCCGGCGGCGACAAATACTTGACGGCAGACCAGGCCCTGCTCGATCGCGGCAAGCAGGTCTTCGCCGATACCTGCGCCCGCTGCCATTCGAGCAAGGCGCCGAAACCGGCCGCGGGTCTCGACCCGAACGGATGCGCCGGGCCGGATTACATGGCGTGCTGGAACCGCTACTGGGCCTGGACCAAGACCGACGATTACAAGAGCCAGATGCGGGCGATCGTCAGCGCTCCGGATTTCCTCAACGGCAATTATCTGTCGACCGATCTGCGGGTGCCGGTGACGCTGCTGCAGACCAACGCGTGCAGCCCGCTCGCCACCAACGCGCTGGGCGGCAACATCTGGGATAATTTCTCGTCGCAATCATACAAGAACCTGCCGTCGGTCGGCCAGATCACGGTGCACGACCCGTTCACCGGCGAGGCGAAGGGCTACGACATGCCGGCCGGCGGGCGCGGCTATACGCGGCCGCCGACGCTGATCAGCCTGTGGTCCACGGCGCCGTTCCTGCTCAACAACAGCGTCGGCCCGTTCGAACAGGACCCGTCGGTCGATGCGCGGATGCGCGTGTTCAACGCCTCGATCGAGCAGCTACTGTGGCCCGAAAAGCGGGCGAAGGACAAGGTGCTCGGCGACAAGGTGCCGGGCGTCATCGACCGCACGACGGCGCGCAGCGAGATCAGGATACCGTCGGGTTTCGTTCCCGACCTGCTGCGGCCGGCGAGCGGGCCGCTGCACGACCTGTTGCCGCGGCTGTTCGACGAGAATGGCGACATCACGATCGGGCCGATCCCGGCCGGGGTGCCGGTCAATCTGCTTGCCAATCTGCGGCCGATCTCGGAATCGAGCAATCCGATCGAACGTCTCCGGCATCTCGAGCAGGTGGTCGGCCTCTTGATCCGGCTGAAGCTCGATCTGCGATCACTGCCGGAGACCGCGAGCGACGAGGAACTGCGCGCGAAATTCGCCAATCTTCGCGAGCCGATGCTGGAGCTGAGCAAATGTCCCGATTTTGTGGTCAACCGCGGCCATTATTTCGGGACGGCGCAGCAGAACCAGGAGCCGCCGCTCAGCGATGACGACAAGCGCGCGCTGATCGAGTTTCTCAAGACCTTCTGAGCCGTTGGCGCGGGGATGGCGGCGGACGCGGATGCCGATTGCGATTATGTGGTGATCGGCTCGGGGGCGGGCGGCGGTACGCTTGCCGCGCGTCTCGCCGAGGCGGGCATGAAGGTCGTTCTGCTCGAGGCGGGCGGCGATCCTGTGCAAGAGAACGCTTCCGGTCTGCCCGAGGCCTACGAGGTGCCGGCGTTCCACCCGCTGGCTTCCGAGCACCCGGCGATGCGCTGGGATTTCTTTGTCCGCCACTACGCCGACGACGCGAGGCAGCGCCGCGACCCGAAGTGGCGCGCCCCGGGGATCCTCTATCCGCGCGCCGGCACGCTCGGCGGCTGCACCGCGCACAACGCGATGATCCTGGTCGCGCCGCATGACAGCGACTGGGACGGCATCGCGGAGCTGACGGACGACCCGTCATGGCGCGCCGCCAACATGCGGCGTTACTGGAAGCGGCTCGAAAATTGCCGCTACCGGCCGCTCTGGCGGCGTCTCCGCCGGTATGGCGTCGACGCGACCGGGCACGGCTGGTCGGGCTGGCTCGACAGCGAGATCGCATTGCCGCGGGAGGCGCTGCGCGACGACGAGCTGGTGGACCTTGTGATCGGCTCGGCGCGCGCCGCGACGCTGGCCGCCAGTCACCCGCTGCGCAGCCTGCGGACGCTCTTGCTCGGCGCGGCCGACCCCAACGATGGCCGCTTTGGCCGCGGCGCGTTCGAGGGCGTCTGCTACACACCGCTGACGACGGCATCGCATCAGCGAATCGGCGCCCGCGAGCGGGTTCTCGATGTCGCGGCGCGGCACCCGGAGCGGCTGCGGGTCGTGCTGCGCGCCCTCGCGACCCGCATCGTTTTCGACGACCGGGGCCGAGCGGCCGGTGTCGAGTACCTCGACGGCGCGCATCTTTACCGAGCCGATCCGGCGGCCCCGGCCTCGGCGATCGGTGCGCCGCGCCGGGTCGATGCGCGGCGGGAAGTCATCCTGGCCGGCGGCACCTTCAACTCACCGCAGCTATTGATGCTGTCGGGCATCGGGCCGGCGGCGGAATTGCGCGCGCACGGCATCCCGGTGCGAGTGGATTTGCCGGGGGTCGGCCGCAACCTGCAGGACCGCTACGAGATCGGCGTCGTCAACCGGATGAAGCGGCCGTGGGCCGTGCTCGACGGCGCCCGCTTCGAGCGCGACGACCGGCTGTACCGGGAATGGCGCGAGCGGCGGGAGGGCATGTATATCTCGAACGGGGCGGCGATCGCGCTGGCGCGCCGCTCGTCTTCCGACAGGCCGGACCCGGACCTGTTCCTGATGGCGCTGCTGGCGCGGTTTTCAGGGTATTACCCCGGTTACTCGCGCGAGATCGTCGAACACCACGACTACCTGACCTGGGCCATCCTGAAGGCGCACACGGAGAATCGCGCCGGCAGCGTTACCTTGCGTTCGGCCGATCCGCGCGACATGCCGGAGGTGAATTTCCGCTATTTCGACGAGGGCGACGACACGGGGGAGAATGATTTGCGCGCCGTCGTCTCCGGTATCCGGCTGGCGCGCCGTCTCGTCAATGGTTTGAACCGCTCCGGCGAAATCGCCGAGGAGGAGCTGCCCGGCGCCGGGCTGCAGAGCGACGAAGAACTCGCCGGGTACGTGCGTGACAACGCCTGGGGGCACCACGCCTCGGGCACCTGCGCGATCGGCCCGCGGGAGCGGAACGGCGTCTTGGCGTCGGACTTTACGGTGCACGGCACGCGCGGTCTGCGCGTCGTCGATGCCTCGGTGTTCCCGCGAATACCGGGCTTTTTCATCGCCAGCGCCGTGTACATGATTGCCGAGAAAGCCGCCGACGCGATCCTGAGCGATGCCGGCATAGCCGCTGAGTGAAGGATCCTTCGGCCCAGCGGCCGGCGGTCAGATCGGGTAAATCAGCGAGAGCGGCACATTGGTTGCGTCGGTGACGACGACGCGCTCGGCAAACCGCAGATCGCCGGCATCCTCGACGACGCGATCGTAGATGCGGCCGCACAGAAACACGGTCGACGGTTCGTTCAGCATCGTCTCGAACAGCGCAAAGCTGGAGGCGAGCCGCATCCCGCTCGGTCCCAGTTCCCGCAGACAGGGCGCGCCGGTGACGCGGCGAATGAGCCGCGGGGCGAAGACCAGCGCCTCGCGCAACGCGACAACCCGATCGACGAGCATCGCGCGGCTTTCGCAAAACACCATCGCCGCCGGCAGACCCGCCGCGAAATTCTCGCGCGGCAGCGCCTTATAGACGCAGTCTTCGGTAAAGAATTCAGGCCAGCGCTCCCATGCGCCCTCGTCGAGCGCGTCGTCATAGCCGGCGTAAAGATCGGCGAGACGCAGGCGCAGCTCGATCGGCGCGCCGAGACCCGGAGCGGCGATCATACCGGTTGCCGTCTATAACCCCATCACGGCACGGTAATGCCGATACATGCCGCGGATCAGGGTTTCGGTCACCATCGTCGGCGCGTCGGCAACATCGCGGCCGCCCAGTTCGACGACGCAGTCGCGTTCGTCATTGCCGGTCATGCCGGCCTGCGACAGCAGCATCGCTTCGCTGTCGTCGATCGAAACGAGACCGGCCGGGCCGAACAGATTGGCCTGCCGCATGCGCCGCTCGCGCAATTCCGGCGGGTCGTCGGCATAGGCGAAGACGGTCCAGACCAGGTCGAATGTCTGCGGGTCGAGCGGCACGATCTGGCGCATCGCCAGCGCGTTCGATTGCTGCTGCACGATCAGGTTCGGCCAGATCGTCTGCAATACCACCGTGGCGGTGCCGGGGAACTCGCGAACCGGGTCGATCAGGCGCGGGTCCCGCAACGCGAAGCGTTCGCGAAACGAGCGCATCTGGCCGGTCGCCGCCTTGTCGTCGCTCTCGGCGCGGCGGCTGACCAGCACCGCGTGACGGCCGGTGTCGTCCATCTCCATCGACGATTCCTGGTCGGCGCGAAACAGCCCGAAACTGATCAGGAACACATGCAACAGGCTCGCATGGTACGGGTCCTTGATGTTCTCCATCATCAGCTTCCAGTTGCTCGGAATGCGCTGCCGCATATAGCCGAGCACTTCGAGCGGACGGCCATCGAAGACGCGGTCGAAATAACCGAGCATCTTCGGCCCGAGCCAGGCTTCGAGCGTCTCGTTGGGCTGGGCGAAGCTGGCAAAGACGACCCCGTTGCGGCACGCGACCGCGAGGCTTTCGAGGCCGTGTTCGGCCGGGTCGAAATCCTCCGGCATGCCACCCTGGCCCTTGTAACCGCGGCGGAACGGCAGGCCGAGCAGCTTGCCGTCGAGGTCGTAGGTCCATTGGTGGTAGGGGCAGACGAATTCCTTAACCGTGCCGCGGTTCTGCATGCAGAACTGCATGCTGCGATGGGCGCAGCGGTTCACCAGCACGCTCACCGCGCCATCGGTGTTGCGAACCGCGACGACTTCGCGCGCGCCGAGCCGGCTGCGCTTGAAATCGCCGGGTTTGGGGATCTCGGCATCGAGGCAGGTATAGAGCCAGGACGGTCCGGAGAAGATCAGCTCCTGCTCGCGGGCGAAAATCTCGGGGTCGGTATAGACCCAGTTCGGCACCCGCGCCGCCGCCTCCGGCCAACGCCGCGCCAGCCCTCCCGCAGCACCGCCATCCGCCATGAACCGCCCTCCGCAGCCGACTCGCACATCTGCCGACCCGCGACGCCGGCGAGAGTCATCGTCGCTAGTTTAAGCCATCCGCACAAGCCGCGACAAACGGCCGATTTTCCCCGTTCCGGTCATTGCCCGATGCCAATCGAAATCTCGGGGGCAGTGGAATCAAGGTGGTGGTCTATTCGCCCTTTGACTGGTAGTCGGCCGCCGCCGAGCGCATGCGAGGGCGCAGAACTCTTACAAAGGTGTTTGCCCGCTCGGCGAGCCAGCAAAGCGCCTTCTTCCTGAGCTCCGGCTGGTCCAGCGATCCGACCTGTAACGAGTCAATGATGCTATCCCGGCTGTCTCCCGCAACCCGAAACGGTCTCGCAGTTCC
>JBFXDF010000273.1:0-5133 GCA_050181375.1 Alphaproteobacteria bacterium
ACGCCAACGCGCGCATCAACCGGATCGACACCAGCGCGGCGGCATCGGCCGCGGGCGTCGTCGCGGTGTTTACCGGCAAGGACATGGCCGCCGAAGAAATCGGCGGGCTGCCGTGCGGCTGGCTGGACAATTCGAAGGACGGCTCGCCGATGGCCGAGCCGCCGCATCCGGTGCTCGCGGTGGACCGCGTGCGCCATGTCGGCGATCCCGTGGCGGTCGTCATCGCCGAGAGCCTCGGACAGGCGCGCGACGCCGCCGAACGGATCACGGTCGATTACGCCGTCGAGCCGGCCGTCGTCGATCCGGTTGAGGCGCTGAAGCCGGGCGCGCCGCAGGTGTGGCCGGACCTCGCGCCGGGCAATATCTGCTACGACTGGTCTTTGGGCGACCAGGGTCCGGTCGATGCCGCGATCGCCAGAGCGGCCAAGGTCGTGAAGCTTGACCTCGTCAACAACCGGCTCGTGCCGAACGCGATGGAGCCGCGCGCCGCGATCGGCGAGTTCGACCGCGCGACCAACGAATACACGCTCTACACCACAAGCCAGAACCCGCACGTGATCCGGCTGCTGATGGGCGCCTTTGTGCTGCATATCCCGGAGGCGCGGCTGCGGGTTGTCGCGCCCGATGTCGGCGGCGGGTTCGGGTCAAAAATCTACCATTACGCCGAGGAGGCGATCGTCACCTGGGCCGCCGGCAAGGTGCGCAAGCCGGTCAAATGGACCGCCGAGCGCTCGGAAAGCTTCATGTCCGACGCGCATGGCCGCGATCACGTCACGCATGTCGAGCTGGCGCTCGACGCCAACGCGAAATTCACCGCGCTGAAGGTTTCGACGGTTGCCAATATGGGCGCCTATCTCTCGACCTTCGCGACCTGCATCCCGACCTATCTGTACGGGACCCTGCTCGCCGGCACCTACACGACCCCGGCGATCTATGTCGAGACCAAGGCGGTGTTCACCAACACCGTGCCGGTCGATGCCTATCGCGGCGCCGGAAGACCGGAGGCGACGTTCCTGCTGGAGCGCATCGTCGATGTCGCGGCCGACGAATTGGGGATCGATCCGGCCGAGCTGCGCCGCCGCAACTTCATCCCGGCCGACGCCTTTCCGTATCAGACGCCGGTCGCGCTGCAATACGACAGCGGCGATTACCAGACGACCCTGCAAATGGCCCTCGACGCGGCCGATTACGCCGGGTTCGAGGCGCGGCGCCAGGCAGCGGCGAACCGCGGGAAATATCGCGGCATCGGCATCGCCACGTATATCGAGGCTTGCGGCATCGCGCCGTCGGCCGTGGTCGGCTCATTGGGCGCCCGCGCCGGGTTGTTCGAGTCGGCGGCGGTGCGGGTGCACCCGACCGGCAGCGTTACGGTGCTGACCGGGTCGCACGCGCACGGCCAGGGCCACGAGACGACTTTCGCGCAACTCGTCGCCGACCATCTCGGCGTGCCGTTCGAAGCGGTCGAAATCGTACACGGCGACACCGCCAAAATCCCATATGGCATGGGCACCTATGGCTCGCGCTCGCTGGCGGTCGGCGGCAGCGCGATCGTCAAGGCGATGGACAAGGTCGTCGCCAAGGGGCGCAAGATCGCGGCGCATCTGCTCGAGGCGTCGGAAGCCGACATCGAGTTCCGCGACGGCAGGTTCCGCGTCGCCGGCACCGATCGCGAAAAAACGCTGGCCGAAATCGCGCTGACCGCCTACGTGCCGCACAATTTCCCGCATGACGAGCTGGAGCCGGGGCTCGACGAGACCGCGTTCTACGACCCGAAGAATTTCACCTTCCCATCCGGCGCGCATATCGCCGAGATCGAGATCGACCCCGATACCGGGCACCTGGAGGTCGTCAATTTCACGGCGGCCGACGATTTCGGCCGCATCATCAACCCGATGATCGTCGCCGGTCAGGTGCATGGCGGGCTGGCGCAGGGTATCGGTCAGGCGGTGCTCGAAGGCTGTGTCTACGACAAGGAGACCGGGCAGCTCCTGACCGGCTCCTACAACGACTACGCGATGCCGCGCGCCGACGATTTCCCGGAATTCAAGCTCTCGACCAACACGACGCTGTGCACGCACAACCCGCTCGGCGTCAAGGGCTGCGGCGAGGCCGGCGCGATCGGCGCCCCGGCGGCGATCGCCAACGCGATCGTCGATGCGCTGTCGCCGCTCGGTATCCGGCACGTCGAGATGCCGGCGACGCCGCATCGATTGTGGCAAATTATCCAGCAACGCCAGACGCGGGCGGCGGCGGAATAAGGTGGCCGACACCCTCACCCACCCGCGCCCGCGGCGCGGGTCCCCCCTCTCCCGCATTGCGGGAGAGGGTGCCGAGCGGCAGCGAGGCGGGTGAGGGTATGGACGGCATGAACAGCGGTGAGAATGGGTAAGGGAGAGGCCCCCCGATGTACGAATTCGAATACAGCCGCGCGACGAGCCTCGCCGACGCCGCGAGCCGGCTCGGCGGTGACGAGGATGCGCGGCTCGTCGCCGGCGGCATGACCCTGCTGCCGACGCTGAAGCTGCGCCTCGCGAAGCCGACGCAACTGATCGATCTCACCGGATTATCGGAATTGAAGGGCATCCGAGAGGAAGGCGACGCGCTCGTGATCGGGGCGATGACCCGGCACCGCGATGTCCACACCTCGGATGCGGTCAAGCGCGCGATCCCGGCCTTGGCGGCGATGGCCGGGATGATCGGCGACCCGGCGGTGCGCAATCGCGGCACGATCGGCGGCTCGATTGCCAATAACGACCCCGCCGCCGACTACCCGGCCGCGGTGGTCGCGCTGAACGCGACCGTGCGCACCAGCCAGCGCGAGATCGCGGCGGACAGTTTCTTCACCGGCCTGTTCGAAACGGCGCTCGAACCCGGCGAGATCGTCACCGCCGTGCGCTTCCCGAAGGTTGCGCAGGCCAATTACCAGAAATTCCGCAACCCGGCGTCGCGCTACGCGATCGTCGGCGTGTTCGTCGCGAAAACGCCGGCCGGCGTGCGGGTCGCGGTGACCGGCGCCGGACCGTGCGTGTTCCGCGTCACGCAGATGGAATCCGCCCTCGCCGGCAATTTCAGCCCCGATGCGATCAAGGACATCCAGGTCCCGGCGGACGACCTGAACTCCGACATCCACGCCAGCGCCGAATACCGCGCCCATCTCGTGAACGTGATGGCGCGTCGGGCCGTGGCAGCCTGCGCCTAGCCCCGACCCGACGGACAGGCGGTCCGGTCCGGATTTCGCCAGCAGCCTGAGCGACGGCGGCTCGCGGGCGGACCCGGTGTCGGCCGTTCACCTGCGCGGCGCGTTGTTTGCGGCGGTGCTGATCGGCGCCGCCTTCGTATCCAACCTGGCCCCGTCCGCGGCCGCTCTGGACTGCAGCGCGGCGCGAAACAATCCGATCCCGTTGGAAAACGTGAACGGCCTTGTGCTGGTCAACGCCCTTGCCGATGGCGCGGCGCTGAGACTGATCCTGGATACGGGTGCCGAGAGAACGATTTTGACGAGCAGCGCCGCCGAGCGCATTGGCGGAAAGGCGCCGCCGGTTCAGTTTCAACGCCAGCTCAAGGGTGTGGCGGCTGCCGTCCAGGGCCGGGACATCGAGTTCAAGAGCCTCACGATCGGCGGCATCGACATTCCGTGGCGGCGTGCGATGGTCGCGCCGACCCCGTTGCCGCCGGCGCTTCTGGGAGCCGACGGTTTCCTCGGAACAGACGTGCTCGGCAAATTCGATATCGATCTCGATCTGCCGCATCAACGGATGTGGTTGTACGAGAGAGGGACCTGCGTACCGAATTGGACCGATACTCGCGCCAAAATCGACATTGGCCGGTCGGCGATAAATGGACACATGTTTTTCCCGGTCCAGCTCGATCGCCGCAAGGTCGTCGCGACAATCGATACCGGGGCGGACCGAACCACCTTGTCCATCGCCGCGGCCCATGCGATGGGCCTTACCGATGCGGTCCTCGCGCGCGACCGGCCGGGGATCACCAAGGGCTTCGGCGGCGGCCAGCTCACCTCGCGCATCCATCGGTTCGCCAGCCTGGCCGTCGGCAACATAACGCTGAGCGACCCGGAAATCGTTGTCACCGACCTGCGGCTGCGTGGCATCGATCTGATATTGGGAATGGATTTCCTGCGTTCGCGGCGCCTTTTTCTGTCTTACGCGAACTTCCGGCTTTTCCTGTCGACCAGCTCCGCCGCGACGGCCTCCAAAACCGCGGCCGCCCGCTGAATCCCGGTGCGGCGTTCCGAGAACTAGAGCAAGATCGGGTCAGATGGAGGCATCTGACCCGTGAATCTTGCTCTCGATTCAAATGTGTAGAGCCTGATTCACGGCTCAGATCGTTGCGATCTGAGCCGATCAGGCTCTACGCGGCTTTCTGGAGTTCGTGCAGCAGCGCATCGCCCATCTCGCGCGTCGATACCGGCGCCGCGCCGGGCTGCACGATATCGCCGGTACGCGTGCCGGTGGCCAGCGTGTCGCGGACCGCGTTCTCGACCAGCGCCGCCTCGTCCGGCATGTCGAACGAGTAGCGCAGCATCATCGCGAAGGACAGCACGCAGGCGAGCGGGTTGGCGACGCCTTTGCCGGCAATGTCCGGGGCGCTGCCGTGCACCGGCTCGTAGAGCGCCTTGCGTCTTCCGGTCGCATCCGGCGCGCCGAGCGAGGCCGAGGGCAGCATGCCGAGCGATCCGGTCAGCATCGCGGCGCAATCCGACAGGATGTCACCGAACAGATTGCTGGTGACGATGACGTCGAACTGCTTCGGCTGGCGCACCAGCTGCATCGCGCAATTGTCGGCGTACATGAACGACAATTCGACATCGGGGTAGTCGGCGTGCACGCGTCTCGCGACCTCGCGCCACAACACGCCCGATTCCATGACATTGGCCTTGTCGACCTCGGTCAGGCGGCGCTGCCGCCGGCGCGCGAGGTCGAACCCGACGCGCACGACCCGCTCGATCTCGGCCTCGCTATAGACTTCGGTATTGATCCCGCGCCGCGTGCCGTCGGGCAACGTCTCAATGCCGCGCGGGTCGCCGAAATAAATGCCGCCGGTCAAATCGCGCACGATCATCAGGTCGAGCCCGGCCACGAGATCGCGTTTGAGCGCCGAAGCGTCGGCCAGCGC
>JBFXDF010000274.1:0-5094 GCA_050181375.1 Alphaproteobacteria bacterium
GCGGCGGTCGAGCGGGCACGCGAGGACGTTGCCCGGCTGATGGGCGCCGACCTGCGCGAGATCGTATTCACCTCGGGCGCGACCGAGGCCAACAATCTCGCGCTGAAGGGGGTTGCACATTTCGCGCGCGCCCATCCGCAGGCCGGGCGTCCGCCGCGCGACGGCCCCAGGGATCGCATCGTGATCCTGGAGACCGAGCACAAATGCGTGCTCGAAAGCGCCAGCGCGCTCGGGCGCGAGGGGTTCGCGGTCATCTCCGTCCCGGTCGAGCCGCACGGTCTCGTGTCGCTCGACCGTCTCGCCGGCGCACTCGACGAGCGCACGCTGATCGTCTCGGTCATGGCGGCGCATAACGAAATCGGCGTCATCCAGCCGCTGGCCGAGATCGGCGCGCTGTGCCGTTCGCGCGGCGTCCTGTTCCACACCGATGCGGCGCAGGCCTTCGGAAAAATCCCGCTCGATGTCGAGGCGATGAAGCTCGATCTGATGTCGATCTCGGGCCACAAAATCTACGGCCCGAAGGGCATCGGCGCGCTCTACGTCCGGCGGCGGCCGCGCGTGCGTTTGGAACCGCTATTCGATGGCGGTGGGCAGGAGCGGGGGTTGCGCTCCGGCACATTGCCGACCCCGCTCTGCGTCGGTCTGGGCCGCGCCGCTTCGATTGCGCGCGAGGAGATGGATTCGGAAGCGGCACGGCTGCGCGGCCTGCGCGACCGTTTGCAGGCGATTCTCATACACCGGGTGCCGGGGCTGCGGGTCAACGGCGACACGGCGCACCGGCTGCCGGGAAACCTGAACCTGTCCTTCCCCGGCCTGACCGCGCCCGAGCTGATCGCCGCCTGCCCGACCGTTGCAATGTCCACCGGATCGGCTTGCACCTCGGCCTCGGTCGAGCCGTCCTATGTATTGCGCGCGCTAGGCCTGTCGGACGAGTTGGCAAACGCGTCGATCCGCTTGGGCCTCGGCCGCTTCACCTCCGAGGAGGAGGTCGATTTCGCCGCCGACGCGCTGACCGCCGCCGCCTCCCGGCTGTACAGCGAGCATAGGGTGACGGACGCGCAGGCGGTTCCTACATAAACGGAAGCGGTATCATCACGCGAGCAAACAGGAGAACAGCTTCGATGGCGATGGCGCGCAAGCAGGCTTTGTCGGTGACCGACGCGGCGGCCGGACGCATCCAGGCGCTGCTCGCCAATCGCGGCAAGCCGTCGGTCGGCGTGCGTGTCGGCGTGCGGGCGCGTGGCTGCTCGGGGCTCAGCTACACGCTCGAATACGCCGACGAAAAGGGCAAGTTCGACGAAATCGTCGAGGACAAGGGCGTGACGGTGCTGGTCGACCCCAAGGCCGTGATGTTCATCCTCGGCACCGAGATGGATTACGTCGAGGAGAAGCTGCAATCCGGCTTTGTCTTCCGCAACCCGAACGAAAAAGGCCGCTGCGGCTGCGGTGAGTCGTTTCACGTTTAAGGAGCGCGGGCGTCCCGCCCGCATTTCAGCGGTGATGCGGGCCGGAGGCCCGCGGTCCGAGGTTTGCAATTTGTGAAACTATTCCAAATCGAGGAGCCGGACGGCTCGCCTTCCGACCCCGATATGCCCGGCGCGGCGGTCGGCATCTACATCGGCGGTGCGCAGGCCGAAGTGGCGGTTGCGGTCGGCGGCAACCCGGCCATGCTGCATGACCGCGAGGGGTTCGAGCGCGACCTGCCCACCCCGCCGCTCAACGACCCGCCCGCTTCATGGCAGAGCCTGTTCGAGGCGGCGCGGCTGCGGGCCGAACGCGCCCTGGCGCGGCCGGTTACGCACGCGGTTCTGGCGGTGCCCTCGAACGTGCAGCCAGCTGCCGTCGAGCGGCTGACTGGCGCGGCGCGGGCGGGCGGTCTCGAGGTACTTCGCGTCGTCGGGCGAGACGACATTCCGGCGGGCGCTGCGCCGGCCATGGCGGCCGCGGTGCTGGCCGAGGACCTCGCCCCGCGCCCGACGGGTTAGAGCAAATTCGCCGAGAATGATTCGCTCGCAATGACGGCAGAAGTCAGTCAGAGATTTTCATCGGGGACCGCGGGCCGCGACCCGACGGACGAAGCAGTCTCGATGAACGCGCTATAGTCGGATTTTTAGCTTCATGCCGAAAATGACTTTTATCGAGCGCGACGGGAGCCGGCGCGAGGTCGACGCGCCGCTCGGCCTGTCGGTGCTCGAAATCGCGCACCGGAACGATGTCGACATCGAGGGCGCCTGCGAGGGGTCGCTCGCCTGCTCGACCTGTCACGTCATCGTCGATCCGGAATGGTACGAGCTGCTGAGGGAAGCGAGCGAGGACGAGGAGGACATGCTCGATCTCGCCTTCGGTCTGACCGCGACCTCGCGTCTCGGCTGTCAGATCATCATCACCGAGGAACTCGACGGCCTCGTCGTCAAGCTGCCGTCCAGCACGCGCAACCTGTTGCTGGGCTGACAGCCGATCCGATGAGCGCGGCCTTTCCCTTTATCGTCGCCCCCGCGCAAGCCGGGGTCCAGGGCCTCCGGTATGCCGGTTGCCCTGGATCCCCGCTTGCGCGGGAATGACGGGTAGGCCTGTTAGACCATGTCCGCCAACCTCTTCACCCGACTCGTCGCCGCTGCCGGCCAGGATTGGCCCGCTTACATGCGGCACGAGTTTGTCCTCCGGCTGGCGCGCGGCGATCTGCCGGAGGCCGCGTTCCGCCGCTACCTGGTGCAGGACTACCTGTTCCTCTTGCATTTCGCGCGCGCCTGGGGGCTCGCGGTCTACAAATCCGACACGCTCGCCGAGATGCGGCGGGCGCAATCGCTGGTCGCCGCGACGCTCGATGTCGAGATCGGGCTGCACATCGACTATTGCCGCGGCTGGGGTATCTCGGCGGCGGCGATGCAGGCCGAGCCGGAGGCGCTGGAGACCGTCGCCTATACCAGGTTCGTGCTCGATCGCGGCCTCGCCGGCGATCGTCTCGATCTCGAAGTCGCGCTGGCGCCGTGCATCATCGGCTATGCCGAGATCGCCCGAGAGCGCGTGGCCGACCCGGCCACCAGGCGCGACGGCAACCCGTATCGCGACTGGCTCGATATGTATGCCGGCGCCGAGTACCAGGACCTTGCACGCGCGGCCGCGGCGGCGCTCGACGAGCAGTTCGCGCGGCGCGGTGGCGAGGGCCGCTTCCCGGCCTTGGCGGCTTGCTTTGCGATGGCGACCCGGCTCGAGGCCGATTTCTGGCAGATGGGCCTCGCGGCCGCCGGGAATCGCGGTCCATGAAGCAGGACGCCGTGGCGGGGGCGCTCGCCGAGATCGATCTGCCGGGCGACCCGGCGGCGCAGCGCATCGTCGTCGCGATGTCGGGCGGCGTCGATTCGTCCGTCGTCGCGGCGCTGCTGGCGCGCGCCGGGTTTGAAGTCGTCGGCGTCACGTTGCAACTCTACGATCACGGCGCCGCGACCGGCCGCAAAGGGGCGTGCTGCGCCGGCCAGGATGTCCACGACGCGGCGCGGGTCGCCGCCGATCTCGGCATCCCGCATTACGTGCTCGATTACGAGGCCCGGTTCCGTGAGGCGGTGATCGAGGATTTCGCCGAGAGCTATCGGCGCGGCGAGACCCCGATCCCGTGCGTCCGCTGCAACGAGCGCATCAAGTTCCGCGACCTGCTGGAGACCGCGCGCGATCTCGGCGCCGCCGCGCTGGCGACCGGGCATTACGTCCGCCGCGTGCCCGGCCGGGACGGCCCGGAACTCCACCGCGCCCGCGACACCGCCCGCGACCAGAGCTATTTTCTCTATCGCACGACGCGCGCCGAACTCGATTTCCTGCGCTTTCCGCTCGGCGGTCTCGCGAAGGACGCGACTCGGGCGTTGGCGCGCGAGTTCGGTCTACCGGTCGCGGAGAAGCCCGACAGCCAGGATATCTGTTTTGTGCCGCAGGGTTCCTACGCGGACATGGTCAAGCGGCTGCGCCCGGATTCGGGCGAGCCGGGTGACATCGTCGACGCGGCCGGACGCGTGCTCGGTCGCCATCGCGGCATCGCGCATTTCACCGTCGGCCAGCGCAGGAGCCTTGGCATCGCCGTAGCAGAGCCGCGGTCCGGACCGCTTTTCGTGCTGCGGCTCGATCCCGAGACCCGCCGCGTTGTCGTCGGCCCGAGAGAGGCTCTAGGCCGGATGCGCATTCCTCTGGGCGACATGAACTGGCTTGGCGAGCCTCCAGTCGCGGGCGCCGCGATCCGTGCCGGCGCGAAGCTGCGCTCGTCGCAGCCGCCGGTCGCGGCGACAGTGCTGGCCGGCGATGCCATCGAGGACGCCGAGCTTGTTCTGGATGCACCCTCGGGCGCGGTGGCGCCGGGCCAGGCGGCGGTTCTCTATGATGGCGACCGGGTGCTCGGCGGCGGCTGGATCCGCCGATCGCCCACTCCGCAGCCGGAGGGGCGCCAGCGTGCTGCACTGGACCCGGCCTCGCCGGGCGGGTGCGCTTGACCGGGCACGGACCATCTCCTATATGCGGTCCCTCGCGTCTCCCGGACCCGCTTGCGAGTGGCTGTTCGGCGGTCGCGCAACCTCTATGGCGGGGTAGCTCAGCTGGTTAGAGCAGGGGAATCATAATCCCAAGGTCGGGGGTTCAAGTCCCTCTCCCGCTACTCGATCGGATCAGTCAAAAGCCGCCTTCGGGCGGCTTTTGAGCGGGCTGCGTTTCGTCGCGATAAAAGTCCGCGATTCGACCCCGCCCGCTCGGGCCGGAGCGCCGTTGACCGGCTGTTAAGCGGATGCCGTCTAATGTTCGGTATGCATTCCAGCGCGATGAAATCCGATGGCTCCAAGGGTCGGGACCGCGACGCGGACCGGTATCGCCCGCCGCGCCGCTCGGTCGGGCCATAGCCGGCCCCGGCGCTCCGAGACGTTCCGCTTGTTCAGATTGGTGATTCTCGCGACCGTTGCGTTCGCGGCGGGTCTCTATGCCGCCGGCGCGTTCGATTTCGAGCGCGTTGTGCATCGCCATCCCATGCGCGTCGGGCGCGGCGGGTTTACCTTGTGCGGCCACGCGAGGCAGACGAACTGCGTGGTCGATGGCGATACGATCCACTACGAGGGGGTCATCATC
>JBFXDF010000275.1:0-5041 GCA_050181375.1 Alphaproteobacteria bacterium
CGCTCGCGCGGCGACAGCAGCGCCAGCGCGTCCTCGACGGTGCGGTCGGCGATCTGCGCCAGCCGGACCTGGATCAGCAGCGCCTCCGGCGTCAGGTGCAGCCGGTTGACCCGGCGGTCGCCGGCATCGGCCCGCCGCACCACCCAGCCCTTCTTTTCCATGCGATCGACCATGCGGCCGGCGGTGGCCTTCTCGACTTCGAGCATCTCGGCAAGCTCGGACTGGGTGGCGCCCGGCCGGCGATGCAGGCGGTTGATGACCAGCCATTGCGAGCGCGTCAGCCCGAGCGAGCGCACCCGCCGGTCGAACGCGGTGCGCATCAGCCGCGCGACATCGGAAATCAGAAAGCCGATCTGACGCTCGTCTTCCGGCGACACGGCACGCTTCCCACGGTTGGTTGCCTAGGTTATGATCGCATAGACTACCATTTGCCGACACCGCTCTCAACCCCGCATCCCGATGTCATCAGACGACCAGCCAAACGACCCGGTGTCGGTGCCGCGGCGGATCATGATCACGATCTCGATCGTGATCGGGTCGACGCTGTACTCGACGACGCTGCTGATCGCCTCGACCCTGCTGCCGCAGATGCAGGGCGCGATGGCGGCGACGCAGGACGAGATCGCGTGGACGATGACCTTCAATATCCTCGCCACCGCGGTCGCGACGCCGATGACCGGATGGCTCGTCGCCAAATTCGGCCGGCGCAACCTGATGGTCGGGTCGATGGCGGTGTTCTCGGTGGCGACGTATTTGTGCGGCGCGGCCGAATCGCTCGCCGGGCTCGTCATCTGGCGCATGGTGCAGGGCGCCGCCGGTGCGCCGGTTACGCCGCTGTCGCAGACGATCCTGTTCGACAGCTTCCCGCGCCGGCAGCACCGCATGATCACGTCGGTCTACGGCATGACGGTCGTGATCGGGCCGGTTATCGGGCCGGCGCTGGGCGGCTACATGGCCGAGCTGTACAGCTGGCGCTGGGCGTTTTACGGGCTGGTTCCGGTCGGCGTCCTTTCCTGCATCGGTCTGCAGCTCAGCATGCTGCGCGACCCGCCGCGCCGCCCCGTAAAGCTCGACTGGATCGGGTTTCTCAGCCTGTCGGCCGCGATTTCATGCGTGCAGCTGGTGCTGTCGCGCGGGCAGCGGCTGGATTGGTACGAATCGCAGGAAATCTGGCTCACGACGATCGCGGCCGGTCTCGCCTTTTATATCTTCGTCGCGCACAGCGTCACGGCGGATCGGCCGTTTCTCAATCCACGCCTGCTGCTCGACCGCAACTACGCGCTGGGCCTCTTACTGGTCGGCGTGTTCGGGATGCTGAACGTCACGCCGATGGTGCTGCTGCCGCCGCTCCTGAAGCAGTACGCCGGCTACCCCGACGGGCTGATCGGCGAGGTGCTGGCGGCGCGCGGGGCCGGCGCGACGATCGGGTTTTTTGTCGCGATGTTCGTCGGCAAGCTCGACCCGCGGATCGGGATGGTGCTCGGCTTTGGTCTGCAGGTCGTATCCGGTCTGTGGCTGATGAGCATCGACCTCAATGTCCCGATGAGCATCCTGATGGCCAACAGCATGCTTCAGGGCATGGCGATCGGCGTCATCTGGGTGCCGCTGACAATCGCGAGCTTCGCGACGTTGGAAAACCGGTTCTGGGCCGAGGCGATGGCGGTGTTTCATCTGCTGCGCAACATCGGATCGAGTTTTTTCATCTCGCTGTGCGTCGCCGACATCATCAACATCACCGGCCAGAATTACAGCCGGATGACCGAGATGATCTCGCCGTTCAACGAGCGGCTGAACCTGCCCTGGGTGATGGGTGGGTGGCGTATCGATTCGATCCCGGGCCTCGCGCAACTCTCGAAGGAGCTGACCCGGCAGGCGGCGCTGATCGGCTATCTCGACGCGTTCGCGATGTACACCGGGGCATCGGCCGCGGCTGTGCTGCTCGTCATGCTGGTGCGCCGCCGCCGCGCCGTCAGGATCTAAGGCAGCTCACCCATGCTCGCGGCAAAGGCGATTTGCCGTTGCCTGGCCCGGTCGAAAGCGCGATCCTCTCCTCGGAAACGCTGGGTGTCCGGTCGGTCAAAAGGGGGAGCGGGCAATGCGCGGTCGATGCTCGGTTATTCTCGCGGGCTGCATTCTGGCTTGGTCGGTTCACCCCGCCGCCGCCGCGCTCATTCGATACGTTTATAGCGGCAACCCGTTCGCCGTGCAAAGCGGCGCCCCGCCATCGGTCACCAGTCTCAGCGGCAACTTCACGGTAAATGAATTTTTGCTGCCATCGGCGCCTTTTTCCAGCCAGGACGTTACCAGCGCGGTTGCCACGTTTTCATTCACGGACGGCAATCAGACGCTGACAAATTCAAACACGGCGGCGTTCTCGTTCACGATCAGCCTCGACAGCTCCAAGGCTTTGGTCGGACCATGGCAGATCAACATCGGCGACACCCTTAACGGGCCCGGACTGCAGACATTTTCCCTCACCCCCAGTCAATGCGCCGACACGACCCGCGGCCCCAACGGCTACTTCGCCACGATCCGGTGCTTTTCGGGCGTCGACAACGCGGGTACGTGGACCGGGCCGTTTGCGGTAGTCGGCTCGCCAGCGCCGGTGCCGGAACCTTCCTCACTGGGGTTGCTGACCGGGGCGCTCGGCATGCTCGGTCTCGGCGGTGGCGCCGTTGTCCGACGTCGCGCCCGCGCGATCCGCCGGTCTCTTTAAGCCCTCGTGGGCCCCGCGGCTTGGGCTGGCCGCTCCGGAACGACTATGATCGGGAACGATTCTCTGGCCTGAGCCTGCCTCGCGTCAGGTCACCGGCGCCCACAGCACTTCCTCGATGTGCTCGGCGCCGGTCGCGAGCATGACGAGCCGGTCGAAGCCGAGCGCGATCCCGGCGCTGTCGGGCATGCCGTAGTCGAGCGCCGCCAGAAAATCCTCGTCGATCGGATAGGTCTCGCCATAGAGCGCCCGCTTTCTCGCCTGATCGGCGAGAAAACGGCGCCGCTGCTCGGCCGGATCGGTCAATTCGCCGAACGCATTGGCGAGTTCGAGGCCGCACGCATACAGCTCGAACCGTTCCGCCAGCCGGGGATCGTCGGGTTTGCGGCGCGACAGCGCGGCCATCGATACGGGATAATCGTAAAGGATGGCCGGCGCGCCGATCCCCAGGCGCGGCTCGATACGCTCCAGGAAAATACGGAAGAACAGCGTCTCCCAATCGTCGCCGGCATGCGGCGCGACGCCGATGCGCGCGGCCGCGGCTTGGAGCAGCCCGAAATCCGGCGCCTCCGGGTCGGGCGCCGTCGCCAATAAGTCGATTCCGGCGTACCCGGCGAAGGCCTCGGCGACCGAAAGCCGCCGCCACGGCTGGCGCGCGTCGGCCCGATTGCCGCCCCAGCGCAGCGCATCGGCGCCGGCGGCCCGTTGGACGGCCCGCAGCAATCTCTCGCATTCATCCATCAAATCGCGATACGACGCTCCGGCGCGGTACCATTCGAGCATCGCGAATTCCGGGTGGTGCGTCGCGCCGCGCTCGCCGTCGCGGTAGACGTGCGCGAGCTGCCAGATGCGGTCAATGCCCACGGCCATGCCGCCGGCCATCAGCTTTTTCATCGCGAATTCGGGCGAGGTGTGCAGATAGCGCGGCCGGGCGGCGCCGTCGCGCGGATCGTGCAGAACGGTGGCGAACGCGCGCAGATGCGGTTCGAGACCGGGACTGACCTGCAACGCTGGCGTCTCGACCTCGACATAGCCGGCGGCGTCGAAGAAATCGCGCACCGCGCGCAGCACGCGGCCGCGCGCCGCGAGCTTGTCCCGCCGCGCCGCGATCCGGTCGGCACGCCACCATGGTGCCGGCACGGGCGGCGCGCTCATCGCCGCTTCAACCGGCTGTCGGCAAATCCGCCGTCACGATGGCGCAATCCGCTTTGCCCGGCGTTTCCAGGCTGGTAGGAAACCGGCCTCATACCCATCTCCGCTTCTTCTTCGTGAGATTCCGCGACATGAAAATCAACGCGATCGATTTGAAGCCGGGCAATGTCCTGGAGCACCAGAACAAGCTGTGGCTCGTCCTTAAGCGCGAAATCGTGCAGCCCGGCAAGGGCGGCGCCTTCACCCAGATCGAGATACGCGATCTGCGCAGCGGCAACAAAGCGACCGAGCGGTTCCGCACCCAGGAATCGGTCGAGCGCGTCCGGCTCGACGAGAAGGAGATGCAGTTCCTGTATATGGAGGACGGCCAGGCGACCTTCATGGACAACGAGACATTCGAGCAGATCGCGGTGCCGCGCGACCTGATCGGCGACTCGGCCGATTTTCTGCAGGACGGCATGGTCTGCAAGGTGATGACCTACGAGGGCACGCCGCTTTCGCTCGAAATGCCGCCGTCGGTCGTCATGGAGCTGGTCGAGGCCGACCCGGTCGTGCGCGGCCAGACCGCGTCCTCCTCGTACAAACCGGGCAAGCTCGAAAACGGCCGCCGCGTCATGGTCCCGCCGCATATCGAGGCCGGCACCCGCATCGTCGTCAGCACCGCCGACGGCAGCTACGTCGAGCGGGCCAAGGATTGACCCCGCGATCGATCCACAAGTCCGGGCCGAACATGATCCGACAGGCCGAGGCCCGGCGCTGATGGCGGTACGCTCGCCGGTTATCAATGTCATGGCCAACGCCGCGCTCAAGGCGGCCCGCGGCCTCAATCGCGATTTCGGCGAAGTCGAGCAATTGCAGGTCTCGGTCAAGGGGCCGAGCGATTTCGTGACATCCGCCGATCTGCGCGCCGAACGCACGCTGAAAACCGAATTGCAGCGGGCGCGCCCCGGCTATGGTCTCTTGTTCGAGGAGGGCGGCGCGACCGAGGGCCGGGACCCGCATCACCGCTGGATCGTCGATCCGCTCGACGGCACGACCAATTTCCTGCACGGGGTGCCGCATTTCTCGATCTCGATCGCGCTCGAGCGCGATGGCGAGATCGTCGCCGGTGTCATCTACGACCCGACGCGGGACGAGATGTACTGGACCGAAAAGGGCGCCGGCGCCTATCTGAAC
>JBFXDF010000276.1:0-5018 GCA_050181375.1 Alphaproteobacteria bacterium
GTTTCCCAGCCGGCGTGTCTGCCGTCAGCGGGCTAGGCCCGATGCGCCCGCCGGAACATCGTAAAAGGCAAGCGTCATCGAAACGCTGGTATAGTGACCCATCAGCGTGATCACGTCGGTGATGCCGGCATGGCCGAGCGCCGCGGCCGCGCGATCATAAAGCCCCTTCGAGACCCAGCGCGCGTTCGACAGGCAGATCGCCATCTCGTAGACGATCTGCTCGCGTTCGTCGTCGAACGAGGTCGGCAGACCCGACAGCATCGCCTCGACCTTGTCTTCCGGCAGCCCGACCTCCTTGCCGCGCCGCTCATGCGCCGCTGTCGGGTAGGCCGAACGCCATTTGCTGTTGATCACGATAACGGCGATCTCGCGCTCCCGCTCGGTTAAGGAATAATTCCCCTGGCGGAAATGACCGCCGACAGCGCCTGCGACTTTCGCCAGTTTCGGGTTGTGCACCCAGATCTTGTTCGGTCCGCCGAGCGGACCGCGCATGCCGGTGACAAAGCGATAAGCCTCCTGCTGCTCCGGCGTCATTTCGTCATAGGGAATTTCGGCGTAGCGGCCAAAGGTCGGCGTCTCGGGCATTCCGGTTTCCTCCGGTAATCGTTCGACAGGACTGTTCGGGGGTAGGTCGATCGGATGACAGCGGCGCTTACGCCTCGCCGATCCGGTAGGCTTGCGCCGCGGTGTCGTGGAACAGCGCCGCGCGTTCCGTCGCCGAATAGGGCCGCGAGAAGCGCTTGAAGGCGTTGAACAGCACCTTGTAGGAAAACGACACCTTGTCGACCGGGAAGTTGCTTTCGAACATGCACCGTTCGGGGCCAAACCGGTCGATGCACCAGCTTAAGAGCGGCGCCATCGCGGACGCCAGTTCCTCGGAACCGATCGGCGTCTCGCGCGTGTGCCAGTCGAAGCCGAAGCGCGGCATCCCGATGCCGCCGAGCTTGAGCAGGACATTCGGGCATTTCGCCATTTCTTCCATGCCGTTTTTCCAGGCCGGCATCACCTCTTCGTCGCGATCCGCGAAAGGGCCGGTGCGGTTGAGACCGCCGAGATGGTTGAGGATGATCGGCAGATCGGGCACCGCGCGCGCGAAGGCGGCCAGTTCGGGAAGCTGCGGAAAGCACACGATCGTATCGAGCGACAATCCCTTGCGCGCCAGGACCCTCGCGCCGGCGCGGAATTCCGGCGTGCTCAGCACGCCCTCCTTCTCGCGGCTCTCGACGCGCGGGTCGGGGTCCCAGGTGCAGATGTGGCGGATGCCGCGGAAGCGGTTCGGGCTGGCGGCCTGCAGCGCCTCGACGACCGGCTCGACCCGCTCGCCGAGCTTCAGATCGGCATGCCCGACAATCGCGGCAGCCGCGCGGCTCGGCCCATAGAGCCCGCTGGCGCTGGCGGCGGCGAGACCCTGGACGAACTCGACCTCGCCGACCGGGCGCATCTCAATCGGGTCGTCGCACCGGTACATCGCGCGCGCCTCGATAAACACGGTCGAGCGCACGTCATGGCCGGAGCCGACATCCGCGATCAGCTCGTGCAGCAGATAGCGCTGGTACGGAATGCGCGACAGGCGGAAGTCCCAGAAGTGATGGTGCGGATCGCAGATCGGCAGCTCCGGTTCGAGGACCGGTTCCTGCGTCAGCGCCAGCCAGTCGTTTCCCCCATACGGCACGATCGACCCCCGTCACATCCCGCGCACAGGCCCGGCGGCCTGATCTCGTATAGAAGCACCCGGAACGGGTGGCTGGGTCAATATTTGTTGACAGAGATCAAGATTGCGTCGGGAGCGGTGGTCTCCGGCGGGGATTTCGACCGGGGGACAGAGGCCGAGCGCGGGGTTTACGACAGCTGTCGAATTGCGCCCTGAATGGTCGAGAGGTGGCCGGTCTTGATCCACACCTTGCAGCCCTTCGGCCCGACGCGGGCTCGCAGCGCGCCTCCGACCGGCAGCCGCAGCCACGATAACGGATCGAACCTCTCGCCGCTGTCGTCGAAAGCGCCGTCCAGCACCAGCACCTCGGCGCCGCCCGGCGCGTCCAGTCCTACGGCCGCACCTTGCGCCCAACGCTCCAGGCGCACGTTTTCGCGGTCGTCGCGGAACAGCGGGATCAGCTCGACACCGGGCCGGTCGGGGGCGGCCTCGTAGACCATCGCGGCCGTATCGATTTTCACATCCCTGCGGTCCGCGGGATCGAACTGCCACAATTTGACGAACAGGATGCAGCCGGGCGTCGAGCCGGGGGTGTGGCGCGTAGTGGGCGGATTGCGGACATAGCAGCCGGCCGGAAACGCGCCGTGCTCGTCCTCGAACACGCCGTCCAGCACGAGGAATTCCTCGCCGCCGCCATGCGTATGGGGCGAGAAGCGGCTGCCCGGCGCGTAGCGAACGATCGATGTGGCCCGCGCCACCTCATCGCCGATGCGGTCCAGCATGCGCCGCTCGACCCCGGCGATCGGCGACGGCACCCAAGGAAGAAGCGCGGCGTGGACGGCGATCCGGCGCGAAAAATCGGCGTTGATTTCCATCATCCCTCCTGCGCCCGGCTGTTTGCGAATACCCTTGCTCAAGGCCGGAGTGCCGGATTTATCTCCCCGGACTTTGCCGGAAGGCTTGGGCTAAAATATGCGTCGAAAGCAGCCAACGGGAAGCCCGCCATGAAACTCGGCTTGTTCGTCAACACGCAATTCCCCGAGGGTTTCGACGTGGCCGGCCGGGTCCCCGAAATGGTGGCGCAGGTGCGCGCGGCGCGCGATGCCGGGTTTGCATCGCTGTGGTTCCCGCATCACTGGCTGACCCAGCCGATGCAGATGCTGCAGCTCACCCCGGTCATGGGCTATATCGCGGCGCACGCCGAGGGCATGACGATCGGGCCGAACATCCTGATCCTGCCGCCGCTCAACCCGGTGCATGTCGCCGAGGAAACCGCCACGCTCGACGTTTTGACCGGCGGCAATTTCATCCTCGGCGTCGGCCTCGGCTACCGCCCGCCCGAGTTCGAAGCCTTCGGCGTGCCGCTCGCCGAGCGCGCGCCGCGGTTTTCCGAGGCGATCGGCTTGATCCGCCGGCTGTGGACCGGGGAACGGGTCAACCACACGGGACGATTTTATGCGCTCAGCGATGCCGGCATCAGCCTGAGGCCGGCGCGTCCGGAGGGGCCGCCGGTCTATATCGCCGCCCAGGCCGATGTCTCGGTCAGGCGCGCGGCCCGGCTCGGCGACGCCTGGTTGATCATGAACAGCAGCGGGCTCGGCAAACTGGCGCCGCTGATGCGAACCTACCGCGCGGCGCTCGACGAATACGGCCGTACCCCGGTCGAATACCCGATCACGGTCGAATGTTACGTCGGCGCGCGCCACGCGACGGCGCACGAGGAATGCCGCGGGCCGCTCGAATACAAATACAATGCCTACGCGGCCTGGGGACTGGAGGACCGCGCGTCCGGCTCGTTCGAGGATTTCGCGCGCGACCGCTTTATCATCGGCGACAAGGCGTCGGTGAAGGAGGAGATCGCGCGCTACCGCGAGCTGCTCGGCGTCGATCATTTCATCATGCGCTGCCAATGGCCGGGGCTGCCGCAGGAACGCGTGCTCGGCTCGATCCGGCGCCTCGGCGACATTTTCGCCGCGCTATGATGTCGTCACGGCAAAATCGCTCAGCTTGCGTTGTCTTGGACGCGCCGCTCCTTAATTTGTGATGACCAGGAGCAACGGAGCATGTCTCCGAATGAGGCTTCTTGTTAATCTTTTCAAAGGCCTAACATCATCCTGAGGAGCACCCGCAGGGTGCGTCTCGAAGGACGCACATGTCGCCGCCAGTCAGCCTATCGCAGCGCCCGATACCGGATCTTGTCGCGGACAGCTTCCTCGACGAGCCTTCCCGCGAGGTGTTTGCCCCCGGCGCGGTGCTGCTGCGCCGCTTCGCGCTTGCCGATGCCGACGAAATCCTTGCGGCGCTCGACCGCATCGCCGCCGCGGCGCCGTTCCGCCGCATGGTGACGCCGTGGGGCGCGGTGATGTCGGTCGCGATGACCAATTGCGGCGCCGCCGGGTGGCTGACGGACCGCACCGGATACCGCTACGACCGGATCGACCCCGACAGCGGCCGTCCGTGGCCGGCGATGCCG
Source organism: Alphaproteobacteria bacterium (assembly GCA_050181375.1). GTDB lineage: Bacteria > Pseudomonadota > Alphaproteobacteria > ATCC43930 > CGMCC-115725 > DATARH01. The sequence goes on from JBFXDF010000276.1 coordinate 4,125, forward strand.
GACTGCTTCCGGGCGCTGGCGAGCGAGGCGGCGCGAGACGCCGGCTACCCGGATTTCGTACCCGATTCCTGCCTGATCAACCGCTACGAACCCGGCACGAAACTATCGCTGCACCAGGACAAGAACGAGCGCGACTACGCGCAACCGATCGTATCGGTATCGCTGGGGCTGCCCGCCACCTTCCAGTTCGGCGGACCGAAACGCGGCGATCCGGTGCGGAAGATCGCGCTCAAGCACGGCGACGTGGCGGTATGGGGCGGCCCCTCGCGCCTCTTCTATCACGGCGTCGCTGAACTGAAGGACGGCGACCACGACCGCCTCGGCCGCCAGCGCATCAACCTGACCTTCCGCCGCGCCTTGTAAGGCGGGCGCGACGGCAAACTGGCGAATTCCTCGGAATCGGTTAACCGGTCCGGCGGCGCGGGGCGGTCGCGGGCCGGGCCAGATACGGCCGCAGATACTGCCCGGTGTGGCTGGCCTCGATCCGCGCGACCTCCTCCGGGGTGCCGGTGGCGACGATGCGGCCGCCGCCGTCGCCGCCCTCGGGGCCCAGATCGATGATCCAGTCGGCGGTCTTGATGACTTCGAGATTGTGCTCGATGACCAGCACCGTGTTGCCGGCATCGACCAGCGCGTGCAGCACCTCCAAAAGCTTTTCGACATCGGCGAAATGCAGCCCGGTGGTCGGCTCGTCGAGAATGTACAGCGTCCGCCCGGTCGCGCGCCGCGACAGCTCCTTCGCCAGCTTGACGCGCTGCGCCTCGCCGCCCGACAAGGTCGTCGCCGGCTGGCCGATCTTGATGTAGCCCAGCCCGACCCGCTGCAACGTCACGAGTTTGTCGCGGATCGCCGGCACCGCCCGGAAAAAATCGGCCCCTTCATCGACCGTCATGT
>JBFXDF010000277.1:0-5016 GCA_050181375.1 Alphaproteobacteria bacterium
GTGCCCGACGACCAGCTCGCCGCGGCGACGCGCGAGATGGCGCTCGAAATCGCCGAGCGCGGCGCCTTCGCGCTGGCCTCGATCAAGACCGCGTTCAGCGCCCGCCACGGCGGCGTCGGCGGCCTCGCCCGCCTCGCGCATGACCTCCTGCTGCGCCAGTACCTCGAAAGCGACGAGTCGCATGAACTCGGCGAATCCTTCGCGCAGAAAAGAAAACCGGACCCTGACAAATTCGGACATTGATGTGGTTCCGTCCAAATCTGGAGTTGATCGGGGGAATATTGAAGGGCCCCTAAGACAAAACTGCATATAAACACCAGTAGAACTCGCCATGGTCAGAGTTTTCATTTCCGGTCAACTCGGATGTTTGGCCGCCGTAGCCGTTTGCATGATCGACGTCAATCCACGCGAAATTGGAGGCGCCGTATGCACGGCTATAATCTCGTTGCGATCTATCCGACCCTTGAAGAGGCGCGTCGTGTCAGCGACCGCCTGCTCGCCGAGGGGTTCAGCGCCGCCGATGTCCGCCTGACGGACCCGGCGGAGCGATCTTCCGGCGCGTATGTGGAACGCGAGCCGCACCACGAGCGCGGCTTTTTCGATTGGCTGTTCGCCAGCGATGTGCCCGACTACGATCGCGAGCGCTATACAACCTACCTGAACGAGAACCGGGCCGCGGTGTCGGTACGCGCCGCCGATGATCACTGGCGCGACCGCGCGATCGCGATCATGGAGGAGTTCAACCCGATCGACATCGAGGACGACGGACACGCGATCGCTCACGAGCACGCCGCCGTCGCCCCCGCGGCCGGCACGACCGCGATCCCGGTCGCCGGCGCGGCGGCCCGCACCGATCGCGGCGCAACCGCCGGCGCCGATCTCGGCGCCACGACCCGGGCCGGTATGAACACCGGCGCCCGCACCGATGCCGGCCGCGAGCGCGAGGTTGTCATTCCGGTCGTCAAGGAGGAGTTGGGCGTCGGCAAGCGCGCCACCGAGCAGCGCTATCGCATCAAGACCTACGTCATCGAGCATCCTATCGAGAAGCAGGCCACGGTGCGCGACGAGCGGGTCGAGATCGAGCATCGGCCGATATCGCGTACCGGCGACCTGCGGATGCCCGAGGAGCGCGAAATCGAGGTCGTCGAGCGCAGGGAGGAGCCGTTTGCTGAAAAGCGCGTGACGGCGGACGAGGAGATCGTGGTGCGCAAGGAGGTCGTCGAGCGGCCCGAAACCGTGCGCGGCACGGTGCGCGAGACCAAGGTCGATGTCGAAAAAGAGCCGGTCGGCACGGCCGCGGGCGCCGTTAGGGGCACGGCCGCGGGCGCCGTTAGGGGCACGGCCGCGGAACGCGCCGGGAGCACGCCGCCGCCCACCCCGAAGCGCACCGACAGGTAGCCGGCTGAAAGGCGGGTTCCGGCCGCGCCGAACACCGGCCGCCCGGATACCCGCCTTCGCCGATGGCGGAAGCAGGCAAACGGCGTCATTCACGCTTCCCACTAGCGGGCCATCGAACCTGATCGAAACGGCGGCAGCCGGCTCAGCCGGCTACCTTATTGGGATCGGCCGGGAATTCGGCGTCGGTCACATTACAGATAGCAGGTCCCGTCCACGCACAAAGGCGCGGCGTTCGACCCGCTGCCCTCGATGCCGCGCAGGACCGGCGCCGTCATGTGGCCCCAGCCGGGGATGAACGCCGAGAAGCGGCCGGCGGCGCCGCCGACCACGAACAGGTGGATGTGGTCGGGGCTGGGCACGATCGGAATGCGCGAGTCGAGGTCGCGCTTGTACCAGCGCGGCAGGTTGCGGTTGTAGACGCGGCCGTAGCGGTGATCGAAGGCCAGCTCGCGGAACAGGTTCCACGCGTTCTGGTGCAGATAGCTGCGCACGTCGTGCCGGGTCCAGCCCTTGCCGGCGATCGTGCGGGCGTGCTCCGGGCCGATCGCCACCGCGCAATGCCCCGACGATACGGCGTTGTTGTTGGCGATCGTGCTCATCGCCGAGCAGATGCTGTCGAGAATGCCCTCGGGGTCGTCGGCGACGTGGTTCGTGACGCTGTGCGGCGGCTCGGCGGCGATCACGAACACGGTCGAATCCTCGGCCGCAAACCCTTTTTCGACATGATACGGCGCCCACGGGCTGTCTTGCTCGTTCTCGGCGACCGCGTAGGTGTATTTGCCGGGGTGGCCCAGGGTCGATTTGTCGAGATCGCCCGGCCAGCCGCCGCCGACATTGAGCAGCACCAGCCGGATCGCGCGGCCGATCGTGGCATTGGCGCGGTTGCCCGAGCCGAACGCGTTGATCCCGCCATTCATGCCGATGCGGCGCGGTTCGGGGCCGTTCACGATGAGCAGCGGCGCCGCCATGTGCGTCGTCGCCTGCACGCCGTTGAGGTTGAAGGCGGGCATCGTCAGCGCCAGCAGCGCGGCCCGCACGACCGGCGCGTAATCGGGCTTGCACCCGGCCATCGCGAGATTGATCGCCAGCACCTCGCGCGTGAGCTTGCCGAGGCGCGGCGGCACCCGGCACTCGACCAGATCGGGATCGCCGCCGAGCGCCGCGACCGCGGCATCGACGGCCTCCTGCGTCGGCGGCACGACCGGCAGCCCGTCGCTCCAGCCTTGCGCAAAATACCATTCCACCAGATCGGTGCCGGCCGGCACGCGCAACGTATTTCGGCCCCGCAACTCGCGGTCCCCGGGCTGAGTACTGCTCGACCCAGCCGTGCCCTCGGGCATGCGATCCTCATCCACAAGCGAACAAGCAGGCTATTGGGGACCGAAACGCGTCGAGACGCCAGCCTCCACCTGCATCGGGGCCGCCGCGATGACGCGAGGCCGGCCATTGGCGCCATACGATCGCGCGTGGAAACAAGCATGGCCGGACGCGGGGTCCGACCACGCTTTCGTAACCCGCTCCGCCGCAAAGCGAAGCGGCGCAGGATCAGAGTACGCCGGCGGTCTTCAGGTTGGCGAACTCTCCGGAATCGATCCCGAGCCAGCTCTCCAGCACCTCGGCGGTGTCGCCGCCGAGCGACGGCGCGCCTTTGACCTTGATGCGCTTGCCGTCGATCCGCACCGGCCAGCTTGCCATCTTGTCGTCGCCGTTGTGGTGGTGGACCTGCTGCATAAAGCCGCTCTCTTCGAAATAGGGCTCGTTCTGCAGTTCCAGCGTATCGAACACCGCGCCGGCCGGCACGCCGACCGCGATCAGCTTCTCCATGACCTCGCGCTTGTCGTGCCGCCCGGTCCATTCGCCGATGATCCGGTCGAGTTCCTCGGCGTGCTGGACGCGCGCGTCGCCGGTGGCAAAACGGGGATCCTCGATCAAATCCTCACGGCCGACCAGCTTCATCAGCCGCGCATAGTGCTCGGGATTGGCGCGGCTCGTCGTGATGTAGAGATAGTCGTTGGGGCCGCCGCCTTTGCACGGGTAGAGGCCCGCGGGGGCGTTGTTGCCGGCCGACGGCTTCGCGCCGCGGCGCTGGGCCGGCTTGCCCGTGCGCATCATCGTCGCAAAGCAGGTGCGCATGTAGTGGATCATCGCCTCCTGCATCGCGATTTCGAGGAGGCGGCCCTGGCCGGTGCGGTTGCGCTCGTGCAGCGCGCCCAAAACCGTCGCCGCCATCAGCATACCGGTGCCGGTGTCGCCAAAGCTGAGGCCGGGCTTGACCGGCGGCTGGTCGGGCCAGCCGGTGACGCTGATCGGGCCGCCGGCGGCCTGCGCGATCATGTCGAAGGCGAGACCCTTGCCCCACGGGCTGTCCGGGCTGAACCCCTTGATGCGGCAATAAAGGATGCGCGGGTTGATTTTCTTGACCGACTCGTAGTCGAGCCCGAGGCGCTCGATCGTGCCGGGCGCCATGTTCTCGGCCGTGATGTCGGCTTTTTTCAGCATCTCCTTGACGATCTCGAGCCCCTTCGGCGATTTCAGGTTGATCGCGATCGACTTTTTGTTGACGTTGAACTGGCGGAAATACCAGGGATCGTCGTCGGGCTTGCCGGGCCGCAGACGCCGTCCGGGGTCGCCGCGCCCCGGGTTCTCGATCTTGACGACCTCGGCGCCGAACCACGCCAATACCTCGGTGCAGGTCGTCCCCGCCTCAAACTGCGTAAAATCGACGACTTTTACGCCTTGTAGGAAATTGAAATCCTGGATGTTGCCGCTCATACTCGGTTCCTCCTGATTCTCCGAGAAGCTAGTGCTAGACTGCACCTAACATCGCAACGCCGCAATACCACAGTGCGGCTTGGGACTTGACTGCTCCATAGCTTCTGCCACATCATTCGCCCCAATAGTCTAGATAGAATGTCACCCTATGTTCAATCCTCGCTCTTTCAGAATTTCGTCTAAAGGATAACCCACCTTGGCTGCAAGTTCTCTTATTTCCTCCGGCATTGATTGAATTTTGGAGTTCGGATCGAACCCGGATGATTCAAATTTTTCGAGCATTCTGATCAACATGGCAGCATTCATCCTAAGCCGCGGGAGAAGCGGCCTAACGGTCTGATATGCATTAGCGGCATTTGAAGAATGATCGGCTATCCGCCCAAGTTCCAACGCGAATGTATAAAAAGTCACAATCGATGTGACCAATTCTGTAGGCAATTGGCCTAGCTCTGCCGCAATCTGCTGATAAACGATTGCATCAGTTAGCATCATTGATCCCGCCGGAATCGGACCAGTATCCTTGATCTCCATACCTTTTCTTTGAGCTTCTTTCAATCGCTTGAGTGTACGATCTATAGTGAATTGCTGTCGATCGCTGGCTTCTATGGCAGCACCGATTTCTGCTCGTAATCCAGCAGTTACCCGCTTCAAATGCTCTTTCCGTTGTCTCTCTCGCTCAGCAATGGCATCCCGAAGCGAATTAGAACGTTGCCTTGCTGGCACCCATACAGCTACAAGAATAGCAATTACCGAGCCCACCGCATGGACCCAAGCCGGTGTGTTTGGATCAGATAACCAGGCGTGCATCAAATTTGTGTGAAGAAATCTGCAGCTCGCCGGATGAGC
>JBFXDF010000278.1:0-4968 GCA_050181375.1 Alphaproteobacteria bacterium
CGCATCGCCCCCACCGGCTCGCCGGCGAGAACCCAATCGCCGACCTTTGCGTCGATACGGCCAAGACCCGCGAGCGCCGAATAGTACCGGCGATCGTGCCTTATGATCAAGACGCCGCCGAGGTCGCGAAACGGCGCGGCATAAACGATCTTGCCGTCGAACGGCGCGACGATTGTGGCGCCCGGAACCGCCTCGAGGCCGAGGCCGCCTGGCGCCGGTGCGCCGGGCGCGCCGTCGGTATGCATGCTGGCTCCGGCCACCGGCGGGACAAGGAGCGCGCGCGACGGCGCGGCATCGTCGGTCTCCGCCTGTCGCGACCCGGCGGATGGCGTCGGCTCCGCCTCGCCGGTCCCCGATTCTTGCGCAAGCGAACGCAGGTCGCCCGGCCGGGTCGGATCGTCGCTTCGCGAGAGCGCCGCCGGCTTGTTGCGGGGCGCGCCGGTTCGGCTCCGCTGCCGCTGCCTGTCATCGTTTTCTCCGGCGGCTTCGGCGCGCTTGATCAGCTCGCCGAGATTTTTCGCCTCGCGTTCGGCATCGGCGATGCGCAGGGCCGCGTCGATGCCTTGCGGCGGCGACAGGCCTATCAGCAGCGCGGTCCGGCGCGCCACTGCCGCGGCGAGGCGTTCGCGCGCGCTCGCGAGCGCCCGTCGCGCCGCGTCCGCCTCGGCGTTCTCGGCGTCGATCCGCTTGCGAAGCGCGTCGAGCCGGGTGATCTGGCCGGTCAATGCGACCAGCTGGGCGCGCAACGCCGGGTCGACCTCCCGCATCAGCGCCTCGCCGCGCAGCCTGTCGACAAGGGATGCATCGCGGTCGCGGCCACCTGCCGGGTTGTGCGCGAGATGCAGGATCGCGCCCAGCAGCCGAGCCTGTTCGTCGCGGCTCTCGGTCAGCCGCTGCCGGCTCGCCTTGGCCGCGCTGCCGAGCAGGTCGATTTCATGCCGGATTGCGGCAACTGCCCGCTCGGCTTCCTGCGCTTGGCGCGCGGCGTCGATCGCCGCCCGACGCGCCGCGGCAAGCTGTTCCGCGGGCGAAGCCGGCTCACCGCCCGCCTCCGACGCACCGGCGCCCGCTCCCGCGCTTTCCGGTAGCGAAGCCGGCGCCGGCTGTGTCGCGGTTGTCGCGCCGGATCGAGCCGGCGGGACCCATTCGATTTCCGGTGCCGCCGCCGCGTTCGGAAGCGGGGGCAATGGCGGAAGCACCGCATCCCCAAACGATGTCGCGCCGCCGCCAAGCAACGTGGCGCCGGTTGCGCCGCATAGCGCCGGCGCCGGAGACAGGATCAGCACCGTCGCGATCGCGAACGGCAACGCCGCGGGGACGACAACCCGGCCGGCGCCCGACACAAGCAAAGCCTCACTCGGCGGCACGCCTCTGGTCCATTACGAGCAGCGAATGCCCGGTCATCCCGGCCGGTTTTGCGAGACCGAGAATGTCGAGCAGCGTGGGCGCGACATCGGCCAGCCGCCCGTGATCGACGCGGGCCACTCCTTGCGGCGGGTTGGCGACGATGAACGGCACCGGGTTCAGCGTGTGCGCGGTATGCGGCTCGCCGGTTTCCGGGTCGCGCATCATCTCGGCATTGCCGTGATCGGCGGTGACGACCAGCGTACCGCCCGCCGCCTCGACCGCCTCGGCGAGCCGCCCGAGACAGGCATCGACGGTCTCGACCGCCTCGACCGCGGCGTCGAGCAGCCCGCTGTGGCCGACCATGTCGGTGTTGGCGTAGTTCAGCACGACGACATCGAACCGGCCGGAGCGGATCGCCTCGACGACCTTGTCGGTGACCTCGGGAGCCGACATCTCGGGCTGCAGATCGTAGGTCGCGACCTGCGGCGACGGCACCAGGATCCGCTCCTCGCCCGGAAACACGGTCTCGCGGCCGCCATTGAAGAAAAACGTCACATGCGCGTATTTCTCGGTCTCGGCGATGCGCAGCTGCTTCAGACCCGCGTCGGCGATGACCTCGCCGAACGTGCCGCTCAGATCGTAAGGCGGAAACAGCGTCGCGAGAAACCGGTTCAGCTCCGACGAATACTCGACAAGACCCGCCGCCGCCGCGAACTTGACCGTCTTGGCGCGCGCAAACCCGGAAAATCCCGGATCGACCAGCGCGCCGGCGATCTCGCGGATACGGTCGGCGCGGAAATTGGCGAACAGCACGCCGTCGCCGTCGTTCATACCGCGCCAATCGCCGATCGCGGTCGGCAGCACGAATTCATCGGTCTCGCCGCGCGCGTAAGCCGCTTCGACAGCCGCGACCGGGTTATCGGCGTGTTCGCCGCCGCCTTCGGTCACCACGCGATACGCCTTTTCGACCCGATCCCAGCGCTTGTCGCGGTCCATCCCGTAATAGCGGCCGGCTATTGTCGCGATCCGGAGATCGCCGTGCCCGGCGATATCCCGTCGAAATTTCTCGAGATAGCCGATCGCCGATTTCGGCGGCGTGTCGCGCCCGTCGAGCAGCGCGTGTACCGCGACCGCAACCCCGGAGCCGACGAGGATGGCGGCCAGCGCCGCGATCTGATCCTGGTGCGAATGCACGCCGCCCGGCGACAGCAGTCCGACGACATTCGCCGCGCCGCCGCTCGCCTTCAGCCTGTCGATAAACCCGCGCATCGCCGGGAGTTTGGCCAGCGACCCGTCGGCGATCGCCTGGTCGATACGAGGCAAATCCTGCATGACGACACGGCCGGCGCCAAGATTGGTGTGCCCGACCTCGGAATTGCCCATCTGCCCGTCGGGCAGGCCGACATAATGCTCGCTGGCATCGAGCGTCGCGTGCGGCCAGCGCCGGATCAGCCCATCCCAGACCGGCGTGTCGGCGCGCTCGATGGCGTTATCCGCGCCATCCTCGCGCTCCCCCCAGCCGTCGAGGATGCACAGGACAAGCGGGCGCGGGCGGCGTGTCATCGATCGGGGCCTCGACTGGTCGAACGGGGCTTCTACACTTTTGCCGACGCATCGGCAATTCAACCGCTCTTCCGGGCAGTGTCTCATTTCGGTTGGATCGATGTGGCGCGCCCTTCGAGACGCGCCCCGCGGGCGCTCCCCGGGATGACGTTCTTTCTTACTGCCATTATAGACTTATCCTCATCCTGAGGTGCCTCGCGCAGCGAGGCCTCGAAGGACGCAGATCTCGATGCCGGTCAATCCAGGACAGTACCCTCCTGCATGGTGTAGCTGAACGGCACAGTGCGTCGTTCCAGCGGGCCGCGCGAGGGAGGTCTCGACGGCGGTCTGTTGTATTTAATATCAACAGAATATGGTGCTATGTATAATGTTGTACATAAAATATGGCTACTGGGGTGTTCTCGACCAGCAGCGCGTCTCGAAGCGCGCCCGACATCGATTGAGTTGAAGGATTATGTCCTATCGCCCAAGGCGGCCCTCTCGCGGTTGAAATCGGGCGCCAACGTTCTCAAATTGTTCCCGCGGTGTAATCCGTGGGGTCGATTTTGCCGTCCCGCCTTTCCCGTAATTCCCTGATTCGGGCCGGTAATTCCCTGCATCAGGTTCAAGAATTTCGCTGCGTGCCGCTTCAGCTATCATTATTTCCAATTGCTTATCGTCGCGATCGCGAAAAAATCCCTGCTGATCAGGGAAATTCAGGGATTTCAGACGATCTGATTGCGCAGCTCGGTCTCGCCGCGCCACAGGCGATCGAGATTGTCGCGCAGGATCTCGATGACATTGTCCTCGTAGCGTCGGGTCTCTCCGGCCGTGTGCGGCGTGATCAGCACATGCTCCATGCCCCATAGCGGCGAGTCCGGCGGCAATGGCTCCTCGACGGTGACATCGAGCGCCGCCCCGGCGATGCGCCGTGTCGAGAGCGCCTCGATCAACGCCGCCTCGTCCACCACCCGACCGCGCGAAACATTGACGAGATAAGCCGCTTCCTTCATCCGCCCGAGCGCCGCGGCGCCGACCAGCCGATCGGTTTCCGGCGTCAGCGGACAGGTCAGCGCGACGTAATCGGCCTGCGGCAGCAGCGAACCGAGCGCCGCCATCGGGTGCACCGCGTCGGCCGCGCCCGCCCCGAGTGCCGGATCGCGGCGCAGCCCGACGACCCGCATGTCGAACGCCTTGGCGAGCCGGGCAAGACGGAAGCCGATATCGCCAAGCCCGACAATCAGCAGCGTTTTGTCGGCGAGCTCGTCCTCGCGCCCGGCGAAATCGCCAATCATCCCGCGCCAGACGCGCCGTGCTTGATTGTCGCGCGCCTCCGGCAACCGGCGGCTCAGCGCCAGCATCAGCGCCATCGCGTGCTCGGCGACGGCGCGGGCGTTGACGCCGCGCGCGCTCGCCAGCCGGATCCCACGCCGGGTCAGAGCATCCCGCGGAAACTGGTCGGTGCCGGCGCCGATCGATTGGATGTAGCGCAGCCGCGGCGCCCGATCGAGCAGCGCATCCCGCCACAGCCCCGAAATCACCAGCACGACCGCCTCGGGCAACCGGCCTTCCAACGAGCCGGCATCGCGTACGGCGAAACTGGCAATGCCGGTCCCGAGCGCCGCAAAGCGTTCGTGCAGCCGGTAGGCTACGTGGGCGAAGCAGATCGTCAGCCGGTCCCGTTCGGGCAGCGTCATGGTCGCTCCTCACCCGCCGCCGCGCGCCTGCAACGGCTGGACCGTCGCGACGACCCGGGGTCCGCGCAGAGCCGCGAGCCTCGACTGCGCCGGCCCGTGTCCTTGCGCCGCCGCCTTTTCGTACCAGGCCCGCGCCGCCTCGGGATCCGCCTCGACCCCGATCCCATTGGCGTGGATGTCGCCGAGCGCGGTTTGCGCTTCCGGCAGGCCCTGGTCGGCCGATTTGCGATGCCATTCGATGGCGGTCTGGGGGTCGCGCTCGACGCCGTCGCCGCGCAGCAGCATCACCGCGAGATTATACTGCGCGGTTCGCTCGCCCTGGTCGGCCGCGCGGCGATACCAGGCGACGCTGGCGGCCGGATCGGCCGGTACCCCCAGCCCG
>JBFXDF010000279.1:0-4964 GCA_050181375.1 Alphaproteobacteria bacterium
CGTGCGCAGCGGCCGGGCCGGCGCTCCACACCAGCGCCAGAAAGAGCGCGCCTAGACGCACAGAGATATCATCCCCAACGGAAACAGTTGCCAGAGAACCGCGTCGGCCGCGATAGCGTCACCACCGATCGCAACCGACATCCGGAACCGCTGTTGCGGCAAGGCGCGAAGCCGGCGATAGCGGAGGACGCCGTGGAGGGCGAGCACCGCCGCCGCCCCGGTGGTAACGAGAATCAAGGCCGTCAGGAAGATCGTGCGGGTCTCCGCGCCCGCGCCGCCAAGCCCCAGCGCGCACGCAACCGCCTCGGCGATGTAAACGACAAGAAAGTGAATCGCCCAGACAAAGAACCCGAAAGCCGGGTCGAGCAGCCCGTAAAGGACTCCCGCCTTCGCTTGCGGCTTCGTCTCCGCTTCGAGATCAAGAGACGACATGGGGAAACCCCGCGACGAGAAACAGAGCGAAAACCGTCACGGGCGCGGTCAACCGCCACCACAACAGGCAGATGCGCAGGGTCAGGCAGCGCCAGGAATCGAGCATCGAGAGCGTCAGCCGCGCCAAGCACCAGAGCGCCATGCCGGCCCCGAACGCGACGTGGAGGCCCATGTAGCCGACGAGGGTCCAGACGGCGGCGCCGTAGCCATGCCGCGTCGAATCGATGCCGAGTCCATCAAGCCAGAGCCATCCGCCAGCCACCGCCCCCACCGCGAGCGCCGCCGAGATGAGAAAACAGAGGCCCGTGGCGAGCCGGCCTTCCCGCTGATTGACCCGGTCGGCGGCCTCGAAAGCGAGATAGGCGCCAATCACCGCGGCCGAGATCAGGACGGGTGGCAGAAAGCCGGGCATCTGCGACCCGTCGGGCGGCCAGGCGCCCGGCCGTACGGTCCAAAGGAAGAGATAGGCAAAGACGAAGGAGGCGATCACGGCGGCATCGGCGACGAGAAGCACTACCATCCCCCACCAGCCGACGCTCTCGTTGCCGTTCGAGTAGAGGGGCAGCGCGACGCCGCGGCCGGCATCGGCCGGCTCGCGCGGAAGCGCCTGGTCCATCGACCACAGCCAGTAGAGGAACGCGGCGGCGGCCACGATGCCGAAGGCGAGACCCGCCGTCGTGAATTTGAGGGTCATTGCCGCAAGAGCCGCCGCGGTCGTCAAAGCTGCCAGGAAGGCATTCCAGCCGGGACCCGGCACGCGAAGAATCTGGACCGGCTCGGTCGTGATCGGCGCCGTGATCAGGGCTTCGCGCTCCCCCGCCGGGGCGTCGGGCAGGAAGCCGCGACCTCCACTCTCCTCCGCTTTGAGGTCCTGCTGCTCCCAAATCGGATAGCGCGAACGGATCGGCACGATGCTGCGGAAGTTGTACGGCGGAAACGGGGCCAGCCATTCGAGCGACGGCGCCTCCCACGGATTGGCGCCGGATTCCCGCCCCGACCGGAGGTGCCGTAGGAAATCGACGATCACGACCAGCACGCCGGCGGCGAACACAAAGGAAGACACCGAGGTGATCAGGTTCAGCCAGTTGAGGCCGAGATCGCCCGAATAGGTGTAGATGCGCCGGGGCATGCCGCGCAGCCCGGTGACATGCATCGGCAGAAAGGCGGCGTTGAAGCCGATGAACATGAGCCAGAAGGCCCAGCGGCCGAGCCGTTCCGACAGCATTCGCCCGGTGACGGCCGGCGTCCAGTAATAGAGCGCGGCGAAGATCGGAAAGACCATGCCGCCGATCAGCACGTAATGGAAATGCGCTACGACGAAGTAGGTGTCGTGAACCTGCCAGTCGTAGGGCACGGCCGCCACCATGACGCCGGTCAGCCCGCCGATCGTGAAGATGAACAGGAACCCTAGGATGAACAGCGTCGGGACGCGCAGCACCGGCTTGCCGTCCCACAGCGTCGCGATCCAGGCGAAGACCTGGATGCCCATCGGGATCGCGATCGCGGAGCTCGCCGCCGAGAAGAAGGACAGCGACAGCAGCGGCAGACCCGTCGCGTACATGTGGTGGACCCACAGCCCGAAAGAGAGAAAGCCGACCGCGATCGCCGCGAGGACGACCCACGTATAGCCGATGAGCTTCGCGCGGGCGAAGCTCGGCAGCATCATCGACACCATGCCGGCGGCCGGGAGAAAGATGATGTAGACCTCCGGGTGTCCGAAGATCCAGAACAGGTGCTGCCACAGGAGCGCGTCGCCGCCTTTTGTGGCGTCATAGAACGGCATGCCGAACGCCCGCTCCAGTTCGAGCAGGATGTCGGCGGCGATCACGGCCGGCATGCCGATCATGATCATCCCGGAGGTTACCAGCATATACCAGGCGAAGATCGGCATCGTGCCGAGCGTCATGCCCGGCGCGCGCGTCTTGAGGATGCCGACGATGAGTTCGACGGCGGCGGCGACCGCCGCGATCTCGACAAAGCCGAGACCCAGGATCCATACGTCGGTGTTGACCCCGGGAGAGTATCGGGGGCCGGTGAGCGGCGGGTACATGAACCAGCCGCCGTCCGGCGCGATCTTAAAGAACAGGCTGGCGAATACCAGCGCGCCGCCGATCGCGTAGGACCAGTAGCCGAGAGCCGACAGACGCGGGAACGGCATGTCGCGCGCCCCGATCATGCTCGGCAGGAGGAGCACGGCGACAGCTTCGACGATCGGCACCGCGAACAGGAACATCGCCGTGACGCCGTGCATCGTGAAAAACTGGTTGTAGGTGCCCGCGTCGAGGAAGGCGACGCCCGGATAGGCGAGCTGGATGCGCATCAGCAGCGCGAGCACGCCGGCGCCCAGGAAGAACAGAAAGCCGGTGACGACGTAGAGGGTGCCGATGTGATTGTTGACGACCTCGGTGAAGAAGCCGAAACGGCGCGGCATTTCCCAGGCGGCTTGAAGACGCTGGAGACCGTCCGGGCCCGACGACTGCGGATAGAGCACGGACGCGCCGTCCGCCGCGTGCGCACCCGCCGAAGCCGCCGCGCGGGCGCCGCGTGCGGGCGTCATCTAAGCGACTCCAGATAGGCAGCGAGCGAACGGAGCTGCGGGCCTTCGAGCTGATCGTAGGATGGCATGGCGTTGCCGGGCTTGAGGTGCTGGGCGCTCGCGATCCAGGCGGCGATGTTGCCCACGCCGCCCGGCAATGTTCCGGCGCCGATCGTGCGCCGCGCGCCGATTTGGGTCAGGTCCGGCCCGAGCCTTCCATCCGCGACGCCGCGCACGGCGTGGCACGCGCCGCAGCCGAGGCTGACGAACAGGTCGCGACCTTCGCGCAATTCCGGCGTTCGCGGGTCGGGAGCGGGTTGTGCTGCGTGCGCCAGCCACGCATCGAACTCCGTACGCGGCATGGCGATCACATCGAAGGCCATGAGCGCGTGCTGCAGCCCGCAAAATTCCGCGCATTGTCCGCGATAGACGCCAGGCCGGTCCGCCTGGATCACCATGCGGTTGGTCCGGCCGGGGATCATGTCGGTCTTGCCGGCGAGGCTCGGCACCCAAAAGCTGTGAATGACGTCGTTCGCGCGCAGGAACAGTTCGACAGGCTCGCCGACTGGCAGTCGCAGTTCGTTGGCCGATGCCAGCGCCGGCCGACCGTCGGCTCGCTGATAGGCTACCTCCCACCAATAAAGATAGCCGGTGACATCGACGGAAAGCCGATCCGGCGCCGTGAACGCGCGGGTCTCGTGACCGGTGGCCATCACATAGGGTATGAGCGCCACCAGGGTCAGAGCCGGAAGCGCCACCCCGCCGCCCCATAGAAACAGCTTGCGGCGTACCGGCCGGTCGTGCCGGCGCAGAAAGGGCGTCAGCATCAGCGCCGCGACGAGCAGCGTCACGAGCGCGGCGCCGGCATACATGATCAGGCCCAGGAGATGGATCGACGCGGCGGAGGGACCCGCCGGATCGAGCGCGGATTGCGGCCCGGTGCAGCCCGACAGCGGCGGCACGAAGGACGCAAGCAGCAGCAGTCTCGGATCACTGCGCATCGGGCTGCTGCAACGTATAGAGGTAAGCAGCCATGTGCCGGGCCTCCTCGGTCGTGAGCCCCACATTCGGCATGCCGGTTTGCGGCAGCAGCGCCGGCGGGTTCTGTAGAAACGCGACCATGACCGCGGGTTTGTTCGGCAGCTGCCCGGCGATAAAGCCGCGCCGGGCCATGCCGGCGAGCGGCGGGCCGACCACGCCCTTCGGCGTACTCACGCCGGGGATGGCGTGGCAGGCCGCGCAGCCGAACGCGCCCCCGTCGATCAGCGCGAGCCCGCGCCCTGGATCGCCGCCTTGAACGAATTTGTTGTCGAGAGCCGGCTTCAGGAAGTAATCGCAGCCCACAAGGCCGAAGCAGGCGAGCACGGCAAGCGCGACGTGGCCCCCCCTCATGGCGCAAGCCCTGCAACATAGGCCGACGCCGCGCGGATGTCCTCGTCGGTCATCTGCCGCGACACCGCTCCCATGAGGTCATGTGGATCGTTGCGCCGTATCCCTTCGCGCCACAGCCGAAGCTGCTCGGCCGTGTAGGGCGCGGATTGCGCGAGCGAGGGGTAAACGGGGCTGAAGCCGTAGCCCGCCGGCCCGTGGCAGACCGCGCAAGCCGGGATGCCGCGCTCGGGCGCGCCCCTCGCGAACAGCCTCTCGCCTGCCTGTAAAACCGAGCGCTGGGGCGCGGCCACGGACACGGTCGGCTCGGCGGGCAGCGCCGCGTAATACAGCGCGAGCGCGTGCCGGTCGGCTTCGCCGAGCTGTTCGGCGATCGGGGACATCGCCCGGTGCGGCCGTGAGCCCGACGCATAATCCCGCATCTGCTTGGCGAAATAGGAGACGTCAAGCCCGGCAAGCCGGGGCGAACCGGAACCGGCATCGCCCTGGCCTTTGAGACCATGGCAGCCGAAGCACGCCGTCGCCGCTCCGCCGGGGCCGCCGCCGACGGCGATGAGCTGTCCTCGCGCCGCCGTGGGTTCGCCCGAGCCCCACCATGCGAGACGCG
>JBFXDF010000280.1:0-4910 GCA_050181375.1 Alphaproteobacteria bacterium
TCAGCTTGGCGAGGGTCGCCTGGTATTGCGCGATCTGCGCGTCATACGCACGCATCTGCTCGTCGTATTGCGACTTCCGCTGCGCGAACAGCGCCTTCTGCATCTCGCCGTATCGCGCGGCCGCGGCGTCCGCTTCCGGCGGCGGCGCATATTCGCGTCCCGCCAGCTCGGCTTCCGCGCGGGCGATTTGCGCGTCGTAATTCGCCACCTGCAAGCGCAGCGCGTCGGCGTCGGCGGAGGCGAAGGTGGGATCGAGCGTTGCCAGCACCTCTCCGGCCTTCACCCGATCGCCGACCCGCACGTTGATGGTCTTGATCAAGGCGGGATCGAGCGACTGCAACACTTCGGTGGGCTGCGTGCTGACGATTTCGCCCCCGACGCTCTCGATGACCCTGTCCAGCCGGGTCGTCGCCGCCAGCACGACAAGGACGACGACGAGCGCCGCCGCTACCAGCGTGGTGGCGCGGATCCCGCTCGGCTCGGGCGCCTCGAGGATCTCCGCCGTCTCCGATTGAAAAAGCCGGACGATCCTGTCGCGCGCCGCGTCATTCGGCGGCTTGGGGGTGGAGCGGAATGATCTCATTCGATACGGCCTTGGGGGTGAGGTGGCGATGCTGCAGATGCCACAAATTGGCGTAGATATCGCAGCGGTCGAGCAGCTCCTGGTGTGTGCCGGTGGCGTAGACGGCGCCGTCCTCGAGCACGAGGATCCGATCCGCGTGCACCAGAGAGGAGAGGCGGTGAGAGATCACGATCAGGGTGCGGCCCTGCGCGATCCGTTTCAGATTGGCGTTGACGATGGCTTCGCTCTCGGCGTCGAGCGCGCTGGTCGCCTCGTCCAGCATCAGAATGCGCGGATCGCCCATCAGGGCACGCGCAATCGCCAACCGCTGGCGCTGACCGCCCGACAGATTGGTCGAACCCTCCTGGATGAAGGTCTCGTACCCGCCGGGAAGGCGTTCGATGAACTCCTCGGCGCCGGCCAGCCGCGCCGCCTGCACGATATCCTCGAACCTGGCGTAGGGTTTGGCGGCGGCGATCGTTTCGCGGATCGTTCCGCGAAACAGAAAATTCTCCTGCAGAACGACGCCGATACTGGAACGCAGATGATCGATGTCGTATTCGCGCAGGTCGTTCCCGTCGATCTTTATCAGACCGCTATACTCGCTGTGCAGTCCTTGCAGCAGCCGGGTCACCGTTGTCTTCCCCGACCCGCTGCGCCCGACGATCCCGAAAACGCTGCCCTCTTCTATCTCGAACGACACCCGATCGAGCGCCGGGGAGACCGCGCCCGGATAGCGGAACGTCACGTCGCTGAACGCGATCCGGCCGGCAATCGGGGTGCGGATGCCTTGCCCCGAGCGGCCGGCCTCCGGCGGACGGTTGATGATCGCGGCGCATTTCGCGATGGCCCGGCGTGCCTCGTCAATCTGCACGATCGATTGCGCCGCCTGCAGGATCGGCTTCGCGACCCGCTGCGACATCAGCATGAATGCGAAGATCGCGCCGACGTAAACCGGGTCCTTGGTGGTGATCGCCAGATACACCGCGACCGCGACGATGCCGGCCTGCATCATCATTTCGAGCGGGTGCATCAACGTCTGGATCCAGTTCGTCGTAAGCCCCTCGTCGAACCGGCGGTCGGCCACTTTGGCGAGCCGCACGTCGAATTGGTGCCGCTGCTGCGGGTCCAGCGCCAACGACTTGATCGTCCGCATCCCGTGCACCGCCTCGACCAGAATCGTGCCCCGGTCCACTTCGGCCTGCATCGCCGCCCCGACCTTGCGCCGGACAGCCGGCAGGCGGATGACGACGATCAGGCACATCAAGAGGCAAAGGGTCAGCACGACCGCGGTCATGATCGTGCTGATCAGAAACATGATCGGCAGAAACACGACGAGCACGAACGCATCGAGCGCGGTTCCGAACAGCTGGTTCGTCAAGAACGCGCGCACCTTGTAGATCTCGTACATGTCGTGCACGATCTCGCCGGTCGGCGTGCGTTCAAAAAAATCGATTGGAAGGTTCAGGAGCCGATCGAACATATGGCTCCAGATCTTGACGTCGGCTCGGGTGGTCAGGAACAGCGCCATCTGACGGCGGAGATGACCGAAGGCGGTATCGAACACGACCAGCACCGCAAAGGCGATGCAGAGCGTCGTGAAAGTGTTGAGGCTGCCGTAATGCATGACCCGGTCGATCATGATCCGCCAGAACGCGATCGGCGCGAGCGCGAGGACGCTCAGCAGGATCGCGCAGATCGCCAGATCGCGCGTCATCCGCCGATCGCGCAGCAACTGGTCGATGATCCAGCGCATGCCGAACGGGCGGTCGTCGTCCCGCAGGCGATAGTCGCGCTTGATCAGCACGATTTCGCCGTCCCAGGCGGCCCCGAAGCGCAGCTCGTCGAGCACCAGCGGCGCGTCCTGATCCCCCATCGGATCGAGCAGCACGACGGTGTCGGGCTGTCCGGCGCGTCCGGGCCGGGCGCCGAGCAGGACCATCGCCGAGCCGTTTCGGAGCATCGCTATGGCCGGCAGCGCCGTTCCCATCTTGAACAGATCGTGCCAGCGCAGACGCACCGAACGGCTCCGCATCCCCGATTTGCGCGCGATGCGCAGCAACTGCGGAACCGTGATCTCGGGCGATTTCAGCTGATGGTCGCGCAGGACCTGCTCGCGCGACAGGTGCACGCCGCGATGCCGCGCCGCGATGATAAAGGCGTCGAGCAACGGGGCGGCGGCATCGCCGTCGAGCTTGCGGGCAACGGTCGTCGGTTCGCTCAGCGCCAAGCTCACGGCAACACCACGCTTGCTTAATCCGGGTCACATTGGCCCTTACACGGGCCGGAATCACACTGAGATGCAATCCCCGCCGCCGACTCGCGGACGGGACCGGGAGATACGCCCCGTTGATTTATAATGTCATAACCAACGCGCGCCGTCACTCGGCTCTGGGCGGCCGGGCCCTGCCGTCCGATTACATTAGCGATGCCGCATTACGATAAGGTTAACAGCGCGCTTACCATCCGCGGCAGCTCACCGCCGGCGCGGGCTGGCCTCGCTGGCGAGCGGCGAGGTGATGTCGGCGAACGAGACCGCGAGCGAGGTGCGGACGTCAAGTACGGTCGGCACCCGCGCGCCGAGGGCTTCCTGAAGCGCAGGGCCAAGCGCGCCCGCGTCTTCGATGCGCTGGCCGCGGCAGCCCATCGCGCGGGCGATCGCCGCGTGATCGAAATCGTCGAATTCGGCGGCAAACGGCCCGGAACCGTGCAGCACCCAGCCGAGCGCGCGATTGTTGAACACCACGACCACGATCGGGATGTCGTGCTCGATGGCCGTCATCAGCCCGTTCATCGTCATCGCAAACCCGCCGTCGCCGCACACCGCGACGACCGGTCGATCGGGGTGCACGAGCTTGGCGGCCAGCGCCGCCGGGATGCCGAACCCCATCGGTCCGGTGCCGGCCGCCTGCAAAAACCCGCCCGGCGCCTTTGTCTGATAGAAATGCGTCATCATGATGCGGTTCTCGCCGGCATCGCAGGTCACGATGCCGTTCTCCGGCAGGTTCCGCATCAGTTCGCCGATGACCCGCTGCGGCAGGATCGGTTTGTCGTCGGCGTGGTACGCCGGCGCATCGAAAAACCCGTTCGCCTCGCGGTGCCGCGCGACCCGCCGCGCCGCCGCCTCGCGCCGCCCGTCCGAACGCGACCGCACCGCCTCGCAGAGCTCCCCGAGGATCTGCGCCGCATCGCCGAGCACGACGGTTTCGGCCGGGAAATTCCAGGCGGCATGGCGCGGCTCGATGTCGATCTGCACGAATACCTGCCGCGTCGGGTCGAGCAGCCTGGGGTTTTCCCAGGCGGTGTCGGTTGGGGACAGTTTCGAGCCGACGACGAGAACGAGGTCCGCCTCGCCGAGGCAGGCATTGGCCGCCGCGGTGCCGAACGTGCCGAACACGCCGAGCGCCAGCGGGTGCGTCTCGGCGAAGCAGCCCTTGCCGGCGGCGGTGGTCGCGACCGGCATCCCGGCGGTCTCGGCGAGCGCGCGCAGCTGGTCGTAGGCCTGCGCGATGCGCACCCCGTTGCCGGCGACGATGACCGGACGCTCGGCGGCGAGGATGCGCTCGGCCGCCGCCGCAATCTGTACCGGGTCGGCCGGCGGCGGGGCCGGCGGCAGATAGTAGCGGGTCGGATAGAGCACCGGTTGCGAGTCGGGCGCCACCGACCCGGCCAGCGCGTCGTGGCCGAACAGCACGGCCACCGGGCCGGGCTGGCCGGCCATCGCGTGCTTGATCGCGAGCTGCGTCGCCTGCACGGCGGCGACCGGCTCTTGCGCCTGCATGACCTGCTTTGTCACGCCGCCGAACGCGCGGCGCGCGTCCCAGCTGCCGTAATCGCCGGTCGCCTGCTGATACGGCGCGTGCAGCGTGAAGCGCGGCGCGTCGCTGAAATCGGTCAACAGCAGCATCGGCGAGCCGGACAGAAAGGCCTCGAGCGTGCCGATCAGCCCGTTGCCGAGGACCCACGGCCCCTGCCCGATCATCACCCCGGGCCTTCGGGTCAGCCGACCGTAGACCTCGGCCATGACGCCGGCCAGCGACTCCTCGCGCACCGTCACCATGCGCACCTGGTTCTGCACCTGGGCGAGGCCTTGGATGATGCGCCCGGTATGGCCGCCGGAAATGCCGAAGACGTATTCGATCCCCGCCTCCGCCAGCACGCGCGCGATCAGCACCCGCGCCGGGACCTCCTCGCTCAGCATCCGCTCTATCGCCATCGGCGCCCTCTCCTCTGCTGCGTCGCCAGCTTGCCTTCGCCGGAGCCGGAGCACAACCGGCTCGCGGCTCCCCTCAACCGGCCCAGCCCGCAAGCCGTTCGCGCATCCGCCGGACATGCCCGCCGGGCCAGT
>JBFXDF010000281.1:0-4857 GCA_050181375.1 Alphaproteobacteria bacterium
GAGCCGCCGCATCGCGGAGCCGCCGATCGCCGGAGACCCGCCGAACCCGATCGATCCGCCGTCCGGCTGCCGCTTCCATACGCGCTGCCCGTTTCCCGAGACCGTGTGCTCGGAAATCGATCCGGCACTCGGCACCGCTCCCGGTCGGACCGACCATGTCGCCGCCTGTCACATGCTTGGCCCTAATTCGGGTCACAGCCGCCTCGTTTTGGGACGGAGTTGAAATGATGGACGGTCTGGACAGGACGGCAGCCGGTCACGCGCCGCTGGCGGAGGTCAGCGATCTGCGCGTGCGCTTCGTCAGCCGCGAGGCGACCGTGCATGCGGTGAACGGCGTCGGGTTCACGGTCAACCCCGGCGAGGTCATGTGCATTCTCGGCGAGTCCGGGTCCGGGAAAAGTGTGACCTTGCGGGCGCTGATGCGGCTGCTGCCGCCGCTCCGGGCCCGCATCGAGGGCGACATAAGGGTATGCGGCGAGGACGTACTAGCAATGCCGCAAAGGCGGCTGCGCGATTTCCGCGGCGGGCTCGTCTCGATGATCTTCCAGGAGCCGATGACAGCGCTCGACCCAGTCTACACGATTGGGCAGCAGATCGGCGAGGCGGTGCGCCGCCACACCGGGGCCGGCCGCAGAGAGGCGCGGGCGCGGGCGCTGGAACTGCTCGAAATGGTGCGTATCCCGTCCGCCGCGCGCCGTCTCGACGCCTATCCGCACGAACTCTCCGGCGGTCTGCGCCAGCGCGCGATGACCGCGATGGCGCTGTCGTGCCGGCCGCGCCTGCTGCTCGCCGACGAGCCGACGACTGCGCTCGACGCCACCGTGCAGGTGCAGGTGCTAATCCTGCTGCGCCGGTTACAACGTGAACTTGGCATGGGAATGATCTTCGTGACGCATGATCTCGGCGTCGCGGCCGAGATCGCCGACCGCATTGCAGTCATGTATGCCGGCCGCATCGTTGAGAGCGGCCCGGTCGCTGACATATTGCGTGCGCCGGCGCATCCCTACACGCAAGGGCTGCTAGCATCGACCGTGCACGGCCAGGCGCGCGACCGCGACATCGCGGCGATCCCTGGCAGCCCGCCCGACCTGCGGCGTCTACCGCCGGGGTGCGCCTTCGCGCCGCGCTGCTTCAGGCGGTCGCCGGAATGCCGGGAGGCCGTGCCGGCGCCGCGCGTTCCGGAACCGGGGCGGATGGCGGCTTGCATAGCCCTGCCTGGCGACATGACAGGCACCGCCGAGGTTAACGATTGCGTGCGCCCGCCTATCAACGCGCCAGCAACGCAGAATTCTGGTCACGATCATTGAAGCGCTTCGAGCCCGCCAGCAACTCGCCCAGGACCAGCACGGTCCATCGCGTGCACAGGATTTCCGATGCCATCGCCACTGGACAGAATTGTTTGTAGCTGCCCTGCGCCTTTGAAGCCCTCCGTGAGACTTTGGATTTGAGACTTATGCCTGCGGCGGCGTCCTCGGCCTAGTTCAGATTCTGTACCAGACCGATTCAGTTCTTGAACTAGGCAGGCGTCCGCGCCGGATGGATGCTGTATGGCGTAAGGACCGCCCGCCGAAGCCATGCGGGAAAGGAGATATTCGATGACTATCGGCTCACCGACTGACGCGGCTGTCATTGAACTTTCCACTACTTTCGCGGGACAAGTGCTGCGTCCCGGAGATA
Organism: Alphaproteobacteria bacterium; assembly: GCA_050181375.1. Classification (GTDB taxonomy): domain Bacteria; phylum Pseudomonadota; class Alphaproteobacteria; order ATCC43930; family CGMCC-115725; genus DATARH01. The sequence goes on from JBFXDF010000281.1 coordinate 1,678, forward strand.
TTGGCTACGAGGACGCGAGAAGGGTCCACAACGGGCTGATCGACAAGCGGCCGGCCTTCATTGCCCGCTGCCGTGGCACCGCCGATGTGGTCGATGCCGTCAACTTTGCGCGCCGGCACAGCCTTGAAGTCGCTGTTCGCGGCGGCGGGCACAATGTTGCGGGGCGCGCCACGATCGATGGCGGGTTGGTGATCGACCTAACGTCGATGAAAGCAGTCCATGTTGATTCGAAACACCGGCTTGCGCGGGCGCAAGGTAGGGCGACCTGGGCTGATCTCAATCGTGAGACGCAGCTGCATGGGCTAGGTGTGAGCTTTCCATAGGTTGTCCATTCGGCCCGGACCGAGGATGCTGAAGTTGCTGAGCTTGAGCATTTTGAGGGGAGCCGAATGGACGTGCATAAGAATGCGCCGCTGACGCCGGTGGGTCGAGAGGTGTTGGTGCGCCGGGTGATGGCGGGGCAGACCCCGACGGCCGTGGCCACGGCCTTCGGGGTCTGCGTCAAGACGGTCAACAAATGGGTCGCCCGCTTCCAGGCCGAGGGCCCGGCCGGCCTCGCCGACCGCAGCTCGCGGCCGCATAGGCTCTACCGGCGACCCCGGCAGCGAGCGTCAAGCGGATGGCCGTGCTGCGCCGCCAGCGCTGGACCGGCAAGCAGATCGCCCAGGCGGTCGGCGTCTCGCCGGCCACTGTCAGTCGCGTGCTCAAGCGGCTCGGGATCAGCCGGCTGCGGTTGCTCGGCCGCCTGGTACGCGGGGCGGAAAGCGGCGGCCATTGCCGCGCTCGCCACGATGGGGGCCAGGGCGCCGGCAAACTTGCCACACGATTTCGGGAAAATCGGGAGCGAATGACTGGCGGCCTCGGGTCGGGACGGCCGGCCGGGTCGGCCAGCGACACGGTCGCGGCCTGCGGCTCTATCGATGTGAACCGGCTGTGCCCACAGGGCTGTCTACGCGCCAGTTCGGAGTGTGAGGGATGCAGTCAAGTTATCTACTGGCCGCCGCTGATCCCAGCTGGCGAGTCGTAGGACGGTATCGGCCCCCTGATCATCAATAGCAAAAGAGCACGTAGGCGATCTGCAAGCCGTCACCGCCGATCGCCATCGACGATTGCCGCCCTTGAATTGCTGGAGTCGCCCGCCTCGAGCGCGGCCGCGGATCTCGCGGCCGCATGTTGGATCCTCCGCCTATGCCCAGTGAGCCGACTCACGCTGCTGACCCATCACAGGACCCCTGTGCGCCGATTCCGGCCATCGTTCGGCTAATGCGATGGCAACGGCGATTTCCCGAAAGCTGCGATGAGAGCCTCGGCTTTTGCAAGCCACCACTAGCCGTCGGCTACGCCCGTAATCACGGAGCGGCCGAGCAGACGCCGCGCGCGTTGAATGCCAAATAAGCAGTAATGGACAGAATCAGCGGATCGGCATACACCTGAGGATCGCAAGCGCGACCTTAATGACGAGAAGACCCACGCGTCCGGATGGTGTTGCGGATCGGGAGTGCCGCGAATGGTTTCGCTGAACATCAACGGCAAAGTCCATCAGGTCGATGTCGATCCGCGCACGCCCCTGTTGTGGGTGCTGCGCGATGCGGTCGGGCTGACCGGCACCAAATACGGGTGCGGTATTGCGCAATGCGGTGCCTGCACCGTGCATATTGACGGCGCCGCGACGCGGTCCTGCTCGGTGCCGGTAAGCTCGGTCGGAGCCAAGAAGGTCACGACGATCGAGGGGCTGGCGAGTGACGGCCGGCTGCACAAGGTGCAGCAGGCCTGGATCGACAACGACGTGCCGCAATGCGGCTATTGCCAAAGCGGGCTGATAATGGCCGTTGCCGCCCTGCTCGCCGAGAAGCCGCAGCCGAACGATGCCGACATCGACGGCGCGATCACCAACATCTGCCGCTGTGGTACTTATCAGCAGGTGCGCGAGGCGATCCACGCTGCCGCTAAGGCTTAACGGAAGGCGGCCCGATGATGACGACGAAAGACATTTCCCTCAGCCGGCGCTCATTCCTCGCCTCGGTCGCCGCGATCGGTGGCGGGCTTTCGCTCGGGTTCCGAGTGCCGTTCGAGACCCCTGCGTTGGCCGCCGAGGCCGTGCCGAACATTCCGGAGATCAATGCGTGGGTCATCATTCGGCCCGACGATACGGTGGTGATCCGGATCGCCCGCTCGGAAATGGGCCAGGGAACGTTGACCGGGCTCGCCCAGCTTGTCGCCGAGGAGCTGGAATGCGACTGGTCGAAGGTCACGACCGAATTTCCGACACCCGGCGAAAACGCGGCGCGCAAGCGCGTCTGGGGCAATTTCTCGACAGGCGGCAGCCGCGGCATCCGCGACTCGCACGAATATGTCCGCAAGGGCGGCGCGGCGGCGCGCGACATGCTGATCCGCGCGGCGGCGGCCGCATGGGGCGTATCGCCGGGCGAGTGCCAGGCCGCCAACAGCGTCATCACACATGCTCCCTCGGGGCGGACGACGACCTACGGCAAAATCGCCGAGGCCGCCGCCAAGCTCGACCCGCCGGGCGAGATCACGCTGAAGGACCCGAAGGACTGGAAGATCGCCGGCAAACCGCTGAAACGGCTCGACACAGCGGACAAGGTCAATGGCAAGCTCGTCTACGGCATCGATATCAGGATGCCGGGGATGCTGACCGCGACGATCCGCCAGTGCCCGGTACAAGGCGGCAAGCTCAAGAGCTTCGACGCGGCCAGGGTGGCGAAAATGCGCGGCGTCAAGAATGTCGTCGCGGTCGATGACAGCGGCGTCGCGGTCGTCGCCGACGGCTTCTGGAACGCGAAAACCGCATTGGCCGCGCTGCCGGTCGTCTGGGACGAGGGACCGAACGCCGCAATCGGCAGCGCCGAGATCGCGGCGATGCTGCGGGAGGGCCTGGACGCCAAGGACGCGTTTATCGGCCACAAGGTCGGCGACGCTGCGACTGCGCTCGCCGGCGCCGCGAAGGTGGTCGAGGCGGTTTACAGCTATCCGCACCAGAGCCATGCGACGATGGAGCCGATGAACGCGACGGCGCTCTATACGGCGGAGAAATGCGAGGTCTGGTGTCCGACGCAAAACGCCGAGGCGACGCTCGCGACGGTGGCGGACGCCGCCGGCCTGCCGGTCGCGAAATGCGATGTCCACAAGACCATCCTTGGCGGCGGCTTCGGCCGGCGC
>JBFXDF010000282.1:0-4846 GCA_050181375.1 Alphaproteobacteria bacterium
TCCTCTCGGAACAGGGCGACAATACCAACTTCCGCTATTACAAGGATGGGCTGACCCCGGCGCCAGCCCGGGGAAGCCCATGCTGTGCGAGGCTGCCGCAAATGATGGGCTTCGCTGCGCTCAGCACCATCCTACAAAGCTGCCGAAGTTACGATCCGGCGCCGGGGCGGACGCATTCGAAAATGCCGCCGTCGAGCGTCGGCGCGACGTAATACGGCACGCGCTCGAACTGCGCGCAGTGCTTGCGCGCCAGCGGGATTGCGTTCGACACGTCGCCGCTGAAGCCGATCTCGACCTTATCGGCGTTTCCCCCGCGCACAAACGGACCCGGTCCGCCGAACGGATCGAACGCGCTGCACGCCGAGAGCATGGCGCCGGCTATCGCGACGACCAAGATGCTCGCCGATGACCCCCATCCTTCCCTGCCCCGCCTGCGGGGGAGAGTGAGGGAGAGGGTGGGGCCACGTGATGCGGCAAGATTAGCACCGGCTGATGTAACGGGACGTACCGCTTCAGCCCTTGTCACGCGACGGCTTCCGGCACCCGGAAACCGGTATCGCCCTCGCGCTCGATCTGGTGAACCAGCTCGATCTCCCATTTCAGATAGCGCTCGCGCGCGCCTTCGCGGGCATAGGGGTCGTAGGGCCGGCGCCAGCAATCGTCCGGGGTGTCGGCCATTGCCTCGCGGCCGGTCGCGAGCGGCAGCCCGGCCTTGCGCCACGCCTCGGTGCCGCCCTCCAGCGCATACACGGCCGGAAAGCCGCTATCCGTCAGCTCCGCCGCCGCCAGCCGGGCGAGCGCCGCGTCGGGAGAGGTCAGCACCAGCACCGGACGGCGCGGCAGTTTTTCCAAACTGCCCGGCAGCCGCGCCCGCACCGCGAACCACGCGCCGGGGATATGCCCGGCTTCATACGTGATGCTCGGCGCCAGATCGACCACCGCGGCCTCGCCGGCATCGATGAGCCGCTTCAGCTCAACCGCATCGATCGTCGCGACATCGGCCTTGTCGAGTTCGGGGATGACCGGCATTCGCCTTCCCGCCACCAGCTTGCGACCGGCAAGCCCGCCATCGAGCACATACACCTCGGGCCAGCCCATCTGGACGAGCCACGACCCGGTCATCACCGCGCGCACGCCGTCGTCATCGACCAGCACGATGCGGGCGTTGCGCGTCGCCATGTACAAATCGGTGGCCTGCACGAGCTGGCCGCCGGGCGCCGAGCGCGCCGACGCGAGATGCCCGGCTTCGTATTCCTCGGGGCTGCGCACGTCGAAGACGTAAAGCGTGCGCCGGTCGGTTTCGGCCTCGAAACGGGCCAGTGCGGCGGCGTCGATGCGCTTGATGCCGAAGCGCTCAGCGACTCCGTCGGCAAGCGCGCGCGCCTTGGCCAGACCCTCGGGGGAGGGCGGCGGCAATGCATCTTCGCGGCCGCGCGCCAGTTCGAGCCCGGCCAGCTCCCACCCCATCGTGCCGTTTTCGAGCGCCATCACCGGGTTGGCGATCCCGGCATTGCGCAATGACTGGGCGCCGATAATGCTGCGCGTGCGCCCGGCGCAGTTGACGACGACAAGGCTGTCCGGCGAGTTGAGCCGGTCCGGCACGCGGTACACCAGCTCGGCGCCGGGGCAGTCGAACGCGCCGGGGATGCTCATATTGCGGAATTCGCCGATCGGGCGGCTGTCGACGATCAATATCTCCTCGCCGGCATCGAGACGGCGCTTCAGCTCGGCGGCGGCGATATGCGGCGTGAGGCTGCGGTGCTCGACCAGTTCGCCAAACGCCTTGCTCGGCACGTTGACCCCGGTGAACAGCTCGAACCCCGCCGAAGCCCAGGCCCGGCTGCCGCCGCCCATAACCGCCACGTCCTCGTAACCCATGCGGTCGAGCTTCGCGGCGGCGCGCTCGGCCAGACCCTCGTCGCCGCCGTCGAGCACGACGATCCGCGTCCCCTGGCGCGGCACCAGGTCGCGGATCATCAACTCGAGACGCGACAGCGGCACCGAATTGGCGAAAAACGGGTGTCCCTCCTCGGAAAACACCCCCTCCTCGCGCACGTCGATGAGCGCGATCTCGCCGCCGTCGCGCAGCATCGCCCTGACCTCCGCCGGCGACACGACCCGGCGCGTCACTTCCGCCATTGCTTTCTCCCGATGCGGTTTCCCGAGCCTCGAATAACAAGGCGATCCTGACCGCCCGCGAACATCATCGCGTCAAACCGAACCGTCATTCCCGCGAACGCGACGCGAAAGCGGGAACCCAGGGCTACTAACGTATCGCTTGCCCCTGGACCCGCCGCTTGCGCGGGGGTGACGGTATATTCGCATCCTATCCAGATCGTAACCTGCGTCAGGCCGGGACGAGCGGCGCGTGCAGCCGCGTGTCCTTGCAGATGATGCCGCCGCGGTCGCCGACCGTCACATCGCCATAGCATTCCGCGAAAACCGGCGGGAGCGGCCTTCCGTCCGGCGGACAGAGCCAGAGCCGCAGCAGGTGGCGCTTGCGCTCCGGCTCGGGAAAATCCTCGTAGCCGGTACGGGCGTGCAGCATCACGTGGTTGTTGAGGATCTGCAAATCGCCCGGCATGAACTCCATGTCGAGCCGCAATTCGGGATCGCCCGCCAGCTCCTGCAACATGTCGAGCGCCTCGTAATCCTCCGGCTCAAGACGGCGCGCCTCCGGGAAGCGCTGCGCCGAGCCGATATGCAGCCGCGAATACAGCACCGAAACGCGCCCGGCATGCTCGTTGAAGACCGCCGCCTCGTAGAATGGCCCCTTGCCCTCCGGCACCTCGCCGCGGCGATCGACCGGAACCGGCCGGTACAGGCGTTCGAGCAGGTCGGGGCGGCGCTCGGCCATGACGTTGTGCAGCGTCATCGCGCTGACCAGCATCGATTGCCCGCCCGATTTCGCCCGCCTGAGGCACAAGAGCGCGACGAGATCGCAGCGGTCGATGTGGAAATTTTGCCGTTCCGCGGTCGCGTAGCTGCGGATATTCGGGTTCTCCGCGCTCAGCCCCCGCCCGAGATCATAGACGTGGCCGAGCAGGTGTCCCTTGGCGTTCTGCGAACGGGCCTTGCCGAAATAGCTCCCGACCCCCCAATACGCGGTCGCACTCTCCGCGATCGGCCGGTCCGCGACCGGCATGCCGCGCAGCCGCACAAAACCGCGCCCGCCGATCACCTCGCCGCGCAGCCTGTCCAGCGCCGGGCCGAGCGTCGGCAGCAGAAAATCGTCGCGGGTGATCGCGGCAATGTCGAGGCCGCGGGCCCGCACCTCCCGCGTCGCCTGCTCGATCTCGGCGATTTCCGCCGGCGACAGGCGATAGGTCCACTCTTCCTCGCGCCGGCGCATCTCGGCGCCGATCCACGCCGAGGGTCCCTCGACACGGCGATGCGGCGGCGCCGGCCGGGTTCGCGTCATCGCGATCACGTCAGGTCTCCTTCATATCGAGGAAATGCCGAGGTCGAAAATTTATCATACACGGACGCGACAACAGCCGCTGTCCCGGCGCAAGCCGGGACCCATCTTACAGCCGACCGAGCGGCCGACAATGGACCCCGGATTTCGCCGGGGGTCGCGGTCCCTTTGCAGGCTTTACCTGTTCTCGGACGATGCCGATTCCGCAAACCGCCCCCGCCTTCCCGGTGCCGTTCTCCGTTCCCGAGAACCTGTCGTGGCAAGACATCGGGGCGAGCCTGCGCAGCAACGCGCTCGCCGCGTTTTCGCCGCGCGCCTTCGAGGAAATGGTCATCGCCCGACGCTTCGCCGGCCGCGCCCAGATCGTCGTCAACGATCCGGAAGTGATCCGCCACGTCCTGGTCGAGAACAACGACAACTACCGCCGCACCGCGGCAACGCACCGGCTGCTTTACCCCGTTGTCGGTAAGGGAATGCTGCTCGCAACCGGCGAGGATTGGCGGGCGCAGCGCCGCGCCGCCGCGCCGGCCCTGGCGCCGCGCATGATGCCGGCGGTCGCCCGCACCGTCGCCGAAGCCGCCGATCGGCTGGTCGCCGAATTGGCGGCGCCCAGTGGTGAACCAGGGGGTGAACCAGGGGGCGAACCAGGGAACGAACCAGGAGGCGAGGCGATCGACCTGTTCGGCCGGGTGCAGCTGTTCGCGCTCGAGGTTGCGGCGAGAGCGCTGTTCTCGCTCGATCTCGGCGGCGAGGGGCCGCCGCTGCGCGCCGAGTTGCAGGCATATTCCGACGGTGCCGGGCGGCCGACTTCTCTCGATTTCCTGCTGCCGCGAGGGCTGCCGACGCCGCGCTCGTTGGCGCGCTGGCGCTTCGGCCGGCGCTGGATGGCGCGGATCGAAACGCTTCTTGAGAAACGGCTTGCCGAGCCGCTCCAGGACCCGCCGCGCGATCTGTTCGACATGATGCGGGCGGCCGGCCCCTCCGGCCGGAGGCTTGTCGAGCAGTCGGCGACGATGCTGGCCGCCGGACACGAGACGACCGCCGTCGCGCTGTTCTGGTCCCTCTACATCCTGTCGCATGCGCCGGCGGCGCAGCGCCGGATCGCGGCCGAGGCGGCGGCGCTCGACTTGAGCCCGGCCGCGGCCGCCGAGGCCGTATCGAAACTGGTCTACACCCGCGCCGTGCTCGACGAGGCGCTGCGCCTCTATCCGCCGGCATTCTCGATCGTCCGGCAGGCGCGCGCCCCCGACGAGGCTGCCGGCATCGCGATCCCGAGGCGCGCCGTCATCCTGATCGTGCCGTGGGTGCTGCACCGTCATAAGGAGCTCTGGCGCGACCCCGACCTGTTCAGTCCCGAACGGTTTCTGCCGGGAGCCGCGCCGCCCGCCCGGTTTTCCTATCTGCCGTTCGGCGCCGGCCCGAGGGCCT
>JBFXDF010000283.1:0-4807 GCA_050181375.1 Alphaproteobacteria bacterium
GTGATGTTCGTGATCCAGCGCGTGCTCGAGGTCGAGGGCAAGCTGACGCTGCTCGACCAGAACCGGGTGATCCGGCCGCACGCGGCCTTTCGCCTGTTCTCGACCGCGAACACGGTCGGTCTCGGCGACACGACCGGCCTCTATCACGGCACGCAGCAGATCAACCAGGGTCAGATGGACCGCTGGAACATCGTCGCGACGCTGAACTACCTGCCGCACGACGCGGAAGTCGAGATCGTCCTCTCCAAGGTGCCGAGCTACAACGACGACGAGGGGCGGCGCCGGATCAGCGCGATGGTTGCGCTCGCCGACCTGACCCGCGCCGGCTTTATCAACGGCGACATCTCGACCGTGATGTCGCCGCGCACCGTGATGACCTGGGCCGAGAACGCCCGCATCTTCGGCGATCTCGCGTTTGCCTTCCGCCTCACCTTCCTGAACAAGTGCGATGAGATGGAGCGGCCGGTCGTCGCCGAATACTATCAGCGCTGCTTTGGGACCGAACTGGCCGAGACCGGGGTCAACGCGACGCTGATGTAGTCGGGACGGACCGCGGGCCTCCGGCCCGCATGCGGGCGGGACGCCCGCGCTCCGAAACGCGGATTCGGGTGAGAGAAAAATGGCGCAGGCGTTCTCGCCGATCGAAAATTTCAAGCGTGCGACGGCCTCGACACTGCGGGCGATCGCCGAGCGCGACGACCTGCAGGTCGGCTTTGGGCCGGAGCCGCCGGGTCTGGCCGGCACTCGGGTAAAGCTGCCGAACCCGGCGCGCGATCTGCCGGCCGAGGAGGCGGCGCAGCTGCGCGGCGCGGCCGACGCGCTGGCCCTGCGGCTGCGCTATCACGACGACGCGGTGCATTCGAAGCGCGTACCCGGCAACGCCTTGGCGCGCTCGGTGTTCGAGGCGCTCGAACAGGCCCGTGTCGAGGCGCTCGGGGCGCGCCGCATGGCCGGGGTCGCGGCCAATCTGTCGGCGATGCTCGACGAGCAGTACCGCCGCCAGGGTTTCGAGCGCATGACCGAGCGCACCGAGAGCACGATGGCCGAGGCGGTGCGGCTGCTGGCCCGCGAGACCCTGACCCATGAACCGCCGCCGCCATCGGCCCGCAATATCGTCGATATGTGGCGCCCCTGGCTCGAGGGAAAAATCGCCAGGGATATCGCCGAGCTCGACCGCGCCATTCTCGACCAGGACACCTACGCGCGCGCCACCAGGCGGCTGATACAGGATCTCGATCTCGAACTCGGCGAACTGGACGAGTCGCAATCCGACGACAACCAGGGTCAGGGCGAGGAGGACGACGGCGAGAACCAGGACCAGAGCGGCGAGACCTCGAGCGCCGGCGCGCAGCCTTCGTCCGAGGGAGCGCCCGCCGACAGCGCCGAGGGCGACGCCGAGGAGGATGGCGACGCCGACGCCGACGGCGAGATGATGCCCGGCGCCAGCGACGACGATCCGGGTCGCCCCGGACGGCCCGGCACGCTGCCGCGCGGCCGCGCCGACGAGAACGCGGTCTATCGCGCCTACAGCGTGGCGGCGGACGAGGTCATCGAGGCCGACACGCTGTGCGACGCCGATGAGCTGGGCCGCTTGCGTCACCTGCTCGACCAGCAGCTCTCGCATTTGCAGAGCGTCATCGCGCGGCTCGCCAACCGGTTGCAGCGCCGGTTGCTGGCGAAGCAGACCCGCGCCTGGGAATTCGACCTCGAAGAAGGCATTCTCGACGCCGCCAGGCTGTCGCGCGTCGTGACCAACCCGATCCTGCCGCTGTCGTACAAACAGGAGCAGGAGATGGAGTTCCGCGACACGGTCGTGACGCTGCTGATCGACAATTCCGGATCGATGCGCGGACGGCCGATCACGGTGGCGGCGATGAGCGCCGACATCCTGGCGCGCACCCTCGAACGCTGCGGCGTCAAGGTCGAAATCCTCGGCTTTACCACCCGCGCGTGGAAGGGCGGGCAGGCGCGCGAACGCTGGATCGCCGCCGGCAAGCCGCCCAATCCGGGCCGCCTCAACGATCTGCGGCACATTGTCTACAAGGCGGCCGATGCGCCGTGGCGGCGCGCCCGGCGCAATCTCGGGCTGATGCTGCGCGAGGGCATCCTGAAGGAGAATATCGACGGCGAGGCGCTGATGTGGGCGCACAATCGGCTGCTGGGCCGGCCCGAGGAGCGTCGCATCCTGATGGTGATCTCGGACGGCGCGCCGGTCGACGATTCGACCCTGTCGGTCAACCCGGGCAACTACCTCGAAAAGCACCTGCGCGAGGTGATCCGCGAGATCGAGCGCATCGGCGCCGTCGAGCTGACCGCGATCGGCATCGGCCACGACGTGACGCGCTACTACCGCCGCGCGGTAACGATTGTCGACGCCGAGCAGCTGGGCGGCGTCATGCTCGAACGCCTCGCCGATCTGTTCGAGGAGGAAACCGCCGGCCATACCCGCGTCCGCAGCCGTCGCAGGGCGGCTTAGCCGGTCGCTTCCTGAGCGGCTTTAAAAGCCCCTCTCCCGCATCGCGGGAGAGTGTGGCTGCGGGCATCAGCCCGCAGACGGGTGAGGGCGGACGTTGGCACCCGGCTGTCTGATGCACCTGAAAACACCGGTGACGACGGCCGGTCCGATAAAGATTTCCTATCGCCTGACCGAGGGCAACCGGGCCCTCGGCTCATGCCCGCCCGGTGTCTCTCCGCGTTCAGAGCCGCTCCCGGCGCGGATACCGGAAAATCATTGATGTGAATTATTCTTCGCGCGGTGTGGACCCGCGTGCGGGAAATCGCGAAGGGCCCTCCTCAGTGAAGTCAGTCGGGTGTCCGTCTGTCGACGCGGCGGGCAAATAGAGCCGCACCGTTGTTCCGGCGCCCACCTCGCTGTCGAGCCGGCAGAACCCGCCCGCCTCCTTTGCAAACCCGGCGACTTGAGCGAGACCCAGACCGGTGCCGCGCCCTTGCTGTTTGGTTGTGAAAAACGGCTCGAAAACCCGTTCGCGAATTTCCGGCGATATTCCGGAACCGGTGTCGCTAAGCTCGATCATTGCAAAGGCGCCGTTCGCCGCCGAGCCATCGTCGGCCGCCTCGGCGTCCGACGCGGTCGCGATCGTCAGCCTGCCGCCTTCCGGCATCGCGTCGCGCGCATTGAGGGCGAGGTTGAGGATCGCGTTCTCCAACCCGTTGTGATCGACAAACACCGCGGGAAGTCCGTCCGCCAACCGCGATTCGAGGGCGATCTGCCGGCCGAGGGTGCGTTGCAGCATGTCGCGCATGCCGAGGATCACTCGATTGACGTCGATCAGCTCGGGTTTAAGCGGCTGGCGGCGGGCAAACGCGAGCAGCCGGTTGGTCAGCAGCGCCGCGCGTTCGGTGCCGCGCATCGCCGCCTCGGCCAGCCGGCGCAGTCGCTCCTGGTCGCGCGGCAGGCTTGCTTCGAGGGTTTCGAGCGCGTTCGCGATGACCGTTAGCAGATTATTGAAATCGTGCGCGATACCGCCGGCGAGCTGACCGATGGTCTCCATCTTCTGGGCATGACGAAGCTGCGCCTCGGTCTCGATCCGGCGGGCGATCTCCGCTTCGAGCGCGGCGGTGCGTTCCTGCACGCGCCGCTCCAGCTCGCGGTTCATTTCCGCCAGCGCCGTTTCCGCGGCCTTCCGTTCCGTGACGTCGATGTCGATGCCGCTGTATCGGACGGCCCGGCCCTTGGTGTCGCGGATCAGCCGGCCGCGCCCGAAAATCCAGCGGATTTCGCCATCGCTCGGGCGCCGGATGCGGTATTCCATCTCGAACGTCTCGGCGTGATTGCCGAGAACGTTTTGGAAGCCTTCCGCCAGGCGCTCGCGGTCCTCCGGAAGGCGCAGGCGTCGCGTGGTCTCGATCGGCACCGCCCGATCGGTGGGCGGCAGGCCCATGACCCGCCAGAATTGCGGCGTACCGCGCACGGTCTGGCTGTCGAGATCGATGTCCCACACCCCGATCCCGGCCGCGTGCTCGGCCATGGTCAGAAGTTCGTCGCGCTCCCGCAGCTGCTGCTCCAGCAGGTTGCTACGATCGGCGAGCGTCTCGGCAATATCTGAGGTCGCGCGATCGGCCGGCATGTTCGCCTTATGGTGCTCGGAGCAAGTGTTTAACGGCGCCGCGACGAAGTGGTTCCGCTCGAACGGCCAACGTCAGATCTCGCGGCGTGCCCGCAAGGCCGCGGTGAGCGTGCCCTCGTCGAGATAGTCGAGTTCGCCGCCGATCGGCACGCCTTGCGCGAGGCGCGAGATGCGCGCGCCGGTCGGGGCGGCGCGGTCGGCGATGTAATGGGCGGTGGTCTGCCCGTCCACGGTGGCGTTCAGCGCCAGGATCAGCTCCATATTCGGGCGCAGCCTGGCGATCAGCCGGGCGATGTTCAGCTCCTCGGGGCCGACCCCGTCGAGCGCCGACAACGTCCCGCCGAGCACGTGGTAGCGTCCGCGAAAGGCGCCGGTGCGTTCGAGCGCCCACAGATCGGCGAGGTCCTCGACAACGCAGATCGCGGTCTGGTCGCGCTCGGGGTCGCGGCAGACCGCGCACGGATCGGCGGTATCGAGATTGCCGCACACCGAACACGTCCTGACCGCGGCTGCCGCGGCGGCCATCGCCGCGGCGAGCGGCTGCATCACCTGCTCGCGCCGTTTCACCAAAAACAGCGCCGCGCGGCGCGCCGAGCGCGGCCCGAGCCCGGGCAGCTTCGCCAGCAGCTGGATCAGCGTATCGAGTTCCGACATGGTCGGGAGTATGATCGAATTCAGAACGAAATCGCACGGGTTCGCGCGCTCCGCCAAGGCGATCT
>JBFXDF010000284.1:0-4806 GCA_050181375.1 Alphaproteobacteria bacterium
GCGATCCTCGCCGGGACGATCACGATGACCCCCGGCACGGTAAGCGCCGATCTCAGCGCCGACGGCCGCGCGCTGCTCGTCCACTGTCTCGAAACCGGCGATCCGGCCGCCACCGTGTCCGCAATACAGCACCGCTACGAACGCCGTTTGCTGAGGATATTCGAATGATCGTCATGGCTTCTTCGATCGCGCTCGGCGCCGTCTCGATGGCGATGCTGCTGGCCCTCTACCGCCTGTTTCGCGGACCCGACATCGTCGATCGCGTTCTCGCGCTCGACACGCTCGTGATCAACCTGATCGCTCTGATCGTGCTCGCCGGCATTGTCTACGGCACCACGATCTATTTCGAGGCGGCGCTGCTGTTCGCGATGGTCGGGTTTATCGGCACGGTCTCGTTGTGCAAGTTTCTGCTGCGCGGCAATGTCATCGAATAGCGAACTGCACTGGCTCGGTGAAGTCGCGGTGTCGGCGCTGATTATCGCCGGCGCCTTCTTCCTCCTGGTCGGCTCGTACGCGCTGGCGAAGCTGCCGGACACGATGCGCCGGCTGCACGGGCCGACAAAATCCGCGACGCTGGGCATCGGCCTTCTGCTGATCGCCTCGATGCTTTACTTCCTCTTGGCGCGGGGGCACCTGTCGTTTCACGAGCTGCTGATCACGATTTTCCTGTTCCTGACCGCGCCCGTGACGGCGCAAATGGTGGCGAAATCGCACATGCTGCGCGATCGCGATCGCCGGCGCGAACTGCCGCCGACCGGACGGCCGGTCGGCTGGGCCACGCTCGATCCGCCACCGCCGCCGCAAACGCAGCAGCTGCCGCCGCCCGCGACGTAAGGCCCGCCGCCCGGTGACCCGGCCGCCAGCCGTGAGCGCGGCGGCGGGCGTATCGGCGATCCGACACGGAACCTCAGTATCTATTCGCCGGGACGACAAACCCGGAGAGCGGCTCGACCCACGTCAGACGATCGCGCACCTCTTTGACGCCCGGCACGTTTTCGGCGAGCACGCGCAGCGCTGGTCGCTCGCGGTCGTCGGTGACCGCGCCGTGCAGCTCGACAACGCCGTTTTCGACCCGTACATCGACGCTCGCCCGCGGGCCCCAGGGCTGTTTCGCGATCTCCACCAGAATGAGGTCGCGGATCGCCGCGTCCGGGATCCCGGACGCGTTCTCGGGACGCGGCAGATTGCGGACGAGCGCGCGAACCAGATTGGCGCGGCTGACAATGCCGACCAGCCGCCCCTGGTCGATAACCGGTACGCGCTTGATTCGCCGCCGCTCCATCAGGTCGATAAGATCGGCGACCGCATCGTCGGGTCCGACCGACACGACCGTATCGGTCATCACCTCGCCGACTCGCCGGCCATTTGCATGGGCGTACTCGCTCGCGAGGCGGCCCGGCGCGATCAGAAACTCGAGCCAGCGGGCACGGCGCCGCTCGGTGCCGGTTTCGGCGCGCCGCAGCAGATCGCCTTCGGTCACGATCCCGGCAACCTCGCCGGCGGCATCGACAACCGGCAACCCGCTGATCCGGTGCCCGATCATCAGTTCCGCCGCCTCGGCCACGGTTGTCTCGGCTGTCACCGTGATCACCGGGTGCGTCATGATATCGCTGATCTTCATTCCCGCCTCCTCGCGTCGCGTCCGCCTGCGTATGCATCGTAAGGATGACGCCGCAGAGCGCCTTGATCCCAATCAATTCGTCAGCGATGCGCGCCGGCGCGACGCCGGCCGAGCCTCCCGAACAGGCCGCGTCTCAACTTTTGCGTTCTCCACCTACTTTTGCGCTGGTTGAGTTTGTCAATCGACCGTAAGATGATCGCACTCGTTCGGTGTTAGCGTTGTGCGGTTGCCGTCCGGGTGCCCGCCGTATCCAAGTGGAGGAAGGAACGCATGAGAAACACGATAGCTACGGCAGTTGCTGCGGTCATGCTAGTCGGTTTGGCGTCTTGCGCTGCGCCGCCGAAGCCGCCGCCGCCGCCGCCACCCCCGCCGCCGCCGGCCGCCCCGCCGCCGCCTCCCGTGGTCGCGCCGCCGCCGCCGCCGCCGGTCGCCACGCGGCCTTCGCGCGGACGGCATTGCCCGCCGGGTATGCATTACTCGCGCAAGGCGCACCGCTGCATCGTCAACAAGTAGTCCGTTCCGGCAAGCCGGCGCGTGGAAATCCGCGCGCCGGCGGTCAATCCGCCTGCACCAGACGCAACGGGCCCCCGCTGCGTCTGGATTTTTTTCAGCCGACCGGCACGCGCCGCCGCGCGAGTTCAGGTTCGTCGATCCGCAACCCGAGACCGGGTTCCGATGACAGCCGAAACAGCCCGCCGACCGGCTTTGGCGGGTTCTCGAACACGGCATGCATGCGCGGCGACGGATCGTTCAACTCGCATGGTTTTGTCGCGTGCAGCTGGCTCGCGACGACATGCAGGTTCGCGGTATGGCCGATCGTCGGCTGCGTCTGATGCGGCACCAGGTCGACGCCGTGCGCCTGCGCCAGCGCCGCGCACCGCGTCAGCCCGGTGATGCCGCCCATTTTCACGATGTCCGGCTGCACCATGCGCACCCCGGCCGCGATCAGATCGGCCAGCCCCGACAGCGTATAGGTCTGCTCGCCGGCCGACACGGTAATGTCGAGGCGCCGCGCCACCTCGCCCATCGCGCCGAGGTGGTAGTGCTGCACCGGCTCCTCGAACCACCAGTATCCGAGTTCCTCCAATGCGCGGCCGACGCGAATCGCGCCGCCGACCGAGTAGCCGTTATTCGCGTCGAACGCGAGAGGGAAGCCGTCGCCGACCAGCCGGCGGACCGCCTTTGCCTTGGCAATGTCGCCGGGAATGTCGGCGTCGAGCCGGGTGCGGTCGTTGTCGAAGCGGATCTTGACGGCGGCGGGCCGGTCCTCAAGCCGCTGTTCGACGATCCGCACGACATCGTCGAGCGCGCGGTCGCCGTTGCCGCCGATCGAGGCATAGAACGGCAGCTCGGTGCGCCAGGCCCCGCCGAGCAGCTTGTAGATCGGCTGCCCGAGCGCCTGCCCCTTCAAATCCCACAACGCGATGTCGATCGCGGCGAGCGCGCCGGTCAGCGCCCCCTCGGGACCGAGCTTGACGAACCGGTGCAGCAGCCGGTCCTGCAGCACCGCGTGGTCCAGCGGATCGTGCCCGATCAGCACCGGCGCGAGGTCGTGGACGATAATCCCGAGCGAGGCGAGCCCGCCCTGCATCGGCGAAGCCTCGCCGATCCCCGAGAGGCCGTCATCGGTATGGACGCGGACAAACGCGCTGCGCTGCGCCGGGGTGTCGTCTGGCGTCCAGGCGACCTGGAATGCCTCGATTTCGCGGATTTTCATCGGTCCCCTCCATACGGCGCCGGTCGCTGCGGCGGCACCGCACACACACAATTTATTCAGATTTATTCAGCCGCCGCTCGCGCCGGGGCGCGCCAGGTGGCGAGCCGGTCCCAGCTCTCGGCCTCCATGAATTCGGCCCAGCGGCGGTAGAGGTTGCGCATCGGCTGCTCCGACGACTGCACCTCGGTGATGTCGATGACCTCGCCGGGAATCCGCAGCCCCTGGAACTCGTAGTCGCGCACCGCCGTATCGATGCCCTGTTCATAGCTGTACGGGTAGCGCCGCGCGATCGTGCCGCGGCTGGCGGCGTGCGCGTAATTCCAGTTCTCCATGTCGTCCTGCTCGGTCATGCCGGCCGGGCCGGAATAGCGGATGTAATAGTCGCGGAGGAATTCCTTGACCTCGGCCGGCGCGTCGCGATCGACAAAGAAGTAGCGCCAGCACTCGGTCTCGTTCGGGCCGCGCGGATGCCACACCCCCATCGTGCGCGGCTGGCGCGACAGCAATGCCGTATTCGGAAAGACTTCCCCCGGCGCGCCGACGAGCCGCGCCTCCTCGCCGCGCAGCCGCCGTTTCTCGGCCTCGCAATGGGCAAAATATTCCGACACGATCGGCGCATCCTTATACGCCACCGGTGTCTCGATGCCGTGCGGCATCACGTAGAGGATCGTCTGGTGACCGCGGTCGGGGATGCACACGTGCAGCTTGCGGCTGACATCGCGCTCACCGAGGTCGCGGCGGCTCCTTCCGGACGGGCCGATGCCGGCGAGATCGACCGAGCGGTGGCTGATATTGTGATAGGTGTCGCCGCTGAAATTTTCGGCCGGGAATTTCCAGTTGCACGGCACCCGCCATTTCTGCACGCCGCACAACAATTCGGCCTGCCCCTCGCGCCCGTCCCAGCCGTCGAGCTGCAAGTCGAGAAACCGCGTGAACGGCCCGAGATATTCTTCGAAGGACGGCGCCTCCCTGTCCCAAGTGGCAAAAATCGCGCCCTTGTAGTTGCATAATTGCGCGACCTCGACGAGGCCCCATCTGGCGCGGTCGAGTTTCGAATGATACGCCTCGCGGAAGAACGGCACGCCGACCAGCCGCCCGTCGGTGGCAAAGCTCCAGCCGTGATACGGGCAGGTAAAAACGGTTGTGTTGCCCTCGTCGTAACGACAGACCTTCATGCCGCGATGCCGACACGAATTGAGGAATATATGGATCGTATCGGCGCGGTCGCGGCACAGGATCACCGATTCCTCGCCCATGCACGACACGACATAGTCGCCCGGGTTCGGGATCTGGCTTTCGTGACCGACAAACAGCCAGGCGCGGGCGAAAATCTTCTCCTGCTCCTCGGCATAAATTTCGTCGTTGACGAAAATCTCGCGGCTGATCTGCCCCGCGGCGAGATCGACCAGACCGGGGCGATACCCCTGAATGCGCGTCGTCGGCATTGCTTCCTCCCATTTCAATAAGA
>JBFXDF010000285.1:0-4773 GCA_050181375.1 Alphaproteobacteria bacterium
GCGCGATGTGCCCGACTGGTTTTTGCTCTCCGCCCAGCAACGCTACGCAATCACGCTCGATCCGCGGTTCGTCGACGTGGTGCCCCCGTTTCGGGATATCCTTCTTCTGCTCGCCGTGGCGGTCCTCATGGCCTCGGTCGTCTGGCGCATGCGGCGTCTGGCGATGCGGCAGGCGAACGCGGCGCGCGAGCGCGCGAACCTGTCGCGCTATTTCTCGCCGAATCTTGTCGCCGAACTGGCGGCGACCGACGCCCCGCTCGCCGAGGACCGTGCCTTGAACGCCGCGGTCCTGTTCGTCGATATCCGCGGTTACACCGAGATGGCGTCGCACCAGTCGGCCGCGGATACGATGGCCGTGGTCCGCGGCTTTCACCGTCGCATGACCGAGGTCGCCTTCGCCCATGGCGGTACCATCGACAAGTTTATCGGCGACGCGCTGATGGCGACCTTCGGCGTGCCGCGCCCCGGCGAACGCGACGCCGCCGATGCCATTGCCTGCGGCCGGGCCATGCTGGCCGCGGCGGCCGACTGGAACGCGGTGCGTGTCGCAGACGGGCTGGCGCCGCTGCGGATCGGCGTCGGCGTTCACCACGGCCCCGTGGTCGCGGGGGATATCGGCGGCGAGGGGCGGTTCGAATACACGGTGATCGGCGATACCGTGAATGTCGCCCATCTGCTGGAACACCAGACGCGCGACCTCGATGTCGACATGGTGGTGAGCGCAGCCGCCATGGCCGCGGCGCAGGCGGAGATCGGACCCGACGATCCGCTGTTCGATGCACTGAAGCCGGTTGCGCCGGTTCGCCCGCAGCGCCACCCCGCAAGCTTTGCCGTCTGGGTCGTCGAGACGGCCGGTGCCGAGACCGTGCGTCGGGAGGAGCCGTTGATTCTGTCCGATCCCGTCGCCCCGGCGTGAGCCGCATGGCCGGCGAAGCCGGTCGGCGCTATGCTGCGCTGGTCATACCACTTGCCAGCCTTGCCGGACCCGTCATGCAACAGCTTCGTTCCTGCCCATGAGTTCCCAGGAGGAGGGGGCCGACCGGCGGCGCGTGTCCGACCGTGTCGCGGCGGAAGTGCTGCGCCGCATTTCATCGGGTCAGCTGGCGCCGGGCGAGAAGCTGCCGGGCGAACGCATGCTCGCCGAGCAGATGAATGTCAGCCGCGTTTCGGTGCGCGCCGCGCTGCAACGGCTGCAGGCACAGGGGTTCCTCAGCGCCGTGCAGGGCGGCGGCACGCGGGTCGTGTCGCCGGCCGGAGATCCCGATCCGGCGCTTGCCGAGCTGGTGCGTCTCGACCGCACGAATCTGCGCGACTTGGCGGAGATGCGATCCATCCTGGAAGTCTGGGCCGCGCGCAGGGCGGCACGGAACGCCACGCCGGAGCAGCTCGGCGAGATCGCGGCGACGGTCGAGAAGATGGAGCGGGGCGGCAGCGACCGGGCAACCCAGGTCGCGGCCGATGTGGAGTTCCACCATGCCGTGGCCCATGCCTCCGGCAGCGCCGTCTATGTCCGAATTCTCTCGGTGATTCGCGACATCCTGACGGCGATGCAGGAATATCATCGCTACGAACTGTTCGGGACGCCGGCAGACGATGCGATGGTGCAGGCGCAGCACCGCGCGGCGTACGAGGCGATCCGGCGGCGCGATCCCGAGGCGGCGGGAGCGGCGATGCAGGGACATCTCGACTGGGTCTTGTCGCATTACCGGCAGGAGGAAGAGCGCCACGATCGGATCGATCCGGTCGGACAACCATAATTCCGCCACCGAACCGCGCTTTACTGATGCAGCACCGGTTTCCATATCGGGCTGTTTCGTGGAAGGGTTGGACGGCAGATCGAACGAAGGGACGTCATGCGTCGCAAGCACCTGACAAAGATCGTCGCCACGCTGGGTCCGGCGACCTCGGACGCAAAGATGATCGAGGCGCTGTTCCATGCCGGCGTCGATATGTTCCGGCTCAATTTCAGCCACGGCGCCCACGCCGATCATCGGCGCAACATCGAGGCGATCCGGCATATCGAGCGCCGTGTGAAGCGGCCGATCGCGATCCTGATGGATGTGCAGGGGCCCAAGCTGCGCATCGGCAGTTTCGCGAACGGCCCGGTCAACCTGCCGGCCGGTGCGACCTTCCGTCTGGAACTTGAGGAGACGCCGGGCGACGCCACGCATGTGACGATGCCGCATCCCGAGATCTTCGCGGTGCTGGAACCGGGCGCGGAACTGCTGGTCGATGACGGCCGGGTGCGGTTACGGGTGCTGGAGAGCAACCGCAAGGCCGCGACGACCGAAGTGGTGATCGGCGGCGCGGTCTCGGACCGTAAGGGCGTGAACGTACCGGGGCTCATCCTGCCTATTTCAGCCCTGACCGAGAAGGACCGCACCGATCTTCAGTTCGGTCTCGACAACGGCGTCGACTATTGCGGCATGTCCTTCGTGCAGCGTCCGGACGATCTGGCGGAGGCGCGCCGCATCATCCAGGGGCGGGCGGCCCTGATGGCGAAACTGGAGAAGCCGGCGGCGATCCAGCGGCTGCAGGAAATCGTGGAACTGAGCGACGCCGTGATGGTGGCGCGCGGCGATCTGGGCGTCGAACTGCCCCCGGAAGATGTGCCCGTGGTGCAGAAGCGCATCCTGGATACCTGCCGGCAGGCGGGGAAGCCCTGCGTGGTGGCGACGCAGATGCTGGATTCGATGGTCGACCGGCCGGTGCCGACCCGGGCCGAAGCGTCGGACGTCGCCAATGCCGTGTATGACGGCGCCGATGCGGTGATGCTGTCGGCGGAGACGGCGGTCGGCAAGTATCCGGTGGAATCGGTCGAGATGATGAACCGGATCATCGAGCGGGTGGAGAGCGACCCCCGCCATCGCACGATCATCGACGCGGGCCATCCGGAGCCGGAGCCGACGGCGGCCGACGCGATCAGCGCGGCTGCCCGCCAGGTCGCGCGCACCCTTTCCGCGGCTGCGATCGTGACCTACACGACCTCGGGATCGACCACCGTGCGGGCATCGCGCGAGCGGCCCGAGGTGCCGATCCTGGGCCTGACGCCGAGCCTGCCGACGGCGCGCCGGCTCGCGGTGGTCTGGGGTGTGCACAGCATAAACACGCATGATGCGCGCAGCTTCGCCGACATGATCACGACGGCCAGCGGTCACGCGGTGGCGGACGGTTTTGCGAAATCCGGCGACCGCATCGTCGTCACGGCCGGCGTGCCGTTCGGGACGCCCGGCGCGACCAATGTGCTGCGGATCGCGCGCGTCCAGTAAAGGGGGCGCGGTTATATCTGGCCGGCCAGGATCTCGCGTTCCAGCGTGTCGGCCCGTTCGCGCACATCGTCCAGATAGGGATTGATCTGCAGCGCCGCACGATAGGCGCGCAGCGCCATGCGACGGTCGTTCAGGGCGTCATAGGCCATGCCCAGGCCCGCAAGGGCGCCGAAATGGCGCGGCTCGATCTGGAGAACGCGGGCGATATCGGCGATCGAGGCGTCGAAGTTGCCGATGACGTAATAGACGGTGGCGCGCTTGTTCCACCCCTCGGCGTAGTGGGGCTCGCGTTCGACGACGGCGTTGAAAGCGGCCAGGGCCGTATCGGTATCGAGGTCGTAGAGCGCGCTCTGCCCGCGATCCATAAGGTCGCCGGTCACCTCGTCCGGCGCGCGGTTCCAGACGTCCCAGATTGCCCTGGCGATCCGGTCGCCCTCGGCAGGATCATGCGTCTGTGCAAGCCGGCGGAACAGGTCGTCCAGGCGCGTTTCCGCAGCATGCCCGGCCGGACCGGCGGACAGCGCGAGAAGAATGGCGAAGATCGCGAGGGCATGGCGCATCCGGTAATTATCGACCGCGCGCGAGGCGGCGGCAAGGAAGGGCCGGGTTTCGGATTTGCGACGTGCCGCCGCGGGCGGTAGTAAGGCATTGAAAGCGGACGGTGAGGGCGATGGCGATCGCGGGATATTTTGCGCGGGACCCCGCGGCGGCGCGGGCCCAGTTCCTGCGTGCGGCCGGTGCGATCGGTCTTGCGGTCGCCACGCATAGGATGCCGGCAGCGGGTGGCGGTGTCGCGGATGTTCTGGCGGCCCGACTCGGCTCGCCCGAGGCGCGGCGGCTGCTCGTTCTGACGCCGGGCAGCAAACAGGAAGATGCCCTGTGCGCCACGGCAATCGCGGTTGCATCGCTGCGCGAACGATTGCGTCGTTCCATTCCGCGCGGCGTCGCGATGATTCTCCTGCAGGCGGACGATCCGGTCCGCGTTCTTGCGCCGGATACCGCGCAGGTTTCCGACGAAGAAACGGGACAGGGGCCGCGGTGGACGGATTCTGTGCTGGCTGCGGCGGAAAACCGCTATGCGGATTATCAGCGCGGCCAGCATGCCGCGGTCCCGTCCTCTCCGGCAGAAGCCGCGGCTTCGGGCGTGCCCGGCGCCGGCTTCGGGCGTCTGGTTGAGACGGAAATGGGCCAGGCCGAACGGGTCGCGGTTCTGGATGTGACGACCGGCAGGGGTGCTTACGGGCAATGCGACCTGGTCGTCGGACATCCGGCAGGCAGTCCCGGCGAAGCGCGGGCACGTCGGCTGTTCTCCGCGCGGCCGCTTGCCGACGGTTCCAGTACCGTGGCGATGCCAGGGCCATTGGCGCGCGGAATCGTCTCGGCACTGTCGGAGGCGGAGACGACGGTCGCGGTACTGGCCTTCGGAACCTATTCGGTCCGTGCGGTCGTCCATTCGATGCTTGGCCGGCCTGCAGAGGGGCAGTCCGCGGCCAGCGGGATGTTC
>JBFXDF010000286.1:0-4770 GCA_050181375.1 Alphaproteobacteria bacterium
AGGTCGACGACCGGCATCTCGAGCGTCAGCGCGGGGGCGATCACCTGCCGCAGCGCGCCGTCCACGATGGGAAAGCTGGCGCGCAGGATTTCATGGCGCGCGACGATGGCATTCAGCACGCGGCGCAGGATGCGCGGATCCAGCCGTCCGGTCAGCCGCACCGCGCCCTGCGTGTTGTAGATGTGGTCGTTGGGATCGAGCTCGCTGAGGAACCGCAGCCGTTCCTGGGAGAAGGTCAGCGGCGTCGCGGCCGACGCGTTGCGGCGGACGATCGGGCCGACCGCCGACGATGCCGCGACCGGCGCGCCGCCGCTCTCCGCCGCCCGCACCAGCCGTGCCAGTCCGGCGACGGTGCCGCCGTCGCCGAACACGCATTCCAGCGGCAGGTCGATGCCGGTCGCCTCGCCGATGCGCGCGAGCATGCGCGCCGCCATCAGCGACTCGCCGCCGAGCGTGAAGAAGTTCTCGCCGGTGCCGACGCCGTCGCGCTTCAGCACGTCGCGCCAGATCGCGGCGATCTCCGCTTCCCACGTGCCGCCGGGCACGTCGGACCGGGCGGCGCCTGACGGCGGCGGCGCGTCGGCCGGCCCGATGCCGAGCGCCGCGGCCAGGCTGAGGCGATGCAGCTTGCCGGTCGGGCCGCGCGGCAGGGCGTCGCGGCAAACCACCCGCTTCGGCACCTTGTGGGCGGCGAGATGCGGCGCGAGGAATGCGGCGACCGCCGCTTCGTCGACCGGCCCGTTCGCCGGGTCGGCGACCACGATCGCGGCGGCGATGTCCTCGCCGAGGGTCGGGTGCGGCATCGCAAAGCAGGCGACCTCCGCGATGCGCGGATGGCGCCGAAGCACGTCCTCGACCTCGACCGGCGAGATCTTTTGCCCGCCGCGGTTGATCACCTCCTTGACCCGCCCGCAGACGGTCAGATAGCCGTCGTCGTCCCATTTGCCGAGGTCGCCGGTGCGATACCAGCCGTCGCGGAACGCTGCCGCATCGGCTTCCGGGTTGTCCTCGTAGCCGTCGAAGACCCCCTCGCCCCGGACCACGATCTCGCCGATCTCGCCGGCGACGTCGCGATGGCAGAGCGCGCCCGCGTCGTCGAGCAGCGCGACCTCGCTGTCCACCGGCACGCCGACCGTGCCGGGCTTGCGCGCGGCGGGCGGCGGCGGATTGCGCGCGATCAGGCCGGATTCGGTCCCGCCGAACCGTTCCAGGAAGGGGACGCCGAACGTCGCCTCCAGCGTGGCCATCGCCTCCGGGGTCAGGCGGTGCGACGACGAGCGCACGAAGCGCAAAGCGTGGCGGCGGCGCGAGCCCGGGTCGCGGCGCAGCTGCTCCAGGATCGCGTCATGATAGGCCGGGCTGCCGAGGAACCAGGTCGCGCCGAACGTCTCGAGCTGCGCGAAGAAGGCGCCGGCGTCGAACCCGGCCGGCATGATCACGCCGCCCCCTGCCGCGAGCGGCACCATGAGGCCGGCGTTGATCGCCGAATGGACGTAGGTGGGGCGAAAGTTGAGGCACCGGTCGGCCGGCCCCAGATCGAACGCGGCGGCCTCGATGCGCCCGCGGGCGGCGGCCAGCCGATGCCTGATGGGAACGACTTTCGGTGCGGCGGTCGTCCCCGAGGTCCGCATGACCCACGCGACGTCCTGCGGCCCCGCGGGTCCGGGCCACGCCGGCGTGCCGGGCATGCCGCCCGACAGGGTGAACAGCCCGGCCGCCGCGTTGGCTCGCGGAAACAGGGTGAGGACCTGGATGCCCAGCCGGCTCGCGCATGCGCGCGCATGGCCGCCCTGGCCGTCGGACACGATCACCGCGCATGCCCGCAGGGCGACCAGCGTGCCTTCGATCTCCGCCGCCTTGGCGTCCGGATCGAGCGGGACCGCCGTCGCGCTGTCCGAAACCGCGAGAACCGCGACCGCCATTTCCGGGCGGGTGCCGACGGCAAGGGCCACCCGGTCGCCCAGGCCGATGCCCCATCCGTTCAGGCGTTCGCGCGTTTCGTCGATGAAGGCGGCGAGCGCCGCGTAGGACAGCGGCGCGCGCCCGGGCGCAAGGATCGCCACCGCGTCGGGATTCGCCGCCGCGTGGGCACGAATGACGTCCCCGCTCGTCCTGGCCGCTGGCATCTCGATCGCATCCTGCTGGACGGTTCGACCTTATCAAGCCGCCCAATATGCGTCGATTCGGTTATCGGATTGACAAGCACCGCCCGAGGGCTGACGCGCAAGGGTTCGCTTTCGCACAAGCAAAACACCCGGCCGCGAGGCGACCGGGGGGTGCGAACGACGTTGGTAGCGGGGGAGGGATTTGAACCCCCGACCAAGGGATAGATTGCACGCGATGCAAGTTCGGCGGGATAAATTTTACCCGCGCCCGATCCGGCCGTCGTGATCTATGGGATCCCGGTCCTAATGGTTGACCGGCGCCCGGCCGCGCCCCCACCCTCTCGGCATGGACCAGCACCGCCTCCCCGACGTCGCCACCAAGGCCGACCTGGACCACATGGTCGAGGTGATTACCTACCGCGTGACGATCATCGCCATCGTCGGGCTGGTGTTGTTCGTGGTGGCCCTGAAGGTGACTTAGCCGCAGGCGTTGAACCGGGCCGGCGCCGGCGCCACCTACAGGGCAGCCCTGCACGGACGAGAACCAAAACGGTTGCGCGAGTCGTGGCAGAGTTGAGCGCCAGACTGAATGCGCGAGCCAGAGATCGAGTGAGGACCGGAACCTAGCTGCGATCCATAGGGATGTGAGTACCGATTATCACGCGAGAGAGGGGCCCTTTGGATCCCTCTTCTATTGACCGCCAACCAGCAGCGCCTATTGCGATAGCTCCCAAATCCGGCCCGATATCACTAGTGACGCACGCTCGGCATCACGTGATGCCAAGCGATAGGCCAGCGGCATCTTGCTAGCACTTTTCGTCAATGGTAGCGGAGGGGTGCCGCGCATCTATCGCAGGATCATGGGAAGGCCTGATGCCCTATCGCGCCCAATTTACAGAAGCGTTGACGTTGCTGGCACGGGCCATCGCGAAAGTCACTGCCGATGGTTATGAGCCGCCGGTGTTGGTCGGTGGAGCGGCGGTTGAGTTCTTCACGAGTGGTGATATTGCCTCCGGCGACTTCGATTTGGTCACACCGCACCAAAATCACCTTGAGGAAGCGCTCCTGCAGTTCGGCTTTGTCCGGACTTGGGAGGCGGGGGAGTTGATCGGAGGGGTTGTCCATCGAGAGCTTGGCTTTGGCGTTCAAATCGTAAGCGGACATTTGATGGATGGGCGCGCCGAGCGGTGGCGTGTCATGGTTATCGAGGTGGAACCAGGGGCGCCTATCTCGCTTATTCCCGTAGAGGATTTGATAGCCGGACGAATGGCGCAAGCGTTCGCTGAAAGGCCGATCAGAAAAGATATGCTAGATCAGGCGGTTAAGCTATATACCCTTGCCGAGAGCGTGGACGAGATTTACCTAGATAAAAGGATTTGTGAGGAAACTGTCGGGGATGCTAGTCTCACGCATCTGAAACAGTATGTGCCATGATGGCCACCCGGACCTTACAGCAGTACGAAAGCGCTCTTGAGGAGCGGAAAATTGCAGCGGGCTACGTCGGCTGTGATTTCGTGTGCGCAAATAGCGGCGTCAACCGCACACCCGAAAAGCGTGCTCTGCTGAGCGAGCTTGAGAAAATTTGGGCGGAGCGGGGCGCTCCGAAGCCCTTTCAAGCGAACTACTGACAGCCATAACTTCCGACGAGCCATAGCTAGAGCTAGGCACGCGATCGCACTTCGCTTTGCCACCCGTCAGGGGCGACGCGTCGCTCGCCCCTGGTGTTCGCCATACCATCACCGTTTCGTCAATGAGCACGCTTGTGGTCCATCGGCACGATATCGTGCCGATGGACCACAAGCGCAAAAGACAAGATATGGTAGATTAACGGTACATGCGCCCAGCCACATCGTCAAATGAAAAAGTTCAATCCGGGAACTCGAGCTCCATTTTGTAGCATCCTTGTATCAAGCCGATTTTGGACGCCGTTTGCCGGCATTGATTTTTCGCGATTTTTTTTTGGTTACGAATGCCGGCCTTGATGTAACAGAAAAGGGCCGCCGAAGCGGCCCTAACCCGTTGAACTCGTTTGGTAGCGGGGGAGGGATTTGAACCCCCGACCAAGGGATTATGATTCCCCTGCTCTACCGCTGAGCTACCCCGCCCCGACGGGCAAACGACGACCCGGCGCGGGAACGGTCGCCCGGCGCCGGGCTGAGCGGAGCGTATAGGGCGAACCGCGGCCGCTCGTCAAGGTTCGCGCGCGATCCAGCCGCCGCCCAGCACGCGCGTCCCGTCGTAGAAGACGCAGGCCTGGCCGGGCGAGACCGCCGCCTGCGGCACGTCCAGGACGACCGTCGCCGCGCCGTCGGGGCCGCCGAAGACGCGGGCGGCGGCCGGCGGCTGGGTGGAGCGGATGCGGACGGCGACGTCGATTCCGTCGGCCGGCGGCGCGGCGCCCGCGCCGAGCCAGTTGACCCCGTGCAGCGCGAAGCGGTCGCGGCCCAGCGCCGCCTTCGGCCCGACCACCACGCGGCGCGCCGCCGGCTCCAGCCGCACGACGTAGAGCGGCTCCGGCACGGCGAGGCCGAGGCCGCGGCGCTGGCCGACGGTGAAGTGGATCAGCCCGTCGTGGCGTCCCAGCACGCGGCCAACGACGTGGACGATGTCGCCGGGCGCCGCCGCGTCCGGCCGCAGCCGCGCCACCACGCCGGCGTAGTTGCCG
>JBFXDF010000287.1:0-4695 GCA_050181375.1 Alphaproteobacteria bacterium
AGCCACCAGGCTCAGGATGGGCGCGATCCGACGCCGGCCGCGTCGCCTCGGGTGGCCACCCGAGGCGACGCGTTCCTCTCGGAACAGGGCGACAATACCAACTTCCGCTATTACAAGGATGGGCTGACCGCGGCGCAAGCCGGGGGAAGCCCACGCTGTGTTTCGCACCGGCCCCAGACAACGCCTCGGCTGCGATGGCTTGGCGCGGTAGCGCACAAACCATGATAGCCGCGGCGACGTCACCCGGTGCTCGCGTCGGCGGGCAGGGATCGCGGCCTCTGCGGTTCCAGCCGCTCGAGGATCGCCCTCAGCGCCTCGTTCTGAGGCGATAGCGGCTGCGGATCGACGAGCCGGCGCAGCGCCACGATCAGCGCCGCGCGTTCGTTGTCGGTGAGGTCCAGTCGCTGCATCCTGCCGAATATGGCTCCCGGACCGCGCTGCGTCGAGCCGCGCGTAACCCGGCCGTCATTTTGCGGCCATTTCCGCGTGGCCGGCACCGACCGAACGCGGGTCGGACCAAGTGACGCCTCCGGCCGATCGGCGCTTGCGAGACGGTCGTTCACCGCGATCTGATGTCGACGACAATATTGCCATATTCACATGATATGACGTCTCGATCGCAAATCTCCGCCCGGATCGGAGACAGCGGCCCGCCGTCAAACCCTCATAGAGGCGCATATGTCTGAAATCGCATCATCCGACCGGAGACCGCGACCGCGCGGGCGGCCGTTCGTGAAAGGGCAGTCCGGCAACCCCGCTGGGCGCCGCCGCGGCAGCCGCAACCGGGCGACCCTGGCCGCCGAAATCCTGCTCGCCGGCGAGGCCGAGGTATTGACGCGGACAGCCGTCGAGCGAGCGCTCGAGGGCAGCGATACCGCGCTCAAACTCTGCCTCGACCGCATCCTCGCACCGCGCCGCGAGCGCACCGTGCGCTTCGCGCTGCCGCCGATCAACAGCGCCGCCGATCTGACGGCCGCGCTCGGAGCGGTCGCCGTCGCGGTCGCCGGAGGGTCGCTGACACCAGGCGAGGCCCGCGACCTGTCGCAGGTCGCCGCCACGTTCATCAGAGCGATCGAAACCTCCGATTTCGAGCGCCGCCTGCAAGCGATCGAGGATCAGCATGCATCGCGGCCGTAGCGCTCGGTTCAACCGCCTGATTCGCCGCACCGCCACCGGCGACGGCGCCGCGGTCGAGCATCGCCGTCGCGTCGCCGCCCATGCCGCGATCGGCGCCGCCGTGCGCTGGAGCCTTGCGCGACACGGGATTGATCCGGCGCTCGCTCCGGCGCTGCGCGTCGCCGACGAAGCCGCCGCCGAGCTGGCCGCGTCGGACGATCCGTCGCCGGAGCCGTTAGCGATCGTCGACGAAATCGGGACATCGCACGAGCTGGCCGCCTCCCAAACCCTCCCCCGCTTGCGGGAGAGGGAAGGGCGGCGGTATCGGGCAAGCGCTCAGCCCATCCATACCAGCGACGGGCCGACAGGCGGATGCGGCCCGCCGACCGGTCTCGGGATTGATTTCGACAATGGAATCGCGCGGCTCGTCGAACGCTATCGCAGCGCCGGCGGGCCGCCCCCCGACCTTGCGCAGGCCTCGCTCGCCGAGTTGCTGGCCTGGTGCATCGCCGCCGCCGACCGTCCCGAATCGGCCTGAGCATCGGCGTTTGCTGCAGATCTGCTGCAGATTTTCGCCGCGGAACCGGCCCCCGGCCGGCGCGAGCACACCGGTTTGCTGCTGATTCGCTGCAGATTCAGCGGCGCTCCGGCGGCGGCCCTGGCCTCGCCACGCGCGTTTGCTGCTGATTCGCTGCAGAATCAGCAACCGGCCGGCTGCCCGGCGCGGCGGAGGAGACCGTTATCGAGGTCTTTGGCGAGCGGCGTGCCAGTCGGCGGCGCGCGGGATCGGCAGGCGGAGATTTTCCCGCAGCGTCGGCCCGGCGTAATCCTTCTGAAACAACCCGCGCCGCTGCAACTCCGGCACCAGCAGCCGCACGATGTCGTCGTAGCTGCCGGGCATGTTCGTCGCCGCCAGCACGAACCCGTCGCAGGCCGGCGCGGCGAACCACTCTTCCATCTGGTCGGCCACCTGTTTCGGGTTGCCGCAGAACATGACATGCTCCTTGACCGTGCCGCGGCCCGAGACCTCGATGAAATCGCGCACGGTCGGGTTCTTTTTGCCGGAGTACCGGATGACCCGGTCGCGAAATCCCTGGAACGACAATTCGCGCAGTTCTTCGTCGCCGAACGGTTCGTCGAGGGCTTTCGCGGCGAAATCGTAGTTCAGCACTTCCGACAGCAGCACCAGGGCATCGACTTCGCGCGCCGTCGCCTCGACGACGGCCCGCTTCTCCCGCGCCGCGGCCTCGCTCTCGCCGACGCAGACATAACAGGCCGGCGCCACTCCGACGAGAGCGGGGTCGCGCCCCGCCTTCGCAACCGCCTCCTTGAACAGCGCATACTGCTCCTTGGCGTGCTCCAGCCCGTGATAGATGACAAAAACGATCTCGGCCCATTTCGCGGCGAAGGCGAGGCCGCGGCCGGACTGGCCCGCCTGGATGATCACCGGCTGCCCCTGCGGCGAGCGCGGCACGCTGAACGGCCCGCGCGACCGGAAATATTCTCCCTGATGGTCGAGCCGGTGCACCTTCGCCGGGTCGGCGAAGCGGCCGGTCTCCTTGTCGAGGATCAGCGCGTCGTCCTCCCACGTATTCCAATGCCCGAGCACGACCTCCATGAACTCGTCGGCCCGGTCGTAGCGGGAATCGTGCTCCATATGCTCGCGAAACCCGAAATTGCCGGCTTCGGCGCTGTTCAGCGACGTCACGACGTTCCAGGCGACCCGGCCCTTCAACATCAGGTCCATCGTCGCGAAGACGCGGGCGACATGAAACGGCTCGTAATAAGTCGTCGAATAGGTCACCCCCAGCCCGAGCCGCGTCGTCGCCATCCCCATCGCCATCAACACGGTCGCGGGGTCGAGCTTCACGGCGCGCACGCCGGCGCCGACCGCCGGGGCATGATCGCCGGTATAGAGATCGGGCAAGGCCAGCCGGTCGTCGAAAAACGCCATCTGGATTTTCCCGTCCTCCAGCGTTCGCGCGATCCGCTGGTAGTATTCCGGCGCGAGGAAATCCCGCATCGTCGCCGGATGGCGCCACGACCCCGGCAGGTTCGAACAGTTCTGCGCCTGCAAAAAGGCGATCAGCGTCATCATGCGGTTAGGTGAAGCCATCCGGGCGGTCTCGTCTGTTCGAAGCTGCGGCTAGGCTGGCGCGGCGGCGAGGTCGAAGGCGGCGGCCATCAGCGCCTTTGTGTACGGGTGCTCGGGCGAATCCATGACCCGATCGGTGGGACCCGACTCGACGATCCTGCCGTCCTTCATCACCAGGATCTCGTGCGCCATCGCCCGCACCACTTTCAGGTCATGGCTGATGAACAGATAGGCGAGGCCGTAGCGTTGCTGCAATTGGCGCAACAGATCGACGATCTGCGCCTGCACCGACATGTCGAGCGCCGAGGTCGGCTCGTCGAGCACGATAAAGCGCGGCTTCAGCACCAGCGCGCGGGCGATCGCGACGCGCTGCCGCTGGCCGCCGGAAAATTCGTGCGGGTAACGGTCGGCGGCGGCGGGGTCGAGCCCGACTTCTTCCAGCGCCGTCTCGATCAGGCGCCGCCGCTCGGCGTCGTCGGCGGCGAGGCGATGCACCTTGATCCCCTCGCCGACGATCTGCGCGATCGACAGCCGCGGCGACAGGCTCGAATAGGGGTCCTGGAACACGACCTGCATCTCGCGGCGCAACGGCCGCAGCCGGCGCTCGCGCCGGTGCGAGATGTCATGTCCGGCGAAGCATATCCCGCCCTGCGCGTCGAGCAGCCGCAGCAGCGCCAAGCCCAATGTCGTCTTGCCCGACCCGCTCTCGCCGACAACGCCGAGCGTCGCGCCGGCGCGCACCGCCAGCGACACGCCGTCGACCGCCTTGACGTAGCCCGCGATGCGGCGAAACAGGCCGCGGCGGATCGGGAACCACACTTTCACCCCCTCGCCCTGCACAACGACCGGAGCCGCCGGGTCGGCGGGCGGCACCCGGCCTTTCGGCTCGGCCGCGAGCAGCCGCCGCGTATAGGGGTGTTGCGGGCGAACAAACACCTGGGCGGTCGGGCCGGCCTCGACGATCTCGCCCTGCGTCATGACGCAGACCCGCTCGGCCATGTGGCGCACAATCGCAAGGTCATGCGTGATCAGCAGCAGCGCCATGCCGAGCCGGTCCTTCAAATCCCGCATCAGATCGAGAATCTGCGCCTGGATCGTCACGTCGAGCGCGGTGGTCGGCTCGTCGGCGATCAGGATGTCGGGTTCGTTGGCGATCGCCATCGCGATCATCACGCGCTGCCGCTGTCCGCCCGAGAGCTGGTGCGGGTAGGCGCCGAGCCGGTTCTCGGCGTCGCGAATGCCGACCAGGCGCAACAGTTCGAGCGTGCGGGCACGCGCCGCCGCGGCCGACATGTGCTTGTGGATCAGCAGCACCTCGGCGATCTGCTTGTCGAGCGTGTGCAGCGGGTTGAGCGATGTCATCGGCTCCTGGAAGATCATCGCGACGCGGTTGCCGCGCACCTGCCGCAACCGCGCCGGCGCCGCCCCGACCATTTCCTCGCCGGCGAAGCGGATGCTGCTCTGCGGGGTGTGCGAGGCCGCCG
>JBFXDF010000288.1:0-4613 GCA_050181375.1 Alphaproteobacteria bacterium
CTCTCGTCGTCGACCACCAGGATGCTGACCGTCATGCCGCAACTCCGGTCGCCGCCCGCCGCGGCAGGCGGATCGTAAACTCGGTGTAGGCGCCCGGCTCGCTGTCAATCGCGATTGTCCCGCCGTTCTGCTGGGCGACGATGTCGTAGCTGATCGACAGACCGAGGCCAGTGCCCTCGCCGCTCGGTTTTGTCGTGAAGAAGGGCTGAAACAGCCGGTCTCTGATCTCGGGCGGGATGCCGGCGCCATTGTCGCGCACCGTGACCGCGACCGCCTCGCCCTCGTCGCGCGTCGCCACCGCGAGGGTCGGACGGAACGAGCCGTCGCCGCCGTCGCGGGCGCGCCTCGCGGCGGCATAGAAGCCGTTGCTGAACAGGTTGAGAAAGACGCGCATCATCTCCTGCGGCGCCACCGCGATCGGCGCGAGGCCGGGCTGAAGATCGCGCTCCAGGGTGATGTTGAAGCTCTGGTCCTGTGCGCGGGCGCCGTGATAGGCGAGGTTCAATGCCTCGTCGACCAGCGCGTTGAGATCGACCGCGCGGCGTTCGCCCGAGACCCCGCGCGAGTGTTCCAGCATCGACTTGACGATATTGTCGGCGCGCCGGCCGTGCTCGGCGATCTTGTCGAGATTGCCGGTCAGCATCGCGATCGTCTCGTCGATGTCGGAGCGGGCGTCATCGTCGAGCGCGGCGATGCCGGGTGCGGCCGTTTCCTTCAATTCATCGAGCAGCTCGATCGACAGCCCGGCGAAGTTGTTAACGAAATTCAGGGGGTTCTTGATCTCGTGCGCGATCCCGGCGGTCAATTGCCCGAGCGCCGCCATCTTCTGCGCCTGGACCAGGCTCGCCTGCGCGGCTTGCAGGTTGCGCAATGCCGTCTCCGCGGCGTCGCGCGCCGCGCGGATTTCGGCCTCGGCCCGCTTCCTCTCGGTGACGTCGCCGACGATCAGCACAAAGCCGCCGCCCGGCACCGCGTTGCGCCGCACCTCGATGACCCGGCCGTCGGGCCGCGTGCGCTCGAAGCGCGCTTCGTGACCGGGGTCTTCGACGTAGCGGCCAATTTCGGCTTCGAATTCGGTCGATCGGTACTCGCCCCGCGCCGCCATGTAGCGAAAATATTCGGGGAAGGTCGGGTGTTGCGCGACGAACTCGTCGGGCAATTCCAGAATCTGCTGGAAGTTCCTGTTCCAGGCGGCCAGCCGCATGTCGCCGTCGAACATCGCGACGCCGTCGCCCATATTGTCGAACGTGACCCGCAACTCCGCCTGGCGCTGGCGGATTTCGTTCAGCAGCCGGGCATTGTCCATCGCGATGACCGCCTGCGCCGCGAAGTTTTCGAGCAACCCGATCTGCTTGTCGGAGAACGGCCGGACTTCTTCGCGGAATGCGTGGATGGTGCCGACCAGTTCGCCTTCTTTAAGCAACGGCACGACTAGCGAGGTATGAACTCGTCGCAGCCATGGATTGATGCGGAACACTTTGGCGTAAGACGGCTCTTGCGCAATGTCGGCCATCTGCACGGTTTGCCTGGTTCGCTCGACGCGACCGAGCACCGTCTCCGGCGGCGGATGGCCAAGCCGGGAGAGGGCGTCGGCACTCTCCATTGGCAATCCAACCGCCGCAACACCCTGAAAACCCTCGGCACTGTAGGTAGCAAGCTGCCCGTATTTGGCCTCGCACAACCGCGTTGCCTTTTCGAGCATCGCATCGAACACGGGAGTGAGATCGCCCGGCGAGCGGTTGATAACTTCGAGGATTTCCGCAGTCGCGGTCTGTTGCGCTAGCGCGTCGCGCAGTTCCGTGAGCAGCCGCGTGTTTTCGATCGCGATAGCAGCCTGGTCGGCGAAGGTGCGGACCAATTCGATCTGGCGCTCGGTAAATAGCTCGATGCGATATCGGCCCACGAAAATTACGCCGATCGGCTGACCTTCACGCAGCAGCGGTACGCCCAATGCGGTTCGAATTTTACCGATGCTCACCGCCGCCGAAAGCGTATATTCCGGATCGGTTGCGAGATTCGGGATGTGAACCGGCTGTCCGGTCAAGATGACCCGTCCCGCCAATGTGTCCCGACCCGGCACGAATTCAAGCCGGCGCGCGATGCGCTCCCACTCCGGATCGATCGAAAACGCCCCGATGTATTGGTAGACATCGCCCTTGCGGATCGCGATCCCGCTCATGTCGCCGCCGCACAGCCGCGCGGCAGCCGCGGAGACCGAATTGAGCACCGGCTCGAGATCGAAGGTCGAGCGGCTGATGACCTTGAGCACATCGCTGGTCGCGGTCTGGTATTCGAGCGATTCTTCGAGGTCGCGGGTGCGTTGGCGCAGTTCGCCCAATAGCCGCGCGTTCTCCATCGCGATCACCGCCTGCGCCGCGAAATTCTGCAGCAGCGCGATCTGCTTGGCGGTGAACGGGCGAACCTCCTGGCGATATGCGGTGATGACGCCGAGGAGCGCTTCATCCTTGCGCAGCGGCACGATCAGCAAGCTGCGAATGCCGCCGAGATCGGCGGCGGCGCGCGGCAACGGGTCGTCGGGAAACGCCGCCGCGACTTCCGATAAATCATGGATATGCGAGAACGCCTCGCCTTCGACCATGCGCGCGAACGGGTTTCCGGAACTGGGACGAATACCGCCGTCTCGAATGAACTGTCTGAACCTCGCCGGAACCCCTTGCGTCGCGACGGGGTAAAATTTTTCACCGTCGAACGTCATCAAGGCGCCAAACGACGCCTCGCACAGTTGATGTGCCTTCTGCAGCACCGCGTCGAATACCGGGGCGAGGTCGCCGGGCGACGAATTGATGACCTGCAGCACCTCGGCCGTCGCGGTCTGCTGCTCCAGCGCCTCGCGCGTCTCGGTCAGGAGGCGCGCATTTTCGATCGCGATCACCGCCTGGTCGGCGAAGGTGCGGACCAGTTCGATCTCCCGGTCGTTGTAGGCTTCGACCCGGCGCCGCGCGAGGCCGATGACGCCGATCGGTACGCCGTCGCGCAACAGCGGCACCCCGAGCAGCGTATGGATGCCGCCGACCCGCGCGTCGTCCTTGGCTTCGTAGTCGGGGTCGGACTGGCAATCTATGATCTGCACAGTTTCCGCCCAAAGCGCGGCGCGACCGACAAGGGTTCCGATGCCCGGCCTGATCCGGATTTCACGCTCGATCTGCTCGTATTCGGGCGCGAGAGATTTCCCCGCCGCCCATCGGTATTCGCCATCGCTATTGCGATAGATCACCGCCTGATCGGCCCGGCACAGCCGGATCGCGGTCGAGACGACCGATTGCAGGACCGGTTGGAGATCGAACGCCGAGCCGCTGATGACTCGCAGCACCTCACCGATCGCGGTCTGCTGCTCCAATGCTTCGCGCGTCTCGGTTAATAGCCGCGCGTTCTCCATCGCGATCACCGCCTGCGCGGCGAAGTTCTGCAAAAGCGCGATTTCCTTCTCGGAAAAGGACCGCACCTCGCGCCGCGCGATGGCGAATGCACCAACTGGGATATTGTCTTTAACCAGGGCAACCCAGATGAGCGTCCGCACGCGGCCGCTTTCGACTGCCATCTTGGCAAGCGGATCGCCGATCCGGTAAAGCTCATGCTGAACAACATCGGGAACATACACGATCCGCTCGCCCTGCATTATTCGCCGGAGCGGCGGCGGCAGGTCCACCTCGCCGCGCTCAACCTGGTGCAGCAGTTGAATGAAGTCGGCTGCCATGTTGTGGTGCGCGGCGATAGTAACCCGCTCACCGTCGATCCTCCACAAGACCCCTTGGATAGCGTTGCAAAGCCGGAGCGCCTTTTCGAGCATCGCGTCGAATACCGGTGCGAGGTCGCCGGGCGAGGAGTTGATGACCTGCAACACCTCGGCGGTCGCGGTCTGCTGTTCCAGCGCCTCGCGCGTTTCGGTGATAAGCCGGGTGTTCTCGATCGCGATAACCGCCTGGTCGGCAAAGGTGCGGATCAGTTCGATCTGCCGCTCGGCGAACGGCTCGACCCGCCTGCGGGAGAGCGCCATGACGCCGATCGGCTCGCCTTCGCGCACCAGCGGCACGGCGATCACCGTGCGGCTGCCCCCCACGTTTATCGCACTGGGCGCGCCATACTCGGGATCGGCCGCGAGATCGGCAACGTGGACGATCCGACGCTCAAGCAAACTGCGCCCGATCACGGTGTCACGTCCGGGCAGGAAGACCCGACCACGCAGACCAGGTTCGTGCGCCGCGCGCACGCCGCACGTCGCCACGGCGCGGTAACCCTCGCCCTGGCGGATCGCAAGGTGGCCGGAATCGGCGGCGCATAACCGCACCGAGGTCTCGGTCACGGCATCGAGCACCGGCTGCAGGTCGAAGGTCGAGCGGCTGATGACCTTCAGCACGTCGCTGGTCGCGGTCTGGTATTCGAGCGATTCTTCCAGATCGCGGGTGCGCTCGCGCAATTCGCCGAGCAGCCGCGCGTTCTCCATCGCGATGACCGCCTGCGCCGCAAAACTTTCCAACAGCGCGATCTGCTTGTCCGAGAATGGCCGAACCTCTGTGCGATATGTCGTAATGGCTCCGAGCGTCACCCCGTCCTTGCGCAACGGCACGTTTTCTATTCTGCGTGCACCACCGAGA
>JBFXDF010000289.1:0-4610 GCA_050181375.1 Alphaproteobacteria bacterium
CGACACGCCGGGCCACCAGGCATTCACCGCGATGCGCGCGCGCGGCGCCAACGTCACCGATATCGACGTGCTGGTCGTCGCGGCCGACGACGGGATCATGGAGCAGACGGTCGAGGCGATCCGTCATGCGAAGGCGGCCGACGTTCCGATCATTGTTGCGATCAATAAGATCGACCGGCCCGACGCGCGACCCGACCGCGTCCGCCAGGAACTGTTGCAGCACGAGCTCGTCGTCGAGGAACTCGGCGGCGAGGTGCTCGACGTCGAGGTGTCGGCGCTGAAGAAGACCAATCTCGACAAATTGCAGGAAGCAATCCTGCTGCAAGCCGAATTGCTCGACCTGAAGGCGAACCCGGAGCGCACGGCCGAGGGCGTCATTCTCGAAGCCAAGCTCGACCGCGGCCGCGGTCCGGTCGCGACCGTTCTGGTGCAGCGCGGCACGCTGGATATCGGCGACATTTTTGTGGCCGGTGGCGAATGGGGCCGGGTCCGTGCGGTGATCGACGAACGTGGGCAATATCAGGAGGAGGCCGGTCCGTCGGTGCCGATCGAGGTGCTCGGTTTCAATGGGCTGCCGCTCGCCGGCGACGATTTCGTCGTCGTCGAGAGCGAGGCGCGGGCGCGCGAGATCACCGAATTCCGCCAGCGCCGCAAGCGTGAGACCGCCGCGTCGGCCGGCGGGCGCGGCACGCTCGAACAGATGTTTTCGAAAATCGCGGCCGGTTCGACCAAGGAGTTGGCCGTCGTCGTCAAGGGCGACGTGCAGGGTTCGGTCGAGGCGATCGTCGGCTCGCTCGAAAGAATCTCCACCGACGAGGTCGCGGTGCGCGTGCTGCATTCCGGCGTCGGCGGCATCACCGAAAGCGATGTCATCCTCGCCAAGGCGACCGGCGCGCTGATCATCGGCTTCAATGTGCGCGCCAATGCGCAAGCCCGCGAACTGGCGCAGCGCGACGCGGTCGAGATCCGTTATTACGCGATCATCTACGACCTGATCGACGACGTGCGCAGCGCGCTCTCCGGCATGCTGTCGCCGACCCTGCGCGAGCGGTTCCTCGGCAACGCCTCGATCCGCGAGGTCTTCAATATCACCCGGGTCGGCAAGGTGGCCGGCTGCATGGTGACCGAGGGCGTCGTGCGGCGCGGCGCCAAGGTGCGCCTGCTGCGCGACAACGTCGTGATCCACGAGGGCTCGTTGAAGACGCTGAAGCGCTACAAGGACGAGGTGCGCGAGGTGCGCGAAGGCTACGAATGCGGCATGGCGTTCGAGAATTACGAGAACATCCAGGTCGGAGACGTCATCGAGTGCTTCGAAATGGAAGAGGTCGCCCGCGCGCTGTAGAGGCGTCGCCGTAGCATCGAGCGGTGACGCTGCTATCCGATCTTTCGGCCGGTCGGGACCCGCTGCCGGAACCGGCCGACCCGCGGCTGCTCGAATTGGGCTTGTCCGCCTGGCACACGGCGCTGGCCGAGGCGGCGGAAGCCGACCGCGCATGCCGCGCCCGCGCCTGGAGCAGTTCGCCGGAAGGCCGGAGCCTCCTCGCAGCGCTGTTCGGCAACAGTCCGTTCCTCGGCGCGGTCGCGGTGGCGGAATGGGATTTCCTGACCCGGCTTGTCGAAGAGGGGCCCGACCGCCCTTATGAGGAAATAGCGGCGGGCTTTGAGCGCCGGGAGGAGGGCGGCGGGGATCGGGCGTCGCTGATGCGCGCGCTGCGGATCTCGCGCCGGCGGGTGGCGCTGCTCGCCGCGGTAGCCGACCTCACCGGGCGCTGGTCGCTCGAAACCCAGATGGCAGCGCTCAGTCGCTTCGCCGACGCCGCGATCGGCGCCGCGCTGCGCCATCTCTTGCGCGCTCTGGCCGCGGGCGGCGCGATGGCCCCGGTCGATCCGTCCGACCCGGAACGGGGCAGCGGGTTGATCGTACTCGGCCTCGGCAAGCTCGGCGGCCGGGAGCTGAACTATTCGAGCGATATCGACCTGATCCTTCTCTATGATCCGGCGAGCCCGGCGGCGCCCGCCCCGGACCGCGCGCAGGCGCTGTTCGGCCGGGTGGCGCGCGACCTCGTGCGCATCCTCGACGAGCGCACCGGCGACGGCTACGTCTTTCGCATCGATTTGCGGTTGCGCCCCGACCCGCGCTCGACGCCGCTGGCGATCTCGGTGCCGGCGGCGCTGACCTATTACGAAACCGTCGGACAGAACTGGGAGCGCGCGGCGCTGATCAAGGCGCGGCCGGCGGGCGGCGACCTTGTCGCGGCGCGGCATTTCCTCGCCGAGTTGCAGCCATTCATCTGGCGCAGGAACCTCGATTTCGCGGCGATCCGGGACATCCATTCGATCAAGCGGCAGATCCAGGCGCATAAGGGCGGCGGCCGGATCGCGGTCGAGGGTCACGACATCAAGACCGGCCGCGGCGGCATCCGCGAGATCGAGTTCTTCGCCCAGACGCAGCAGCTGATCTGGGGCGGCCGTATCCGGGCGCTGCGCGTCGGCCAGACCTGCGCGGCGTTGCGCGCGCTGGCCGAGACCGGGCGCGTCGATGCCGCGACGGCCGACGCGTTGATCGAGCATTACCGTTTTCTGCGGCGGGTCGAGCACCGGCTGCAAATGGTCGAGGACGCGCAGACGCATCGGCTGCCGTCCGACCGCGCCGGCATCGCGCGGCTGGCGGTGTTTCTCGGCTACCGCGACCCGGATTCGTTCGTCGCCGAGCTGCGAGCCCGGCTTGGCGCGGTCGAGAAGCATTATGCGGAATTGTTTGAGGAGGCGCCGAGCCTCGCCGGTCCCGGCAATCTCGTCTTCACCGGCACCGAGGACGATCCGGAGACGCTGGCGACCTTGGCGCGGCTCGGCTTCGGCGATCCGGCGCAAGTCGCCGCGATGGTGCGCGGCTGGCATCACGGCCGCATCCGCGCGACGCGCAGCCAGCGGGCGCGCGAGATCCTGACCGAGTTTGTGCCCGAGCTGCTGCGCGTGTTCGGCGGCACCGTCCACCCCGACACGGCAATCGTGCGCTTCGACCGGTTCCTGGCTCAGCTGCCGGCCGGGGTACAGCTGTTCTCGCTGTTCCACGCCAATCCCGGGTTGTTTTCGCTGGTCGCCGACATCATGGCCGAGGCGCCGCTGCTGGCGGAAAGCCTGGCGCGCCGCCCGGCGCTGCTCGACGCGGTGCTGACGGCCGAGTTTTCCGCCCGCCTGCCGGGACGCGACGGGCTGGCCGACGATCTCGGCGCGCTGCTCGCGGGCGCGCGCGGGTTCGAGGAGGTGCTTGACCTGCTGCGGCGCTGGACCAACGAGCGCCGGTTTCAGGTCGGGGTGCAGCTGCTGCGGCGCACGATCAACGGCAACGAGGCCGGGGCGGCGCTCGCCGACATCGCCGATGCCGGAATCTCGGCGCTGTTGCCCGCCGTCGCCGCCGAGTTCGCGCGCGCTCACGGCGCGGTGCCGGGCGGCGCCTTCGCGATCGTCGCGCTGGGCCGGCTCGGCAGCCGCGAGATGACGCTCGCCTCCGATCTCGACCTGATCCTGATCTACGACGCACTGGACGATGCCGCCGCCTCCAACGGGGCGCGACCGCTTGCGGTGTCAACCTATTATGCCCGCCTCAGCCAAAGGCTGATTTCGGCGATCACCGCGCCGACCGCCGAAGGGAGGCTTTACGAGGTCGATATGCGGCTGCGGCCTTCCGGCGAAGCCGGGCCGATCGCGTCGAGCCTCGCCGCCTTTGCGCAGTACCACCGCGACGCCGCCTGGACCTGGGAGCACATGGCGCTCACCCGGGCGCGGCCGGTCGCCGGCGACGCAGTCCTCCGCGAACAGGCAGAAGCCGCGATCCGAACCGTGCTGACCCAACCGCGCGACCCGGAGCGGCTGCGCGCCGAGGTCGCCAATATGAGGCGCCGCGTCGCCGACGCGCATCCGGCGACATCGCCGTGGGACCTGCGCAACCGCGCGGGCGGGCTCGTCGATCTCGAATTCACGGTGCAATACCTGCTGCTGCGCGAAGCGGCGAGCCGGCCGGGCGTGCTGCGCGGCGATCCCGCCGAGGCGATCGCGGCGCTCGGGGAGGCCGG
This sequence comes from Alphaproteobacteria bacterium, assembly GCA_050181375.1. Taxonomy (GTDB): domain Bacteria; phylum Pseudomonadota; class Alphaproteobacteria; order ATCC43930; family CGMCC-115725; genus DATARH01. The sequence continues at coordinate 4,074 of JBFXDF010000289.1, forward strand.
CGTGCTGCCGCCGCAGGGCGCGCGCGAGTTGCGGGAGGCGCTGTTTCTGCTGCGGCATTTGCGCGCTTTGCTGACGCTGCTGTTCGACGCCGTGCCGGATGCGGCGATGCTGGCCGGTCCGGCCGGCGCCACCTTGGCGCGCTGTGCCGGCGCGATTGACTTCGCCCGGCTCGAAGGCGATATGACGGCGGCCTGCGAACGGGTGCGCGGCTGGTACGAACGGCTGATCGAGGGCCCGGCCCGGGCGGCGGACAGGGACGTGGGCGAAGAAGCGGCGAGGGGGCGGGCGGTATGAGCGTCAACATCGGCGACCAAGCACCGGACTTTACCCTGCCGACCGACGGCAATAGGTCGGTGACGCTATCCGCGCTGCGCGGCAAGCCGGTGGTGCTGTATTTCTATCCAAAGGACGACACGTCGGGCTGCACCGCCGAGGCCTGCGGCTTTCGCGACTCGTTCCCGGATTTCGGATCGACCGGCGCCGTCGTTATCGGCGTGTCGCGCGACTCGGTCGCCTCGCACGACAAGTTCAAGCAG
>JBFXDF010000290.1:0-4591 GCA_050181375.1 Alphaproteobacteria bacterium
GCGACATGCAGCGTGCCGCGGTCGCCTCGGGCAGCGTGCTCGGAGCGCGGGTCAAGGCGATCATGGAAGCCGGCCGGCTGGTTCCCGACGACATCAACATCGAAATGCTGGCGGCACGGATCGCCGAGCCGGACTGCGCCAACGGTTTTATCCTCGACGGCTTTCCGCGCACGGTGCCGCAGGCCGAAGCGCTCGACCGCATGCTGGAAGCCGGCAACCGCGCGCTCGACTACGTGATCCTGATGGAAGTCGACGAGGCGGCGCTGATCGAACGGATTTCCGGGCGCTTCAGCTGCCGCACCTGCGGCGCCAGCTACCACGAGCGCTACCATCGGCCGCGGGTCGAGGGCGTCTGCGATATTTGCGGCGGTACCGACCTGGTGCATCGCGCCGACGACCGCGCCGAGGCGGTTGGGACACGGCTGGCCGCGTATCGCAATCAGACCGCCCCGTTACTACCTTATTACCGGGCGCGCGGCATTCTCCGGACGGTGGACGGCATGGCCGATATCGACGAGGTGACGCGGCAGATCGAATCGGTTCTGCGGGCCGGCGGTTCTTGAGCGGCAATTGGCCGCGGTATCGTTGACACATTTGGGCACGCGCCTATAATCGTGCGCTTGGCCGGGGGGTGCGGCCCTCCCTTCCGGAAACTGAGGAGATGCGCAGGTGGCGCGAATTGCTGGCGTCAATATCCCGAACAACAAACGGGTGCCGATCGCCCTGACCTATATCCATGGTATCGGCCGGACCAAGGCGGATGAGATTTGTGAGCGAGTCGGTATCCCTCCGGAGCGCCGCGCACAGGAGATGACCGACGACGAAGTGCTGCGGGTACGCGAGCTGATCGACCGCGAATACACGGTGGAGGGCGATCTGCGGCGCCAGGTCGCGATGAATATCAAACGGCTGATGGACCTCGGCTCCTATCGCGGGCTGCGGCATCGCAAGGGCCTGCCGGTGCGCGGTCAGCGAACCCATACAAATGCGCGTACGCGCAAGGGGCCGGCGCGGCCGATCGCGGGCAAGAAGAAGTAACGCGCTGCCGATTCGGGGCAGCGCAGCGGCGGAAGAGATAAGATGGCGAAGAGCACGGCGGCACCGCGTTTGCGTCGACGCGAGCGCAAGAACATTACGTCCGGAACCGCGCATGTCAGCGCGAGCTTCAACAACACGATGATCACGATCACCGACGCCCAGGGCAACGCGATCGCGTGGTCGTCATCGGGCAGCCAGGGCTTCAAGGGGTCGCGCAAATCGACCCCGTACGCGGCGCAGGTCGCCGCCGAGGATGCCGGGCGCAAGGCCATGGAGCACGGCATGCGGACCCTCGACATCGAGGTCAAGGGGCCGGGCTCGGGGCGGGAATCGGCATTGCGCGCGTTGCAGGCGGTTGGGTTCGCGATTACGTCGATCCGCGACGTCACGCCGATCCCGCATAACGGCTGCCGCCCCCCGAAACGCCGCCGGGTCTGACTCCTCGCGCCGCCTTGAGCCGCTTGCGCGCTCTGGCGGTTCTCCGATAGAGGTCCGCGGTTCGACGCGCCTCCATCCCGTTGCGGGATGATTTTTCTTTTACCGACCGAGGTCGCTGTGCTTCAGAAGAATTGGCAAACCCTGATCAAACCCAAGCAGCTCGCTGTCGAGCGCGGCGGCGACGCGAAGCGCGTCGCGACGGTCGTTGCCGAGCCGCTCGAACGCGGGTTCGGGCTGACGCTTGGCAACGCGCTGCGCCGCGTTCTGCTCTCCTCGCTGCAGGGCGCCGCCGTCACGACAATCCAGATCGAGGGCGTGCTGCACGAGTTCTCCTCGCTGCCGGGCGTGCTCGAGGACGTGACCGATATCGTGCTCAACGTCAAGAGCGTCGGGTTGCGGATGCATGGCGACGGGCCGAAACGGATGCGGCTGCGCGCGACCGGGCCAGGCGAGGTGCTCGCCGCTCAAATCGAGACCGGCCACGACATCGAGGTGCTGAACCTGGAGCAGGTCATCTGCACGCTCGACAACGGCGCCAGCATTGCAATGGAGCTGACCGTCGAGAACGGCAAGGGCTACGTCCCGGCGTTGCAGAACCGGCCCGAGGACGCCCCGATCGGCCTGATCCCCGTGGATGCGCTGTTCAGTCCGGTGCGCAAGGTCTCGTATCGCGTCGAGAATACCCGCGTCGGACAGGTGACCGATTATGACAGCCTGTCGATGCGGGTCGAAACCAATGGGGCGATGACACCCGAGGATGCGGTGGCGCTCGCCGCGCGCATTCTGCAGGACCAGCTGCAGCTGTTTATCAACTTTGACGAGCCGCGCCACGCGGTCGAAAAGGAGATCGCCGGCGAGCCGCTGATCAACAAGAACCTGCTGCGCAAGGTCGACGAACTCGAATTGTCGGTGCGTTCGGCGAACTGCCTGAAGAACGACAATATCGTCTATATCGGCGATCTCGTGCAGAAGACCGAGGCCGAGATGCTGCGGACCCCCAATTTCGGGCGCAAATCCTTGAACGAGATCAAGGAGGTGCTCGCCAATATGGGCCTCCATCTCGGCATGGAGATCCCGAACTGGCCGCCCGAGAACATCGAGGAACTGGCCAAGCGCATCGACGAGCCGTATTAACGCCGTTTCGTCGGTCGGGCCACTCCGGATCGTCATTGCCGCGTGATCCCCGGATCGCGTCTGGGGCGGAACCCAGGGTGGCACGATCGCAATTGTCACCCTGGACCCCCGCTTGCGCGGGGGTGACGTAAGTTGGAGTTCAGGGACTATGCGTCACAGGATGAGCCACCGCGGTTTCAGCCGCACCTCCGCCCATCGCAAGGCGATGTTCGAAAACCTCGCCGCGTCCCTGCTCAAACACGAGCAGATCCGCACGACCTTGCCAAAGGCCAAGGATTTGCGGCCGGTCGCCGAGCGGCTGATCACGCTCGGCAAGCGCGGCGGGTTGCACGCCCGTCGCCAAGCGATCGCAAAACTCGGGGACGCGAAACTCGCCGACAAATTGCTGACGACGCTCGCCGAGCGCTACGCCGACCGCGCCGGCGGCTATACCCGCATCATCAAGGCCGGCTTCCGCTACGGTGACGATGCGCCGATGGCGATCATCGAGCTGGTAGACCGCGACCCGGCCGCCAAGGGCGCCGATTCCGGTCCGCGCCCCGGCGAATCGGAGACGGAAGAAGCGGCGTAGGACCGGAGTATCGGCTCCGATAGGGACGCTGCTGGGGGCCGAGCGTCGCTAGATCGCACATGCTGCCGCGAGCCTTAAGCCGCGTCGGCGGCGCCCGCGGCGGTCGGCTCCGGAGCGCGATCGCGCGGGGTGCCGCGGCATGACAGCCGAACACAGCCGCGGCATTGCGCTCGGGCTTTTGTCGTCGACCGCCGGCGTGACGGACGGTACCGCGTTCCTGACGCTCGGCGGCGTCTTCACATCGGCGATGAGCGGGAACACGATCGTGCTGGGCGTCGCGCTCGGCGAGGGGCGGATTTATGCGGCCCTCCACGCGCTTGCCGCCTTTGTCGGCTACGCGAGCGGGGCGGCGCTCGCCACGCTGCCGCTGCACAGCTCGACGCGCGGCATCGAGCGGACAGTTTTTATAGAGGGCATCTTTCTTACGGCTTTCGCCGTTGTCTGGATACTTGTCGGCGGGCCGGCGGGGCCGACCGAGGTCTATATTCTGATCGCGCTCTCCGCCGTCGCGATGGGGCTGCAAGGGGCGGTCGGGCGGGCGCTCGCATTGCCCGGGGTGCCGACGATCGTCATTACGAGCACGCTGACGGCCGTCATCGGAACCGTTTCCGAACATGTGCTCGGAAGAGGTCGTCAACCCGCCGCCCCGGCGACGCCCCACCAGCTTGTCAGCCTTCTCGCTTACCTCTTGGGCGCCGTCATAGCCGGCGGCCTCGTCCACCGCTTGCTGGTCTTGTTGCCGTTTGTTCCGGTGGCGCTGATCCTGGTTCTCATGATCGGCTTCCGGCCATACCTCGTGCGACCGTAAGGCGTCCTCGGAGGAGCAATTTTCTCCCGCGAGACCGGGACGCATGAGATAGCATCGGAGCCGCAAAGCCCAATCCAGCGGGAGGAGAGTTCGCGAGCGATGGCCATCGTTGATGATTACGCCGCGATTTCGGCAGAGATGCGCCGCATCCAGGCGGAACGGTCACCGCAAGCCAAGCCGGCTGAAACCGAGACTGACGAGCCGACGTGGCGGCACCCGATGCGGGCAACGCTCACCGGCGACTTGCTCTATCGGCGGCTCGTCTCGCAGCGCGCACGGCGTCGCTAATTCGAGCGCCGCGCTTTAGCGAAGCCGCCGCGGGACGCGAGATGCTGACGCAACGCCCGCGCGACACATGCGATGGCGCAGCCACGCAATATTTGCCGCGCTCTCGCCCCCTTCGCGCTCATCCTCCCGCCGCCGCGTCTGGTTAGCCGTCACGCGGCTGCGGCAGCCTGCGGCCGAGCAGCCGCGCGGCAGCGACGGTGCGTCGTCGGGTCTGCGATGCCGTCGCGACCAAACCGCGCGCCTCCCTTCAATACCGTAAGAGTTTGTCTTTGCCGCGGTCCGCAAAATGGGCGAAGCTGCCTCCCGACGACCCG
>JBFXDF010000291.1:0-4556 GCA_050181375.1 Alphaproteobacteria bacterium
CGTGGGACGCCTATACCGACGACCATCTCGGGCTGATGGACCATCTGGGCATAAGCGAGTTCATGGTGCTTGGCTTCTGCATCGGCGGCCCGTTCATCTGGAACCTGTTGAAGCGGGCGGGCGACCGCGTCGTCGCGGCGGTGCTTACGCAGCCCTCCGGCTTCCGGCCGACGATGCCCGACCTGTTCTATCAGAACAACATCACGGGCTGGGCGCCAAAGCTCGTCGCGAGCCGCCCCGACATCACGATGGAGCAGGCGAGCGCGTTTCTTGAAAACATGTACCGCAAAAACGCCGATTTCGTGTTCACGGTGACGCGCGATTTCGTGCGCCAATGCCAGACGCCGATCCTGATCCTGCCCGACGACGTTGCCGCGCACCCCTATGCCGTGGCGATCGAGACCGCCCATCTCGCGCCCAACGCGCAGGTCAGCATCTACCCGTGGAAGGCGAACCCCGAGCAGACCCGGATCGCGCTGCGCCACGTCAACACGTTCCTCAAGGCCAACCGGCCGGCCGTCGCGCGCCAGCCGCTCGCCGCCGCCGCGCAATAGCCGCAGCCGGAGAACGCAGGATGGCCGGGCCATGCCCGGCCATGGCGGGCAGAAAAGCGGTCGGCAGAAAGTCGATATCGGCTACGCCGCGCCCCGCCGGTGCGAAAATTCGGTTTCGGCGCTGGTGATGAATTCGAGCAAGGCGGCGCGGCCGCTGTCGTTGATGCGGCGGGCGCGCTGGATCGCGCCGGCGACCTCGCCGGGGTCGGTGACCCGCTCGCCCCAGCCGCCGAGATCGGTCGCCAGATTGGCGTAGTTGCCGCCGAGATCGCGCGTCCGGTGCCGCTCGTGCGACAAGGCCATCGCGTGCGTCTCGATCGCCATTGTCGAATTGTTGAGCACGATCGTCGTGATCGGGATGCCGCTGCGCGCCGCGGTCTCGAAATCGAGCCCGGTCATGCCGAACGCCGCGTCGCCCATGAAATTGACGCACATCTTGTCGGGCGCGCCGATCTTCGCCCCGATCGCCAGACCAAGGCCGGTGCCGAGCTGGTGCGACTTGCCCCAGCCGAGATAGCCGCGCGGCTTTTTCGCGACATAGAACGGCAGCAACTGGTCGCGCGGGCTGCCCGAATCGTGCGTCACGATCGCGTCCTCCGATGGCACGACGCGCATGAACTCGGCCATCACGAAATACGGGTTGATCGGCCTTTCGGTCGAGCGCCGCTTCGCCTCCCAGCGCTGGAGCCATGCCCGTTTCAACTCGGCGATGCGCGGCCTGGCGCCGGTCTCGTGCGTCCTGCCGCCGAGTCGGTCCTTTGCCGCCTCGGCCAGTTGCGCCAGCACGAGCTTGGCGTCGCCGAGGATCGGGATCGCGGTGTCGTTGGCCTTGTAGAGATCGCGCGCGTCGTTGGTGGCGTGGATGATCGTCTTTCCCGGCGGGATGATCGGGGTCGAGATGTTGTGTCGGGTCAGGCTCGTGCCGATCGCGAAAATGACATCGCTGTCGAGCAGCAACTGGCGGCCGTGCCCGGTATAGACGACGCCGCCCGACCCCAGCGCCAGCGCGTGATCCTCGGGAAACGCGCTCTTGCCGTCTGTCGTCGTCATGACCGGGAGATCGAGCAGTTCGGCAAAGGCCTGCAATTCGTCGGTCGCCTCGGCGTAGAGCACGCCCTGACCGGCGATGATGATCGGGGCCTTGGCCTGGAGCAGCATTTTCGCGGCATCGTCGATATCGCGCGCGTCGCCGGCAGAGCGGGTCGGACGGATCGAGGTGTAATCGACGTCGTTGCCGGCGAACTCCGATGTCATCACATCGGCCGGCACCTCGACCATGACCGGGCCGGAGCGGCCGTTTTTCAGCGCGTTGAACGCGCGGCGCATCGCCGGCACGGTGTGCTCGGGCAGCAGCACCGGCTCGACGTGTTTTGTGACGCTGGCATAGGTCCGGGTCGAGTTGAACAGCGGGAACATCGTCGCGGTCTCGCGCGGATGGCCGAGCGGCAGCAAGAGGATCGGCGTCGAGTCGGAATAGGCCGAGGCGATGCCGGCGAAGGCGTTCTCGGCGCCGGGACCGTACTGCATCGCGAAGACGCCGGCCGGCTTGCCGTTGGCGACCCGGGCCGCGCCGTCGGCCATGTGGACGCCGACCCGCTCCTGGCGGCAGATCACCGGCCGCATGCCGCCCGCCACCGCCGCCTCGATGATCGGCGTCGTCGGAAAACAGAACATCGTCGAGATCCCCTCGCGCTTCAGGATCTCGGTGATCGCATCCATGACCAGCATCGGCGTGTTCCTCTTTTGCTAAGGCCGTGAGCGGCTCCGGTAGTTCGGCGAAGCGTAGCGCCGGAACGCGGCCGGCACCAGCAGCCGGGACACGACACCGCCCTTGACCTTTGCCCTGAAGTTAATTTGGGATTGGTCGATCCGACTGGTCGATACGAGATCGATATGCGCGAGGTTCAGGCCTCCGAGGCCAAGACGCATCTGGCCCGGCTGCTCGACGCGGTCGAGCGCGGCGAAACGGTCGTCATCACCCGCCACGGCTGGCCGATCGCCCGCATCGTGCCGGAGTCCGATCGCCGCCGCGCCGATTTCGAGCGTGCCGCGCAGGACCTTGAAGTCCTCCGCCGGCGTCTCAGCGGCCGTATAACGCTGGAAGAATTGCTGTCGGCCCGGCACGAGGGCCATAAATTCACCACCCTACGTGTATTCGGTCGCGGCGTCGCTAAAATAGCCACATTCGCCCGCTATTCTTCTCTGGCTCAAACTGGGTCCGCCAGGAACAGGGTTTTGGCAAAAACAGGGGTCTGGCGCCAATATTTGCTGCAAACGGGGAAGGATGCCTGGGTCGGCTCTTCAAAGAAGGCGGGTATTTCAAAGGCTTGCGGGCCGATACACAACTGAAACGCGAGATTTTGCTGCAGATTTCCTGCAGATTCAGCAAACACGTCCAACTGCGACAACCGCAGATTGCATCGCGTGCCAATTCGACGGTCGCCTCGGCCCGTCTTGCATACTACGATCCTGCTGCCCGCATCGGCGTCCCGTACAACTCCCGCAGCCGCGTCTTCATGATCTTCCCGGTGGCGGTGTGCGGCAGTTCGTCCACGACGAGCACATCGTCAGGCAGCATCCAGCGCGGGAATTTTTCGGCGAGCAGCGCGAGCAGCGCGTCGCGCTGCGGCTTGCGGTCCTCGGGCAGACCCGCGCGCGGCGTCACGATCAGCAAGGGGCGCTCGCCCCATTTCGGGTGCGGCACCGCGATCGCCGCCGCCTCGCCGACATCGCCGTGCGCCATCGCGGCGTTTTCGAGATCGATCGAGCTGATCCACTCGCCGCCCGACTTGATGATGTCCTTCCTGCGGTCGGTCAATTGCAGGTAGCCGTCCGGGTCGATCGTCGCGACATCGCCGGTGTGGAACCAGCCGTCCGGCTCGACCGAGGCCGCGGTGGCCTCCGCGTCCTCGTAATAGGCGCCGACGATCCACGGGCCGCGCACCAGCAACTCGCCGACCGACTTGCCGTCGTGCGGCAACGCGCGGCCGGCATCGTCAACGATCTTCATCTCGACGCCGAACAGCGGGCGGCCCTGCCGGGCGCGGATCGCGAGTTGCGCGTCCGGGTCGAGCACGGCGTGCTTCGCTTTCAAGGCGGCGGTGGTGCCGACCGGGCTCATCTCGGTCATGCCCCAGCCCTGCGTCACCTCGATGCCGTGCCGCGCGAAACCGGTGATCATCGATGGCGGCACCGCCGCGCCGCCAGACAGGATGCGGCGGAAGGTCGAGCAGCGCGCACCGGTCTCGTTCAGATGCGCCGCGAAACCGAGCCACACGGTCGGCACGCCGAGGCTCAAGGTCACGCCCTCGGCCTCGAACAGCTCGTAGAGGCTGGCGCCGTCGAGATGCGGGCCGGGCAAGACCAGCTTCACGCCGTTCATCGGCGCGTAATACGGCACGCTCCAGCCGCAGGCGTGGAACATCGGCACGACCGGGCAGATCGCGTCGCGGCTCGACGCCGGGATGCCGTCGGGCAATGACACGCCGTAGGCGTGCAGCAGGGTCGAGCGGTGCGTGTAGAGGACGCCTTTCGGCCTTCCGGTCGTCCCCGACGTGTAGCACAGCGCCGACGCCGTCCATTCGTCGAATTCGGGCCACTCGAACCCGTCCTCGCTTTCGGCGGCGACCAGTTCGTCGTGGGTGGCGAGCACTTTCAGGCCGGTTTCGGCCGGTTCAAGCAGCACGATGCCGAGATCGGCGGGCAGTCGCGGGCGCAGCCGTTCGATCAACGGGATAAAACTGGCTTCGACAAACAGCAGCCGGTCGCGGGTGTGGTTGACGATGTAGGCGATCTGCTCGTCGAACAGGCGCGGATTGATCGTGTGGCACACCGCGCCGATCCCGGAGACGCCGTAATACAGCTCGAAATGGCGGAAATTGTTCCAGGCCAAGGTGCCGACCCGGTCGCCGGGTGCGATCCCGAGCCGCAGCAGCGCCTTCGCCAGACGCTGCGAACGGCGCTCGGCCTCGGCGTAGGTGTAGCGGTGGATCGAGCGGTCGA
>JBFXDF010000292.1:0-4541 GCA_050181375.1 Alphaproteobacteria bacterium
CTGGGCCCCTGTGTCGGCGGTGCCGCATGGGGACGGGCGGACCGGCGCCTTTCCGCATCTGATCGACCGCCAGAAGCCGGGCTTCATCGCGGTGACGCGGCACGGGCGGCGCTTCGTCAACGAGGCCAACTCGTATCACGAGTTCTGCCGCGGCCTTGCACGGGCCTGCGCCGGCGAGCCGGAGGCCTATTGCTACCTGATCGCGGACCACCGCACGATCCGGCGCTATGGCATCGGCTTCGCGAAGCCTTCGCCGGTGCCGCTGTTTCCCTATCTTCGCTCCGGCTATCTGCTGCGGGGGCGCACCCTCTCGGAGCTGGCCGGGCGGGCGGGCATCGACGGCGATGCCTTCCAGGCGACGGTCGACGCGTTCAACCGGCATGCCCGCAATGGCGAAGACCCGCAGTTCGGGCGCGGCACAAGCAGTTACAACCGCTACAACGGCGATCCGCGGCACAAGCCGAATCCCTGCGTCGCGCCGGTCGAGCAGGCGCCTTTCTATGCGGTCCGGATCGTCATCGGCGATCTAGGGACCTTCGCCGGGCTGGCCACGGACGCGCAGGCGCGCGTGCTGACCGCCGAAGGGGTGCCGATTCCCGGGCTCTACGCGGCGGGCAACGATGTCTCCAACGTGCTCGGCGGCAATTACATGGCCGGCGGCTCGACCCTCGGACCCGGCATGACCTTCGGCTATATTGCGGCATGCGATCTTGCGACGCGCCCGAATACGCAATCGCGCAGACATCGGGCGACATTACGATAGAACGCGCTCTCGCGATGACGTTCAGCCGTCGAGAAAGGCCGCGATGGCCGGATCGCGGCGCAGGGTCGCGATTTCGTCCTCGTTCGGAAGCTGCGGCTTGTCGCGCTCGCTGTTGACCATGCACAGAAAGCCCATCGGCTCGTCCTTGGTTGCCCGGAACTGATGCAGCGTCCAGGACGGGATTGTGACGAGATCGAAGGGCCCGACGCTGCGCAGCTCGGTCCCCAGCAGGCAATGGCCGTGCCCGCGCAGAATCATCACGGCATGCATGTGCTCGTGCCGTTCCAGGGTTGAGTAGCCGCCCGGCTGCATCTCGAAATAGCGCCACTGGCAGGAGAGGTTTGCGTCCTCGAACAGGACCTGACGCGAGATCGCCTTGAAGGGGACGCTGCCGTCCTCCTTGTAGGGCATATGGGCGACCTCGTCCCATCGGTAGCCTTCGCGGAAGGGGCGGAACAGGGGGCCGCCGGGTTTGGGATCAGACATCGCGCTTCTCCGGGAATGCCGCGACCGAGGCCGCGAACTCCGCCGTCTTGCCGGCCAGTGCGTCGCCGGCGGCGAGCAGGTTGCCGCCGATCAGCAAGATGGTGTCGGTCCCGTAGAATCCCAGCATCTCGCCGACTCGCTCCGTCGTCATGCCGCCCGCCGGGACCGGCGCGCAGGCCGCGAGGCCGTGCCACGGGTCGCGCGCGGCGCAGGCGAGGTCGCGGCAGGTCTCCGGCGTGTATCCGAAGCGCCCGCCGTGGTTCGGAAAGATCGTGGCGTCCGCGCCGAACAGCCGGAACAGCTTGCCCAGCAGCAGCGGCGGCGCGATCCGCAGCGCCCCGGCCAGCGCCGGGTGGGCCATCAACGCCAGTTGCGGGTACTCGCGCGCCAGGGCGTGCAGCGCCGGCAGGCCGACGACCATGGGCGCAATCAGCACGGTGTCGATGCCATTTTCCACAGCTAACTCGACCTGGCGACGCAGCCGGTCCAGGTTGCCGGACAGGCTCGGCACATAGCGGGTGTTGCCGCCGCGCACGGCGTTCGCCTCGGCCACGGCATCGGCGCAGGCGCGGACCCGTTCGGCGAAGGGGCTGTAGGCCTGGTCGGCGAGGCCGTGATCGTCCTTCACGAAATCGATGCCGCCTTCGGCAAAGCGGCGCGCGATGGCCGCAAGCGCCGGTGCGGCAAGTCCCTGGGGCTTGATGGCGGAACAGGTCAGCGCGCGTGTCGCGGCGCCGGCCCTGCGGCGCAGGCCGGCGAGACCGTGATTGGGACCGCCGAAGGCATTCGCCACCGATGCCGGGACGGCGATGTCGGCAAGCTGTACATCCTCGTGGATCGAGGTGTTGCCGAACAGCATGTTCATGAACTGACCGGCTTCGAGACCGGTGGTCGACACCGCCAGGAGGATGCGGACCTCGAACAGGTCGGAGGCCAACGGCCGGATTTCCGCGACCTGACCGATCACGGCGTCGCGGACATACGGATCGGTCACGTCGTCGTCGGGCATCTCGATGCTTTGCTCAAGCGCGATGGCTTTTGCGCGCGCTTCGACGTCCCGGGACGTCGTCCGGATGCGGTAGACGGCAGTGAGGCGCTCTTGCGGCGGCACGGTTCCGCGGGACTCTGGGGCGTACACCTGAATGTCCATGATGGCTGCGACGCGGGCACGATAAAGCAGCGATGCCGCTCTTGCCACCGATTGCCCGTTGCCGGCTTGAACGCTTCGGGGAACCTCTTGCCGCGCCGCCGGTTAATTCCGCACCTGCTTGCGCAGGCCCTTGAGGCCGTGCTTCAGCGAGGGCTGGCGCGGCGAACGCCGAGGAGGAGATAACGATGTCGCGCATCGGATTGTTTGCAGGCGCCGGCATGCTGGCGTTGACGCTGGCGCCGAGCGTTCCCGCGCTGGCGCAGACGGTGGGGTCGCCGATGATGGGGCGGTCGCCGTCGGTGAGTTCGGACGTGATGCCGCGGATGCAGGCACCGCAGAACGAGCCTTCCCGTACGGAAACGCAGGCAGCACCCGCGCCGATTCAGCCGCCGCCGATGGCGCAACCGCGCAGTCGCGAGGCAATGGGGATGACGGAACCCGTTCGCCCCGTCGGGGATACCCCGCAGGAACGCCGCCGCCTCGACAATGTGGCGAACGCCTTGAACGGGTGCCAGGCGCAGCCGACCGAGGAACGGCGCGCCTGCATGCGCCGAGCGATGGAAGCGAGCACGGCCGGACAGTAGCAAGGCGTCTCGCTGGAACGGGCCGGATCGCCTGTGGCGCGATCCGGCATCGGCGCTATGATCCTGCGCATTCGCGCCCGCAACCACTGCACAGGATCACATCATGGCCACCCCTTCCTCCGCAGCCTCGCTGCCCGCCTCCGTCACGCGCCGGGTTGCGGCCTTTGCCCGGAATACCCGGTGGGAGGACATCCCTGAGAGCGTTCGCCATGAAGCAAAGCGCTCGATCCTGAATGGCTTCGCAACCGCCTTGGGCGGAAGCCACGAGCCGGCCGTGGAAAAGACGCTGGCGGCACTGGGGCGATTCTCAAGCGGGACGCAGTGCGGGATCGTCGGCCGGCGGGAGCGCGGCGACATGCTGTTCGCGGCCTATGTCAACGCGATGAGCGCCAACGTCTTCGACTTCGACGACACCCATCCCGACACGGTCATCCACCCGACCGCACCGGTCGCGCCGCCGCTGTTCGCCTTTGCCGAGACGGCCAAGCGCGACGGTGCGGCCCTGCTGCGGGCCTTCATTCTCGGCGGAGAGATCGAGTGCCGGATGGGCAATGCGATTTCGCCGTACCACTACACGCGCGGCTGGCACATCACTTCGACCTGCGGGGTGGTCGGGGCCGCCGTGGGCGTCGGCACCCTGCTCGATTTGAGCGAGGAACAGTTCGGCTGGGCGCTCGGCAATGCGACGGCGCAGGCAGCAGGACTCGTCGAGACCCTGGGCACGATGTCGAAGAGCATCAGCGTCGGCAATGCCGCACGCAACGGGCTGACCTCCGCCCTGCTGGCGGCCGAGGGCTTTTCCGGTCCCGCCGCGCCGCTGGAAGGCCCGCGCGGCTTTCTGCCGGTCTATGCCGACGCACCGAAGGTCGACGCGCTGGTCGGCGGGTTGGGCGAGGTGTGGGAGATCGGCAAGAACACTTACAAGCCCTATCCGACCGGCGTGGTCCTCAACCCGGTGCTGGAGGCCTGCCTCGACCTGTATCGTGAGGGCGGCTTCGCGCCCGAGGGCATCGCCGAGGTCGAGCTGACGGGCAATCCGTTCCTGCGCCAGCGCACCGACCGCCCCGACGTCGCGACCGGCCGCGAATCGCAGGTGAGCGCCCAGCACGCCATTGCCATCGCATTGCGGCGCGGCCGGGCGGGGCTGGCGGAGTTCACCGACGAGGCGGTGGCGGAGACGGCCCGCGACGGCATCCGGCCGACGATCCGCTTCATCGACGATGCCAGCTATGACATCGAGAGCGTTCGCGTCGCCATCCGCATGCGCGATGGCCGTTCGCGGGTGGTGGACATCAAGGATACGCGCGGCGGCATGCGCAAGCCGATGAGCGACCAGGATATCGCCGACAAGCTGGTCATGCTGGCCGAGTATGGCGGCTTCGACCGCGACGTGAAGCCGCTGGCCGATGCGGTATGGGCGCTGGACAAGGCGCCGGACGCAGCATCGCTCATGCAGTTCTGCACCCGGCGCTGAGCCCTCACCGGCGCGCGGCGATCCCGCATATCTGGACCCGCGCGCCGGGGTGGAGGCCGTACATCGCGGCACAGGACCGGGCCG
>JBFXDF010000293.1:0-4529 GCA_050181375.1 Alphaproteobacteria bacterium
AGGACGTAAACGTTTCGGAAGCCGGCCTCCGCGAGAAACGCGACCGCCGCATCGATATCACGGGCGGTATCGGGAAATACGCCGCGTCCGTCGATTTGCCCGGCACTGGCGAGCCGCGTATTGATCGACAGCGAGTCGATGCCGCGTTCGGCAAGCGCATGAGGCAGAAGCCGCGGGGTGCCGCGCGCGAGAAAGTGGCCGAGCGAACCGTGGATCTGCAGCAGGATCGGACGATCACCGGCGTCGCGAGGTTCCGCGGCGTCACACCTCAGCAGCAATCCGTTGACGATGAACCCGTCGCTCGCCGGCAATCTGAGGAGTTGCTGATGGCGGTGAGCCGTCGCGTCGGCGGCGGGCATTGGCTTCAGCCTCCGTGCCGTTCCGCGAGCCAACGGATTACGGTTTCCGACAGCTCCGCGTGTTTGCCGTCGAACCGGTGATCCGCCGGCAAAAGCACATGCGTCACATCGGGATTCCCCGCACTCCGAGCAATCTTGCTCAGCTCCTCTCCCTCGCGCATTTCGACGATTTCATCCTTCTCGCCGCTGACCAGCAACACCGGCACCTTGACGCCGCCGATGTGCTCGCAGGCCCGCGCTCCCGAGGCTTCGGGTCCGGCAAGCGTCCACCATGTCTTCAGCGTATAAATCTCGCTGTGTTCCGGCCGCCTGGTCGGGCCGCGCGCCTTTCGGATGACGACAGTTTCGTCCTGCGACCAGCCGGTTTCCTTCGCCTGTCCGGCGCGCAAACGCATCTCCTCATAGCTCGGCTCCGCGCCGGATCGCAGCCACCGACGACGGATTGTCTCGGGCAGGGAAAACGGCGCGGCGATCGCGATCAGTCCGCAAAGTTCGGGCCTGACGGCGGCATCGTTGCGCGCCGCCGCGTATCGGATGGCGATCGCGCCGCCCAACCCGTGCCCCGCCAGCACGATTTTTTCAAACCCGGTGGACCGCAAATAGTCGCAGACGGCATCGATTTGCGGCATCACGTCGTCGAACATGCCGAACCCGTAAAACAGGCCGAGATTGGCCAGCGCCGTGTTCATCGTGATCGACGCGTAGCCTCGCCTCGCCAACGCCGTCGGCAGGTAATGTTCGGTCTCGTCGAGCAGGTTGCCCAACAACCCGTGCAGACGCAACAAGACAGGGGTGTTCCGTTGCCGGGCTTGACCATCCTCCGGGAGGCGGAGCAGCGCGTCGATCTGGTGGTCGCCGTCCGCAATCGACACGATGGTCCCGGCGCAGTCTTCGACCTGCATGACGGACGCACGCCTCCTGTTTCAGTCAATTGCCTAGCTGGACCGCGCTTTCTCCCGGAGCGCGCTGCAGCACCTCACCGGCAATGCGGGCAACACGATAACTCAAGGCGCGACTTCGTCGTCGCCCGGCACGGCTTCCGGGGTGAGGATCAGCGCATCGAGCGCCGCCGCGCCCTGGCCCTTGGGGCGCACCAGCAGCGGGTTGATGTCGATGCTGGTGAACTCGGCGCGTTTGGCGGCGGCGAACACCGACAGTTTCGACAGCGCCCGCGCCAGCGCGTCGAGGTCGCAGGGCGGCTGGCCGCGCGCGCCTTCGAGCATGGCGCGGCCGCGCAACTCGCCGATCATCCGGTGCGCCTCCTCGACCCCGAACGGGGCGATGCGGAACGTCACGTCGCGCAACACCTCGACAAAGATCCCGCCGAGGCCGAGCATCACCACCGGGCCGAACACCGGATCGTTCTGTACGCCGAGGATCGTCTCGATGCCGCCGCGGACCATCGGCGAGATCAACACGCCGTCGATCGCGGCGCGCGGCGCCCGCTCCTTGATGCGCGCGATCATGCGGTCGAACGCGGCGGCGGCCTCGCCGGCCGGAATGTCGAGCATCACGCCGCCCATCTCGGTTTTGTGCGGGATGTCGGCCGAGACGATTTTCAGCACGAGACGCTCGCCGATCTGCGGTCCGACGCGGGCAGCCCCGGCGGCGTCCGTAACGAGGCGCTCGTCGAGCACCGGGATGCCGGCGTTGCCGAGGATGCGTTTCGCGTCGTGCTCGGCGATGCGGCCTTTGGGCAGCGGCGGCAGGTTGGCGGGCACCGGCGGGATCGGCAGCGGCTTTTCGGCGAGCCGCTCGGCGGCGCGCACCGCGGCGGCGATCGACTCGACCGCGCGCCACGGGTCCTCGAACACGCCGACCCCGGCCTCCTCATAGCGCCGCTGCATATCCGGCGCCGCGATCGCCGAGAGGGCAAAATAGCGGTCGGGGTAGCGCGCGGCGGCGCCGGCGACCGCCTTGAACAGCGGCTCGGCCATCTGCGGCGACGACGCCCAGGTCGTAAAGAACCCGACCATCGCCGGAAAATTCTCCCGGCCGAACAGCAGGTCGAAGGATTTGTCGAGGATCGAGGGGTCGTTCAGCACCTGCGCCGTCACATCGACCGGGTTGCGCGACGCCGCGAACGGCACCCACGAGATGACCTCCTTCTGCGCCTCGTCGGACAGCGGGGTCAGTTCGAGATTGCCTTCCTCGGCCGCGTCCGCCATCAGGACGCCGGCGCCGCCCGACATCGTCATCACCGCCAGCCGGCGCGACGACGGCAGCCGGCCGCGGGTGCAGGCATAGGCGATGTTGACCAGGTCCTCGGGTGTCTTGGCGCGCTCGACGGCCAGTTGCCGGAAAGCAGCGTCGTAGATCGCGTCGGCGCCGGCGAGCGAGGCGGTGTGCGACGCCGCCGCCGCCGCGCCAACCGTCGAAGACCCGACCTTCATCGCGATGACCGGCTTGCCGTTGGCTCGCGCCCGCGCCACCGCTTCGGCGAACGCCGCGCCGTCCTTGATCGCCTCGACATAGCAAGCGATCGCCTTGGTGTCGGGGTCGTCGGCAAGGAACGAAATCCCGTCGGCGACCGACACGTCCGCCTCGTTGCCGGTCGACAGCCACACGCCGACCGAGATGCCGCGCCGCGCGGTCAGCGCCAACAGATGCGTGCCGAACGCGCCCGACTGCGTGACCATGCCGAGCGGCCCCGCCGGAGTCGGTCCTTCCTCGAGAAACGAGCTGAAGGTCGGCGTGTGGCCGGTGCGCATGTTGAAGAGGCCGAGGCAGTTCGGGCCGCACAGCCTGATTCCGCCGTCGCGCGCGATCTGCGTGATGCGGGTCTGCATCGCGCGGCCCTCGGCGCCGATCTCGGCAAACCCGGCGGTGAACATGACGACCGCCTTGACCCCCTTGGCGACGCAGCTCTCCATCGCCTCGACCGCGAGATTGGCCGGCACCGCGATGACGGCGCACTCGACCGGCCCCGGCACCGCGGCGATATCGGGAAAAGCCTTCAGCCCCTGCACCTGGTCGCGGGTCGGGTTGATCGGGTACAGCGCGCCCTTGTAGCCGGCCTCGCGGTAATAGCGCAGCGAGCGACCGCTGATCCGGGTCGGGTCGTTCGAGGCGCCGAAGATCGCGACCGAGGACGGGGCGAGCAGCGGCGTCAGGGGATGCGGTGCGGGCATGTCGGCGGTGACTCCAGATGTGCTGCCGGGATGGGGGCTGCCGGATGGCGGAAACGGCGCGCATCCTTCGGCGAAAACCGCCCGCGCGCAACCCCCAGGGACGACGGCCCGGCATTCCCGGTTGCGATCGGTGCGGCCATCTTCGATATAGAAGAACTGTCGTGTTATAGAAACGGAACCGATGATGGCGCTAAGCCTGAAGGATCCTGAAACCGATCGGCTGGCGCGCGAAGTGGCGCGGCTGACCGGCGAGAGCCTGACCCAGGCGGTGCGCAAGGCGCTCGCCGAACGCCTGGAACGCGAGCGGCTCCGCCGCGGCAAGCCGAGAAAAGGGGTTGCCGCGAGACTTAACGAGATAGCGCTTCACTGCGCGGCGCTCCCCGATTACGGCACGCGCTCCCACGATGAGATCATCGGTTATGACGAGCACGGGATGTGGTGATGGTCATCGACACGTCAGCCGTGATCGCGTGCCTGTTTGGCGAGGCCGAGCGTCAAGCCTTCACTGAGGCTATCGATGCCGATCCGGTTAGACTGATCTCAGTAATTGGAGTCGTCGAAGCCTCGATGGTTCTGCTCGGCCGAAAACGGGCCGAGGTCTGACCGACCTGGAAGCGTTTATCGACGCCGGCGAAATCCAACGCGTGGCGGTCGATGCGCGGCAAGCCGAAATCGCCGTCGATGCGTTCCGCCGTTTCGGCCTCGGGCGACATCCGGCGGCGCTGAATACCGGTGATTGTTTTGCCTATGCCCTGGCAAAGGCGACGGGTGAAACATTGCTCTTCAAAGGCGATGACTTCGCACAAACCGACATCGCCGCCGCCATCGACAACATCCCGCGCACCTGACGGTTTGTTTAAGAGGAAACCGCGGCGCCGATCCGCAACGCGATCCGGTCGGCGAGGCGGGCCGCGACTTCCGTCTTGGTCATCACCGGCCAATCCTCGACCCCATCGCCATCGACCAGGTGGATCGTGTTGCGGTCGCCGCCGAAGGTGCCGGTTCCGGGCGACACGTCGTTCGCCAGGATCCAGTCGCA
>JBFXDF010000294.1:0-4493 GCA_050181375.1 Alphaproteobacteria bacterium
GGCGCATCTCGATCGTGACGAAAAGCACCTTGTAAAGCGCGAAAAACACCGGAATCTGAATCACGATGGGCAGGCAGCCGGCCACCGGGTTGGCGCCGACCCGCTTGTACATCTCCATCATTTCCTGCTGCTGGCGCTGCTTGTCGTCCGGAAAGCGCTCGCGGATTTTCTGCATTTCCGGCTGCAGCAGCTTCATCTTGCTCATCGCCTGGTAGGATTTGTTGGCGAGAGGAAAGAACAGCAGCTTGATGATCAGCGTCAGCAGCAGGATGGCCAGCCCGAAATTGCCGATCAGCCCGTAAAACCATTGCAGGGTCAGGAAGATCGGCTTTGTCAGAAAGTAGAACCAGCCGAAATCGATCGCCAGGTCGAAATGCGGAATGCCGGCCGCGGCATAGGCGTCGAGCAGATTGACTTCCTTCGCGCCGGCGAAAAACCGCACCGAGGTCTCGGCGGTTCCCCCGGCCGGCACCGTGAGCGTGGGCGCGAGATAATCCGACTGGTAGCGATCCTTCCCGTCCTCGACGCTGTGCGTAAAACGCGCCTTGACGGCGACTTCCTGCGGCGGCACCAGCGCGGTCAGCCAGTATTTGTCGGTAAAGCCGAGCCAGCCTCCGGTCGAGGTGAATTCCTCCGGCTCTCCCGGCTTGAGCGAACTGTAATTGGGTTCGCGCAACGACCCCGCCAGATACCCGACCGGCCCCTCATGCAGGATGTAATACCCGCTGACATGCGGCGTGCCGGCGCGGCTGATCAACCCGTACGGCGACAGCGCGACTGGCGCGCCGCCGGTGTTGCGCACCGCGTCGCGTACCGTAAACATGTAGTTCTCGTCGATCGAGATCGTCCGCGTGAAGACGAGACCCTGGCCGTTGTCCCAGGTCAATGTGATCGGCGAAGCCGGGGTCAGCTGACCGTGCGAGGCGGTCCACGGCGTGTCGGCGCCGGGAACGGCGATCCCCGGCGCCCCCGCCACCCAGCCGAACTCGGCGAAATAGGCCTGCGCGGTTCCGCTCGGCTCGAGCAGGACGACCTCCGGGCTCGTGGGATCGGTCGTCTCGTGATAGGTCGCCAGGGTCAAATCGTCGATGCGTCCGCCGCGCAGCGCGATCGAACCGTGCAGGCGCGGTGTGTTGATCCGGACCCGCTGCTGTTCGGCGATGGCGGCCTCGCGCGTCGGGACGGCCGCGGCTGCGGGAGCGCCGGGAACAGCCTGCGGTCCGGCGGCGCCCGTCGCCTGTTGCGGGACGGCGCCTTGTGTCGCGGTTTGCGGCGGTGTCGGCGATGGCGCCTTGGTGAGGTGGAAGTGCTCGATCAGGAACTGAAACCCGATCAGGATCCCGACCGAGAGAACGATCGCGAGCAGAAGGTTGCGCTGTTCCATCGGCGGTCAGCGGCTCCGCTCGCCGAGTATCGGGTCCAGCGGCACCGGATCGTAACCGCCGCCGCCCCACGGATGACAGCGCAGCAGCCGCCGGGCCGCAAGCAGCGAGCCGCGCCACGGTCCATGCCGCTCGACCGCTTCCGCCGCATAATACGAGCAACTTGGGTAATAACGGCACGACGGCGGCAGTACCGGCGATATCAGCAACTGATAGGCGCGGATCGCTCCCCGCAGCGCCAAAGCCAGCACGCGGACCGGTCCGGCATCACGCATCATCTCAATCCTCCTTGACCGGGAGCGGCTGAGCAGCGGCGGGACCGGGCGCGGGCTGCTGCTTGCGGTCGGCTTGCCGGCTGACTTGCCGCAGCGCGGACGCCAGATCTCCAAGCAGCTCCACATAGCGCCGTCCCTCGGTCCCGGCTCGGGCGATCAGTACGTAGTCGGTCCCGCACCGCCCATCGCGCGCCAGAATGTCAGCCGCGGCGGCGCGCAGGCGCCGCTTCGCCCGGTTGCGGGCCACCGCATTGCCTACCCTGCGGCTTGCCGTGAACCCGACCCTGACGGCCGCTTTATCGATCCCGGACGGCGCGGCCGCCGCCTGCAGCATCAAGCCGGGACGCACCGCGCGACGGCCGGAAGCCGCGACACGGAGAAAATCGGCGCGGTTATTGAGTCTTACAAGGCAGCGCGGCACCGCAGCCTCACCGCGCCCCGTGACGCGATGCGTTCGGCGTCCGCCGAGCGGCGGCGCCACGCGGACGGACGGGACGGAGGTCAGGCAGACAGCCGCTTGCGTCCCTTCGCCCGGCGCGCGGCGATCACCCGGCGGCCGCCCGGAGTGGCCATCCGCGCACGAAAGCCGTGGCGGCGCTTGCGAATGAGCCTACTCGGCTGGTAAGTGCGTTTCACGGCACGGCTCCGACGGATAACTACCTGTTTAAGCGGAGGCCGCTATATAGGAGGGCGACCTGTGTTAGTCAATCGGCCGGGCGTTCGAGCCGGGGTCCGGGCAAAGCGAGAGGCGCGTTGAGTGAGCGATGACACCATGGCCGCGGTTGCCAAGCCAGCTTCCGCCAAACCGGCGCGTCGGCGGCACCTCGCGGGCCAACGAGAATTGCGTCCGGGCAGCGAGGATCACAAGAACGCCTTCTGCCGAATGCTGCTCGACACGCACGATCCCTACCGCCCTGCCGCGATCGACTGGCCGCCGCTCGATCCCGAGGCGCGCGCCAGGCTCGTCGCGCTGCCGATCTGGGATATCGCGGTGCAGACCGAGGGGAAGGCCAGCATCCGCGTTGCCAGCTACGCCGACCGCGTCGCCGATCCGGTGCTGCGCGAGGCTATCCTGCTCAACGGGTTCGAGGAGGGCCGCCACAAGCAGGTCTTATCGAAGCTGGTCGAGGCTTATTCGGTTCGCCTCGCGCCCGAGCCGGAATACAAGCCGCCGCGCCGCCCGGAATGGGCATTCCTGGTGACCGGGTTCAGCGAGTGCATCGACAGCTTTTTCGCGTTCGGCCTGTTCGCGCTCGCCAAACGGTCGCGGTTCTTCCCGCCTGAACTGGTCGACACGTTCGAGCCGGTGATGCAGGAGGAAGCCCGGCATATTCTGTTTTTCATCAACTGGGTGGCCTGGCACCGCCGCAACCTCTCCTGGTGGCGGCGGCCTTGGTTCTGCGGTGAGGTCGCCGCGGTGTGGCTGTTTCTCGTTTATGAGCGCATCGGACTGGCACGCGACGCCGGCCGGGGACCGCACAAGCAAGCTCAGGACAACAACTTTACGCTGACCGGGAGCAAGGCGGTGGCCGACATCGACATATCCCCCGCCGAATTGCTGGAGCTGTGTCTGGCCGAAAACGAGCGCCGCATGGCGCCTTACGATCCGCGTCTGCTGCGCCCGCAATTCGTGCCGCGGCTAGTTCGATTCGTCAGCCGTTTCCTGCGCCCGCGGAAGCCTGTCGGCGCGCCGAGCTGAACCTGGACCGGCAGCGCCGAAGCAATCCTGGTCTGACGGGGATGAAGCTCGCCTCGATACTCGCCGCGATTGCCGGCGTCGCGGTAACGGCCTTGCTCGTCGCCTGGTTCGGCGCCGGCGCGGTTCTGCACGCGATCCGCGCGGTCGGGATCGCCGGTTTCGTCGCGATCTGCGCGGTTAATTTTGCCTTGAGCATTCCGCTCGGATTGGCATGGAAGGCACTGCTGCCGGACGTTGCCGCGCCCAAGGCCGTGTGGGCGCGTTTGGTGCGCGATTCGGTGGCGGAGGCGCTGCCGCTGTCGCAGGTCGGCGGCTACGTGGCCGGTGCCCGCGCCCTGTCGCTGACCGGAGCGAGCTGGAGCGTCGCGGCGGCAAGCACGATCGTCGACGTGACCCTCGAATTCTTCGCTCAGTTGCCGTACACGGCGCTCGGACTGGCGTTGTTTGTCTATCTTCAACCGGACACGCGGCTCGCGCCGCCCATCCTGGTCGGATTGTTGATCGCCGCTTCCGCCGCGACCGCGTTTGTTGCCGTGCAGCACCGCGGCTTCCGCTATCTCGACCGTATCGGCGGCATTCTCGGGGTGGGCTGGGCCGAGCGCGGCGGCGCCGGCGCGGCGGCGCTGCATGCCGAACTGACCGGCATCTATCGTCGCCGTATCGGATTAATGGTCAATTTCGCGCTGCATTTCGCCTGTTGGGTGGCGAGCGCGATCCAGCTATGGCTGGTGCTGTGGCTCGCCGGAGCACCGCTGTCGTTTGCGGCCGTTCGGGCAATCGAAAGCCTGGTTTACGCGATCCGCACCGCCGGGTTTGCGGTGCCGCAGGCGATCGGTTTGCAGGAGGGCGCCTATGTCGTGCTCGGCGCCGGATTTGGCCTCTCGCCCGAGATGGCGCTCGCCGTCTCGCTGTTGAAGCGCGGACGCGATCTCGCGACAGGACTCGCCGTCGTGGCCGTCTGGCAGACGATCGAAGCCCGCCGGCTTTTGCAGCGCCGCGGCGTCGCCCCGAGCGCCTGAGACGCTCGGGACGGCAGACGGGCTGACCCGCGTACGGATCGCGACTCGACCAGCACCTCCTCCTACGGCACGTCCTCCTCCGACACGTCCGGGGTCGGCGCGGGACGTTGTCAGAACC
>JBFXDF010000295.1:0-4488 GCA_050181375.1 Alphaproteobacteria bacterium
CTCTGACCGCGCGCGGACATTCGGCGCCGCCATCGAAGCGGCTGCCGACCGGCAGCAACTCCTTCGAGAAGGCCAGCGGCTGAATGCGCCTGCCGTTGCCGGCCGCGGGTATGATGCCCCACATGGCTCAGTCCTCCAGAACACCTCCAGGGTCACCCCGGCGAGAGCCGGGGTCCCCCGAGCAGCCAGATAATCGGTTCGAATATCGTTCCCGGTCTTCCCTACGGATCGAGTCCACGGGAGGACGGCCCACAGGATGACGGTTTGCGGTGGCAAGCAGGTCGACCAGCTCGGCCGCACGGCGGTCGGCGGTGTGCTCGGACAGGGCGCGGTCGCGGGCCGCTCCCGCAATGCGGCGCAGTTCGCCGTCGCCGCGATCGAGCGCGGCCAGCACATCCCTGCTCGCGCGGACGGCGATGATCTCGGCGTCCGGCGTGAAGAACGCATCCAGCCCTTCCCACCAGTCGCTGAGGATCGGGGCGGCGCAGGCGGCCGCCTCGAACAGCCTTCCCGACGGGCACCAGCCGCTCTCGGCCATCGAGCGTCGCGTGACGTTGAGCGTAGCGCGCGCCGCCGCGTAAAACCGCGGGTGATCGGCCGGCGCGACGTGCCGCCGGAAAAAGATGTTGTTAGACCAGGCGAAGTCTTGCGGATACTGGGCGCCGCCGATCACGAACCGCCAGTCCGGGCGCCGGCGCGCCGGCTCCAGCAGCAGCGCGTCGAGCTTGTCCTGCCGGTCGGCGGCGTAGGTGCCGAGATAAGACAGCGCGGCAAGCGGATCCGAGGGCGGCTCGGCTGGGCGATAGCGGGTCGGATCGACGCTGCCGTAAAGCGGCGCGACCCGGCGCGCGCCGAGCCGCTCCGTGAGGGCGGTCAGCGCGCCGCCGCCGGTATAGCTCAGCACGAGATCGAACGGGGCGAGGCCGCGCGGCCCGATCGCCTCGATTTGCTCGCCGGCGGCAAGGCGGGCCAGGGTCACCGGGGTGTCGAGGTCGTAGAAGACGTGCAGCCCCGGTGCGTCGAGCACAAATTCGGTGGCCGCTACACCGTCCGGGCAATAGGAGGTAACGATCGCGGCCTCGGCGTCGCGCAGCTCGCGCCGTGCCGCGGGTGCCGCTTCGTGCCAGTCGGCGTAAAGAACGAGCCGGCCGCCGTCGATCTCGGTCAAGTCGCGATGTTCGGCGTACCACGGAACGTCGCGCTCGAAGAACACGGTGCGATGGTCTTGCGCCGCGAGCGCCCGGATAAGCGCCCGCCACAACACGGCGTGGCCGTTGCCCCACGACGAACTGACCGAGAGGCCGAACACGACGAGCTTCATCGCGGCAGCTCCGCGCTACCGGCCGCTTCGAGCGCTGGCGTCGGGGCCGGGGGCGCCGCGGCGACTTCGGCGATATAGCCCTCCAGCTCAACGGCACGGTGCTCGGCGGTGTGCGTCGCCAGCACGCGGGCGCGCGCCGCCTCGGCGATGCGCGCGCGCTCGGGTTCCGCCATCTCGCGCAGGAAGTGCAGCACGTCCCCGCTGTTGCGGGCGATCAGGATCTCGCGCCCGGGCTCGAAGATAGTCGCCAGACCCGGCCACCAGTCGCTGACGATCGGCACGCCGCAGGCCGCCGCCTCGAACAGCCGCACGCTCGGCGAATAACCGAGCCGCACCATGTCGGCGCGGGTGATGTTCAGCGTGAAACGCTGCCGGCCGTAGTATCGCGGATGCTCGTCCGGGCCGACATGTTCGATGCGTTCGACATTCGCGGGCCAGCGCAATTCCGCCGGGTAGAGCGGACCGGCAACCGCGAAACGGCCCTTATTCCATCGTCGCGCCGGGTTGCAGAGAAGGGCATCGAGAAGCGGCTGACGGTCGGCGCTGTAGGTGCCGAGATACCCGAGGTCCCACCGCGTCGAGCCGTCCGTACAGGGGCGATGCCGCTCCGGGTCGACGCCGCAATACAAGGCCCGCGCGGCCGGCGCCCGGTAATGGGCTTCAACGAGGCGCAAGGCGGGACCGCCGGTGAACGACAGATACAGATCGAAACGCGGGACGAGCGCGGCGTCGAGATAGGGGCAGGTTCCGGCGGCCAGCGCCGCCAGCGTTACCGGCGTGTCGATGTCGTAGAACGCGACGATGCCGGTCGCGACGGCCTGGGCCCAGCGAGCAACCGCGATCCCGTCCGGAACATACGAGCCGACGATGACGAGGTCGGCATTGCGGATTTCGCCGGCCCAGCGCCGCCGCAATTCCGCAAGACCCTCGTAGAGGCGCACCCTCCCGAATGGCGGGTCCCTGAGGTCGCGATGGGCGCGATACCACGGCTTGTCGCATTCGAGAAACAGCACCTCGTGGCCGCGCCGGCACAAGGCGCGCATCAGACCGCGATAGGTCGTCGCGTGGCCGTTGCCCCATGAGGAGGTGATCGACAGGCCGAGGATGACGATCCGCAACGGACGCGCTGCAAAACCCGAGCCGTTTTCCGGTGCCGGCCTCATGACGGGACGCGCCCCGCCAGCACGTCCTCGACCAGCCGGACCCGGCGCGCGTAGGTGTGCTCGGCAAGCGCGCGGGCCCGCGCCGCGCTTCCGATCCGCCCGGCGTCATCCGGAGTCAGCCGCGCGAGAATTTCGGCGACTTCAGGACCGCTGCGCGCGACGTGGATCTCGCGTCCCGGCTCGAAGAACATTTCGATGCCGTCCCAGGCGTCGGTAACGATGCAGGCGCCCGCCCCGGCTGCCTCGAATACGCGGGTCGCCGGGCTGTAGCCGTTGGACGCCATGCTGTCGCGGCTGACATTGAGGATCGCGAGCGCCGACGCGTTGAACGCGTTGTGGTCGGCCGTATAGAGATGGCCGACATAGCGGGTGTTGGACGGAATCTGCTTGTCGTCCCAGCCGGCTCCGGCGAGCACGAACTCGCGACCGCGCGATTCGGCCGCGACCGCGAGGAAATATTCGTCGATGCGGCGCTCGCGGTCGGGCAGCCGGTTCGCGACGAGGCCGAGATCACAGGCAAAGCGCGGATCGGGCGCGGCCGGATGGTGCGTCACCGGATCGAGGGCGTTATAGATCGGCACGCAGACCCGTGCGCCGAACCCGCCGTAGCGGGCGACGACCGGCGGCCCGCCGCCATAGGTGAACACGATGTCGTAGGCTGGAATCAGCTCGCGGAACGGGTCGCCGGGATTAGCGGCGATCCGATCGAGCGTCGCCGGCGCGTCGACATCCCAGAACGCGGCGATCGCGCCCGATCGCTTCAGAGACGGTAGGCGCGCTTCGAGCAGAGCATCGAAAACGCCGACCCCACTCGCCTTGACCAGCAGATCGGCGTCCCGGGCCTGGTCGAGCGCCCGATCGACCCCGTCCGTCGTCGCCGGATAAACGACGACCTTGGCCCAATCCGGGTCCGGGATGTCGCGATGACGCTGACGGTCGTAGGCGTCGGGCTCGTAGAACGTCACGCGGTGGCCGTTGGCGGCGAGCGCCTGCAGGACGCCGCGGTAATAGGTGGCGGCGCCGTTCCAGTACGCCGAGACGAGGCTCGACCCGAAAAACGCGATCGACAGGCTCATTGCGCCGCCGCCAACGTCGTCGCTGGGTCGAAATCGCGCCCGAGAGAGCTGCAGATTGCGAGCAGCTCATCGACCCGATGCGCACAGCTGTGCCGCGCCCGGATCGTCGCCAGTCCGCGCGCCGCGAGCGAGGCGGCAAAAGCGCGGTCGCCGCGCAGATCGGCGAGATGGCGTCGCATGACATCGCCATCGCGCGCGACAAGAAAGTCGTCGCCGGGCGAGAACAGGTGCTCGGCGTCGCGCCACGGCGCACAAACCAGCGGGACGCCGCAGGCGAGCGCCTCGAAGACCCGGATCGTTGGGATGCCCGGCAGCGACGTCGCGTAGGGTCGGCGCGGGATATGGACGGTCATGCACGCGGCGGCGAGCGCTTGCGGCGCCCGGAAATTCGGCAGATAGCCGGCGTAATCGATGCCGGCGTCGGCGAGTGCGGCGCGACCGTCCGCGGGATAGCGCACGCCATGCACCCGCGCCGACAGGCCGAGGTTCTTGACCGGCCCGAGCAGGAACTCGGACAGCTCCGCCGTGCGTTCGCCGTCGCCCCAATTGCCGATCCAGACGAGATCGCGCTCACGCGGGATGTCCGCGACCGGGCGGAAGACGCTCACATCGGCGGCCTCGTGCCAGGTGAACGCGTGGCGTCCCCAGCCCCGGCGGCGATACGCGTCCGTCAGTACCTCGCCGAACGCCAGCACCCCATCGAAACCGTTGAGATCGAACCGGGCGATCGCCTCGGGATCGGTCGCCATCCGGTGATGCGTGTCGTGGAACAGCAGCAGATAACGCCCGCCGCGACGGCGATGCGCCGCGATGCGAGCTACCAGATCCGGCGCATTCCACTCATGGACGGTGACGAGGTCGGCCCCGTCGAGCTTCCGGTCCAGGTCGAGTACGGCCGGGTCGTAAACCGTAACGGGCAGCGTCGGAT
>JBFXDF010000296.1:0-4486 GCA_050181375.1 Alphaproteobacteria bacterium
CACCGCGGCGCGACCCCGATGCGCCCCGAAAAATACGACTTGGAACACCCCAACCTCGGCGAACAGCGCGCCGAGAGCGGCCCCGACATTGGCGACGACCGCCTTGGCGAACGCGGCGAGCAGATCGGCGAAGGCGCGGTTTTCCGCTTGCGTCGGCATCGGTTTTCCTCCGCCCCGGTGGTGGTCCGAAACGCCGGTTTGAGGCGCGGACAGTCTGCCATGATCCGCAGACAAGGACACGTCCGGGTTGAGGCGGCGGTTTGCCGCCCGTCGCGATTTCGGCTATCACGGGAACCGGCACAGATTTGTGAGGTCGGCGATGGCGCTCGCGGATACCGGCGGGACTGCGTTTCTCGACGCGCTGCGCGGCCGGGTCGACGACATCCTCGACAATTGCACGCGCTGCGGCAAATGCGTCGAGGCCTGTCCGATGGTCGAGCCGGCCGGTCTCGACCCCGCGGACGCGGTCGACATCGTCGGCGGCGTTCTCGACCTCTTGGGCGGCGGCGCCGGCACAACGGACGCCGAGCGCTGGGCGCAGGTCTGCACCAACAGCGGCAAGTGCATCCCGGCCTGCGATTACGGGATCAACCCGCGTTTCATGGTCAACATGGCGCGCATCGCGGCCAAGGCGAAGCTCGGCCCCGATGTCGTGCGGCGCGGCGCGCAGCAATATTTCACGACGATGGCGCGCAGCACCCGCACGATCGCGCGTCTGCTGCTGCCGCCCGAGGTTCTGGCGCGGATCAGCCGGAAGCTGCGCGCCGCTGACGAATACGACGGCGCACCGCCCGAAATCGTCTTTTACACCGGCTGCAACGTCATCAAGACGCCGCATATCGCGCTGCTGGTGCTGGAGGTGCTCGACGCGCTCGGCGTGCGCTACCAGGTCATGGGCGGCAACGCCGTGTGTTGCGGCATCCAGCAATTCAAGCGCGGCGACGCCAGGACCGCCGGCAGGGTCTCGTTCAACACGATCGAGCGGCTCTCGCGCCCCGGTTCGTCGCGCGTCGTCGCCTGGTGCCCGAGCTGCCACATCCAGATGGAGGAAGTCGCGCTGCCGGCCTGGCGCGACGCGCATGGGGAGATGCCGTTCGATATCAACCCGATCGCCGAGTTCTTCGCCGAACGGCTCGACGATTTGCGCAAGCTGTTCGTCCACCCGGTCAACAAGCGGGTCGCGCTGCAGGAGCGCTCGGCCTTGCCCAACGTGATGGCGGCGATAAAACCGGTGCTCGGCGCGATCCCCGGTCTCGAAGTGGTCGAACTCGACGTGCCGATCGTCAGCACCCAGGCGAGCCACCTCTCGGTGCTGCCCGAATTCAAGGCGAAACTGCGCGAGCGCGAGTTCGCCGCCGCCGCCGCCGCCGGGGTCACGACGTTCGCGTCGATCTTCCACGCCTGCCACCGCGAGCTGATCACCTTTCAGCCGCGGGTCAGCTTCGAGCTGGTCAATTTCATGGAGCTGATCGGCGAGAGCATGGGGATTCACATTCCCGACCTCTACAAGCGGCTGCGGCTGATCGGCGATATCGACGCGATGATCGCCGACAGCGCCGATCTGATCGCGGCGCACGGGCTCGATCTCGACACGGTGCGCGACGTGCTGGCCGAGGACATGGCCGGCGCCGGCTGACCCCCCAAGGGTGACCTACAAAGGGGCGACCCACAAAGGGGTGACCCACAAACGGCGCCCCGCACCGGGATTGCAGGAGGAAAGAATGGCCGACGACGACGCGCTGTTTGACAAGGGGATGCCGATCCGCCGCGAGGTGCTCGGCCCCGCCTACGTCGATGCCTCGATGGCGCGCGCCGACGCGTTCATTGATGTCGTTTCAGCGCGCCACGACCGCCTGGGCCTGGGGCTGGGCCTGGGGCGACCAGACGCTCGACCGCAAGACGCGCAGCCTGATGAACCTGGCGATGCTGACCGCGCTGAACCGGGCGCCGGAGATCAAGCTGCACGTCAAGGGCGCGCAGAACAACGGCGTCACGGTCGAGGAGATCAAGGCCGCCTTGCTGCACGCCACGGCCTATTGCGGCATCCCGGCCGGTCTCGACGCGTTCCGGGCGGCGCACGAGGTGCTGGTGGCCGAGGGGGCGCTGCCAAAATCCTGAGGCGGTTTCACTCGCCGGACGCGGACCGGGAAGCCGATCCGCACGGATTTGCGGAAGCCGCGGCTGTCCGCTCGACACGCGGACCCGCCGCGGTATAGATGCATCCACGCCGCCCGAGGCGGGGCGCATCGCGGCAAGCCGGCTTGCCGGAACGGAAGGAGATTAGGAATGAGGATTGTCACCAGGCGGTCGGTGCTTCGCGGCGCGGCGGCGTTGGCCGCGACCGGAGCGCTGGCTCGCCCGTACGTCGCCAACGCCGCCGCGACGACCGCGACCGTGTGGTGGACGCAAGGCTTTATTCAGAGCGAGGACACCGCCTTCCAGAACCTCGCCGCCGCCTATCAGAAGGCCAGCGGCAACAAGCTCGACTACAGCATCGTTCCGTTTGCCCCGCTCCGCCAGAAGGAGGTGTCGGCGGTAACCAGCGGCGCCGTCCCCGACGTCATGGAGGTCGCCGACTATTTCTTTGCCGCGACCAATGCCTGGAATGACCGGCTGATGGACGTCAGCGACATCGTGGAAACGCAGAAACCCAAGTTTTTGGATGTCGCAACGCAGAGCATGCATCTTTACAACAACAAGACAAAAAAACGCAGCTATTACGCCGTTCCGATGAAGGCATCGGCCGCGACATTCCATATTTGGAAATCGCTGGTGGAGAAAGCCGGCTACAACGTGGCGGACATCCCCAACAAATTTGACGAATTCATCGACTTCTTCATGCCGATGCAGCAGAAACTGCGCGACAAGGGGATGCGCCGCGCCTATAGCTGGTCGCTGGAGGTAAGCACCAACGGGGTCGACCCGATACGTACCTTCTCGGTCTACAATGTGGCTTATGGCGGCGAGGGCATAATAACCCCGGACGGCGTACTGCATGCCGACGATCCAAAGATCAAGGCGGCGGTGGCCCGGACCATGAGCCGGATGTCCGAACTGTATCATGGCGGCTATGTGCCGAAGAGCGCGATCAACTGGAACGACGCGGACAATAACAACGCGTTCCACGCCAAGCAGGTTGTCGCCGTTTTCAATGGCTCTTTATCGATCGAACTCGCGCTCGTCGATAAAAAGGACGAATACGACGATGTCCTGACGCATGCGATCCCCAACGGCAATGACGGCAAGCCGCTGCCGTCGGAGATCGGCATTTTCGGCGCGGTGATCCCGAAGGGCGCCAAAAACGTCGAAGTCGCCCAGGATTTCCTGAAATATGCGATCCAGCCCGAGGTGCTGAACGAGTATTTGAAGGGCGGGCTCGGCCGATGGGCCGTCCCGATGCCGGAGGTCGCCAAGACCGACCCGTACTGGCTGAAGTCGGGGGATCCGCATCGGACGACCTATATCAATCAAATTCTGTTCACGGAAACGATCCCTCTCTACACGTGCTACAACCCGGCGTCGGCCGAGATCGACACCAAGCACGTCTTTCAGACCGCGTTGGCCGAGATGGTGAACGGCAGCGTAAAAGCCGAGGACGCCGCCGCCAAGGCGCTCAATCAGTGCAAGGAGATTTTCGCCAAATACCCGATCGAGAACGCCTGAGCGGCCGGCGCCTTCCGGACGCGGCGGCGAAACCGACCGCCGCGCGGCGCCGCCGCAAGGAATTTATGACTGCAGACAGGCGGGGCGGGGCGGGGCGGGCCGTGCGGCGCGCTCGGCGCCGCGGCCGGATTTGACGGAGGCCGGCCCGGCACCGCCCGACCCTTGGACCCGCGCCGCCACCTCTTCATCGACGCGAAATCCGCCACATTCCGCGAGTATCAATAACCGGCACCACGGATCGGGAGCGGAGTGGCCGGCGGGCGTTTGCTGTTCTTTTGCTGCAAAATCCACCCTCCGCCGCCGCGAAACCCGCGCGGCGCAACGGGTTCGCGCCGGTGTTCGCTGCAGATTTGCTGCAGAAACAGCAAACCGCCGCCAAAACAGGGAAAACCGCGGCCCACCGCGCCCCGCGATCGAACCAAAGCAGCACCGATCAGCAGCGCCCCTTGCCGCCCGCCCGCCCCCGCGTTCACAATACCCGAAACGGGAGACGACCCCATGCGAACGGCGCGGCCGGAACCGACCGGGTTCGCCGCCAAGGCCAAGGACCTTCAGGCGCTGCGCGACGCGGTCGATCAAGCCGCCACGGTCAGCGGCGCGCTGTGGCTTAGCTACATTTTCGTCTTTCTCTATCTCGCGATCGCCGCCGGCGCGGTCACGCACAAGGATCTGTTTTTCGAGAACCCGGTCAAATTGCCGTGTCTCAACGTCGAACTGCCGCTGATCGCGTTTTTTACCCTCGGGCCGCTGCTGTTCCTGATCGTCCACGCCTACACGCTGCTGCATTTCGCGATGCTGGCCGGCAAAGTCGGCGCGTTTCATG
>JBFXDF010000297.1:0-4481 GCA_050181375.1 Alphaproteobacteria bacterium
CATAGTCGAGCACGGGCTGGACCTGGATGAAGCGAAGCAGTTCGCCGGGTTCCGCCGGCTTGCCTTCGGCCAGCTGCCGCCACGAGAAATGCGCCGGCCGTCCGGCCAGCACATCGGCGACCGTGTCGGCGGCCAAGTTCATCGGCCGGGCCAGCGCGTCGGGCGGGACAAAGCCGTTCGCCGCCCCCAGCAGGCCGAAATTCAACCCCGTGAGCGCGCCGCGCAGGCTCGGATCGGCGCTGAGCGCCCGGATCAGCGGCGCCGCCTGGGTCATCTGGCCGGCGATCTGCTCGACCTGCGCTGTCGGCGGATACAGCAGCGCATTGCGCGCGAAGAACGGGCCGTCTTGCGGCGCGTCTATCGCGCGGAAATGCCGACGATCCGATTCGAGCGCCGCCGCCAGCGTAGACGATGCCTGATCGACCAGCTCCGGGGTCGGCGCATCGACGACCACCAGGATCCCCTGTTCGGGAAAGCGGTCGAGATAGTGCCAGGCGCGCTCGACCCAGGGGAGGTTGCGCGGAAACAACTCCTTGATGTCGGTCGCGAGCCGGAAATGGCTTACGGTATAGAAGGCGCAAAGGCAGGACACAACGAGCGCCGCCGCGATGACGACCCCGGCGCGGCGCGCGCAGAACTCGACAAGGTTGGGGATCGGGGATCTGAGCATGTCCGCCTGTCCCGGCGTGGCGATGCGGCGCCTGCCGTGTTTTCAACAATACGTGCATCAGTAAAACCCAAATCAAAACCAATCGGTTCCGCGCCGCACGCTGCGGCTGCTCGCTGTCCTGGCTCCATGGCGCACTCTTCCCACTCACTTTCCGATTTGCTTCATGAAAACACGAAATTGCCTTAATTTGTCGTTGTGTTTACATCCCGTCTCAGGGAGATATCCGGATGCGAAAACTTGGATTCATTTTGGGAGGGTTTGCGACGTTTGGTTTAATTGTCTCCGGGACTATCGCCCAAGCGGACGGGAACGCGAGTAGGTTGAACTTCGCCGTAACGCGCAACGGCGAGCCGATCGGCAGCACGACCGTGACGCTGCATCGAAGCGGCGACCAGACGATCGCCGAGACCGCGACAAGGATTCAGGTCAACATCGCGTTTATCCCTGTCTATCGCTACGAGCAGCGGCTCACAGAGCGCTGGGTCGACGGCAAGCTCACCGCGCTCAATGCCGTGACCGACGACAACGGCAGCATCCACCGGGTCAGCGCGACGCACACCGGCGACAGGCTGTCGATCGAGGCCGACGGCAAGGTCAGCCAGGTCGATCCCGCACTGATCCCGGCCAATTTATGGAACGTCGCGCTGGTGCGCATGAGGGAGGCGCTCGACCCGAAGGACGGCCGCGTGATGCCGGTTTCGGTGGTGGACCGCGGCGAGGAGCGGCTGGTCATTCACGGCCGCGCGCTGACGGCGCACCGCTACTCGATCCAGACAACGATTCCGCAGGAAGTCTGGTATGACGAGCGCCAACGGCTGCTCAAGGTCGAACTGCGCGGCAGCGACGGTTCGACGATCCAGACGACACGGTCCGCGACCTGAAGCGGCGGGGGATCGCCTGATACCGGCGGGAACCGCAATGCCTCGTCATGTCCGGACCTGATCTGACCTGATCCGTGCATCTCTGGGAAAGATGGCCGGGTCAAGCCGCCGCTGTCCGGTTAGCAACTCCGGTTGAATGCCACCATTCCGGTGCAATCGGAAGTACCCCGTGGCCGGACTTGATCCGGCCACCCGCGCCTTCGGTCGTCCCTCAGACGTGGACGGCCGGGTCAAGCCCGGCCGAGGGGCGCAATGATCGGACAAGCCCGGCCATGACGGTTCGAAACCACTAGCAGTTGCTGGTGCTGCAGGCGTAGGCGGGGCTGCCGGTCAGGGCCGAGGCGGCCACGCCGCCGCCGAGCACGGCCAGCGCGAGAACCGCGGCGAGAATGAGTTTTTTCATAACCCGCTCCCAGGTCCGTTCCGGCGATTTTTCGACAATTCGACGAGGCGGCTAAATTATGCCGTGTTTCTTGAGTTCGCCGATTGCGTTCGCGGAAAGACCGAGCCAGTTGCCATAGACCTCGTCGTTGTGCTGGCCGAGTTTTGGGCTGGGGATTGCGTGCACCGGGTCGGCGCCGTGGAAGCGCAGCGGCGAGTTGGGCACCGTCAGCGGGCCGATCTCGTCGTGCTCGATGTCCTCGAGAAAGCCGCGCTCGTGCATGTGCGGGTCGTGCATGACCTCGCCGACATCGCGTACCGGCGCGAGCGGAATGCGGTGCCGCCGCGCGATCGCGAACGCCTCGAATTTGCCGAGGGTCCGGGTCCAGGAGGCGATCAGCGCATCGGTCTCCTCGCGGTTTTTCACCCGCGTGGCGGGCGACGAGAAACGCGGATCGTCGCGCAGATCCTCGCGGCCCATCGCTTTCAAGAGGCTGTGCCAGTGCTCTTCGACGGCGAGGTTCATCGCGACGTAGCCGTCATTGGTCGGGTAGACGTTGATCGGGACGCGGCCGTGGCTGGCATTGCCGGTGCGCGGCGGCACCTTTCCCGTTTGCCAATAGGCTTCGAGCTGCGAGGTCAAGGTCGCGTAGGCCGCCTCCTGCATCGCAACCTCAACCTTGCGGCCGTGGCCGGTGCGCTCGCGCTCGAAAAGGGCCGTTATCGTCGCGGCGTAGAGGTGGATGCCGGAAATGAAATCAACGACGGCGGGGCCGGATTTGAGCGGCGGGCCGTCGGGGAACCCGGTCACGCTGATCAGCCCGCCCATCGCCTGGATTGTCAGATCCATCGCCAGCGTGTCGCGGTCCGGCCCGGACAGGCCGAAACCGGTGCCCGAGGCATAGACGAGACGCGGGTTGATCCGGCTCAGCACGTCGTAGCCGACGCCGAGCCGGTCCATCACGCCGGGGGCGAAATTTTCGAGCAGGATGTCGGCCTTCTCGACCATGCGGAACAGGAGGTCGCGACCGCGCTCGTCCTTCAGGTTCAGCGTGATGGCGCGCTTGTTGCCGTTCAGCATCGCGATCGGAAAGGTCGTGCTCTTGCCGGGCGGAGCGCGGCGGCGCAGCGGCTCGCCCTGGGGCGGCTCGATCTTGATGACGTCGGCGCCGCCCTTCGCCATCAGCATCGTCGCGTACGGGCCCTGATAGACCTGCCCGAAATCGAGCACGACGACGCCGGCGAGCGGCAGGTTGGCGCCTTTCGTGACCGCGTCGTTCATACCCCTCTCCCGAATCGCGGGAGAGGGAGGGGCCCGTCGCATAGCGATGGGAGGGTAAGGGTTACGCGAGCGGCGGCACCCTCGCCCGGCTCGCTTCGCTCGCCACCCTCTCCCGCGATGCGGGAGAGGGGTTCTATGCGCGGCATCGCCCTACCGTCCCTTGAACGGCCGTGGCGGGCGCTTTTCGGCGAAGGCGCGGGCTGCTTCCTGGAAATCCTCGGTCAGGTAGAGCTTGAACGGCTCGGCGATGAACTGCGCCTCGCGCGTCAGCCGCTGCATGTACCAGCGCCGCGTGCGCACCGTCGTGCGCACGGCGAGCGGCGGGTTTTTCGCCACCTGCAACGCCAACTCGCGCGCGACCTCGAGATGCTTGCCCTCGGGCGCAAGCCGGTTGAACAGCCCGGCCTTGAACCCTTCCTCGGCGGTGAAGAAGCGGCCGGTCAGCGCGATTTCGTCGCCGAACCCGCCGGCCGCGCGGTACTGGAACAGCGCCCAGTAGCGCGATGCGCCGAGGCCGCGGCTGGTTTCGGTCAGCTGGAAGCGGGTCCCCTCGGCGGCGACGATCAGGTCGCATTCCAACGTAAGCCCGAGCGCCAGCCCGAGCACGTAACCGTGCACCGCCGCGATGACCGGCTTCCAGTTGGTCGCGCGGGTCAACAGGTCGGCCGAGTTGGTGCCCCAGCCCTGCGGCCCGCCGAGCTTCTCGAACTCCTCGCGGCTTCTGAGCTGACGCTGGCGGACATCGGCGCCGCTTGAAAACGCGCGCCCCTTGCCGTTGAGGATCGCGACCTCGGCCGCCTCGTCGAGGTCGAAGCGGCGCAGCGCGTCGGCGAGCTGCGCGACAACCTCGTCGCTGACCGCGTTGAGCTTGTCCGGCCGGTTGATCGTGATCGTCGCGATGCGGTCGGCAACCGCGTATTCGACGAGGCTCGGTTCGTCCATTTCTGTCGCTTCCCTCCGCACTGCCGGCGAGGCCGGCGTCTGCGGCCAATTCAAACCCAGGCTCGGCCGATGCTCAACCTCTCTCCCCGCGTTTCTGTATTGCCGATCTCGGGGCGCTCGCGAAATCGCCAATCCAACGACCCATCCCGGCGAAGGCTGGGATCCATTTATCAACGACAGGGTACGCGGATTGATGGATCCCTGCCTTCGTGTTGTGTCCCGGAACATTGGCGTGACAGCCAGTCGGTGTGGCAAGCTGTCGAATGGTTGCAGCAGCGATTGGCCGATGGTGGCACGGTGCAGCTCGTCCCGGTAGTCCACAGGA
>JBFXDF010000298.1:0-4446 GCA_050181375.1 Alphaproteobacteria bacterium
CAGTTCGGCGGCCAGTTCGGGCGACAGGATCGGTTTCGGCATCGCGGACCTCCTCGGATCGGACGGCCCGCTTGTGCCGGAACGGAGCGCAACAAAAAGCCCCGGTCCAGCGCGGCGGGCCAGGGCTTCGACAGACTCCCCGACCTTTTAGCGCTTTATTTTACGTGGCGCGCAAGCCGGTCGGCTCAAATCACCACGGTGCCGGTGTGGTAGATCGCCGATGCCGCGCTGTCAAGAGCGGGTACCGCCCCGGTTTGGCTGCGCATCGCCATCATGCGCGCGCCGTCCGCCGCCGACGACGCGAAATTCGCCACATTGCGGGAGTATCAAATCATCGGGTGCGACGGATCGGAGCGACGGCGGGCGGAGTGTTTGCTGTTCTTTTGCTGCAAATTCTTGCTGCCGCCGTCCGCGAAACCCGCGCGGCGCAAGGGGTTCATGCCCGGTTTGCTGCAGATTTCCTGCAGAAACAGCAAACCGTCGCCGGAACAGGGAAAAACTCGGAGGTTTGCGGCCCGGGGGTTCAATCCGATGCAGCACTTACCAGCGCAAATCGGCGATCCTCTCCTTCCTAACAAAAATGTCAGTATTTGTCGCTGCGAGACTCGCATATGTTCTCCCAAAATAAAAAGCCGGCTGCCGGGGCCGGCTTTGCCTGGCGCTGCAGCGCATTTCGCTCCCTGTCGCAAAACCCAGGAGCACGCGATGACCAGAAGCCTCCGTTTCGCTGCCGGTGCTGTTTCCCGGTCGAGACCGGCAGTTCGCTGGAAATGCGGCCGTGGGAAGAGGATGGCGATAGCGGCGCTGACGCTCGGCTTCGCCGGCGTGCTCGCGTCCCACCCGGCCGCCGCCTACCTCATCGAAAATCTCGTCTCCGATCTGCCTGGTGTCGCGGCGCACCAGGACCCAAACCTGGTCAATCCCTGGGGCCTCACGCGATCCGCGACGAGTCCGTGGTGGGTCGCCGATAACGGCGCCGGCGTCTCGACCCTGTATGACGGCAGCGGAGCGCGGCGGCCATTGGTGGTGACGATCCCGCCGGCGGCCGGCGGTTCCCCGCCCTCGGCACCGACCGGAGTCGTGTCCAATCCGAACGCCGGCAGCTTTGGCGGCGCCCGTTTCATCTTTTCGAGCGAGGACGGGGTAATCGCGTCCTGGCAAAACGTCCCTCCCGGCAACACCAACGCCGTGCGCCAGGTCGATAACTCGGCCGCTGGATCGGTGTACAAGGGGCTGGCGATCGGAAGCAGCGGCGGCCAGGACGTCGTCTACGCGACCGATTTTCACAATAACCGGGTCGATGCTTTCAGCTTCGACGCCTCAACCAACAGGTTCGTGACGGCCTCGCTGTCGGGCAAGTTTACCGATCCCAACCTGCCCGCCGGATACGCCCCGTTCGGCATCCAGAATATCGGCGGCCAGCTCTACGTCACCTATGCCCTGAAGGAACCGGGGGGCAATGACGATGTCCCCGGTCCCGGCCACGGCTTTGTCGATGTGTTCGATACCAACGGCAACCTGCTGCGTCGGTTTGCCTCGGACGACAAGCTCAACTCGCCGTGGGGCTTGGCCCTTGCGCCGGGCGATTTCGGCGAGTTCAGCAAAGACCTGCTGATCGGCAATTTCGGCGACGGCACGATCAACGCGTTCGACCCGGTCACGGGCGCCTTTCTCGGTCAACTAAAGGATGCGAACGGCGACCCGCTCCGGATAGACGGGTTGTGGGCCTTGCAATTCGGCAGCGGTGATCCGGCCAGCGCCTCCGGGAAACCGAACCAGCTGTTTTTCACGGCGGGCATCCCCGGTCCGGACGGGGAGGTTGAGGATCACGGGCTGTTCGGGCTGATCGCGGTCCCCGAGCCTTCGTCGGCCGCCATGCTGTTGGCCGGCCTCGCGGCTCTCGGGCTGCGCGGGCGGCGGCGCAGGCCCGGCGCAGTCGCGTAAACGCCTCGCGTCCCTATTGCCGTCGGGTTGTGGCGGTCCTCTGCCGCGCCTGTCGCGGGTTGGTCGTTGCCTCGGGGTGGTTCATGTTTTCCGGCGGCACCTCATAGGTTGCGAAACACGCGTTGAGATCGGCAACCGCTTTTTTCGCCGCGGCCTCGGTCTTTCCGGCCGATACGTATTGCTGGGCGATGGCCGTCTCGGCGGCGAGGTATTCCGAGTTGGTATGGATGTCGATCCCGAAGAACAGATGAAGCGCAGCCAGGGCCGCCATCGGCGACGGCGGTATCCACACGCAATGGCCGAAAATCATCGCAAAGCTGTTCATCGGCTTTACCTGTGTTTTACCGGCAAGATGTTTGCCGCCTCGGCCGGCCAGTGCGGGCGCCGGCACCCGTATCGGAGCCAATTTGTACCGCAAACCGATGCCCCCGGCTTTACGGCCAGCTTTTTTCCTCGTTACGGAAGCCTTATGATTTCGACAAGAATGCGGATCGGGGAGGGCTCTCCGGGAGGCCGGGCGTGCTGCTGGCGTTTGGCGATTATCGGCTGGACATCGAGCGCCGCGAGCTGCGCCGCGGCGCCGAACTGATCGGCCTCGAACCGAAAGCCTTCGACCTGCTGGCCTTTCTCGTGCTGCACCGCGACCGGGTGGTCAGCAAGGACGATCTGCTCGAAGGGGTATGGGGCGGGCGCATCGTCTCGGAAGCGGCGCTGACGACGCGGATCAACGCGGTGCGCCGGGCGCTTGGCGACAACGGCACGGCGCAGCGTCTGGTGCGCACCTTCACGCGCAAGGGCATCCGGTTTGTCAGCGAGGTGACGGAATTGCCGGACCCGGTGGCACCGGCCGCCATCCGCATAACCGACCCGCCGCCGCTTCCGGACAAGCCGTCGATCGCGGTGCTGCCCTTCGCCAATCTGAGCGGCGACCCGGCGCAGGACTATTTCGCCGACGGCATGGTCGAGGAGATTACCACCGCCATCTCACGCTTCCCTTGGCTGTTCGTGATCGCCCGCACTTCCAGCTTCACCTACAAAGGCAAAACGGTCGATGTGCGGCAGGTGGCGCGCGAGTTGGGCGTGCGCTACGTGCTCGAAGGCTCGGTCCGAAAGGCGGGGGACCGGGTGCGCATCGCCGGCCAGTTGATCGATACGACAAGCGGCGCACATCTCTGGGCCGAGCGGTTCGACGGCACACTCGACGACGTGTTCGACCTGCAGGACCGGGTGGCGAGCGGCGTCGCCGGCGCGATCGAGCCGCGGCTTCTCCTCGCCGAAATCGAGCGTGCCCGCCGGAAGCCGACCAACAATCTCGACGCTTACGATCTCTACCTGCGCGCCCAGGCGCCGGTTTATGCAAACAGAACCAAGGAGAACATCGAGG
Organism: Alphaproteobacteria bacterium; assembly: GCA_050181375.1. GTDB lineage: Bacteria > Pseudomonadota > Alphaproteobacteria > ATCC43930 > CGMCC-115725 > DATARH01. The sequence goes on from JBFXDF010000298.1 coordinate 3,329, forward strand.
AGTCGATCCGGCTGGCGCGGCAGGCGCTCGCTCTCGATCCGGACTACGCCATGGCCATGGCGAGGATCGCGCTGAGCCGGGGCATGCAGCTGCTGCGGCACTGGATCGCCCCGGAAGGCCCGGAGGCCGAGGAGGCGATCGTTATGGCACGGCAGGCGATCGCCGCCGGCGGCGACGATCCCTGGGTGCTGGATCATGCCGGGCTGGCGCTGTCGCTGCTGACCGGCGACAATGATGCCGCGCTCAACGCCATCGATCATGCGATCCGCGTCAATCCGAATTTCGGCCTCGCCTTCGGCCACCGCGCGCTGGTTTTGGCCTGGCTCAATCGACCCGACGAGGCGATTCCGGCGGCACACCAGGCAATCCGACTGAGCCCGCTTGACCCGTCCATTTGGTCGTTCTACTCGGCGCTGGTTCTGGCCCACCTGGCCGCGGGGCGATACGAGGAAGGACTGTACTGGGCCGAAGAAAGGCTGCGCGAAAACGCCGACCTGCAGGCGCTGCGTTTCAAACTGAGTCTGTGCGGCCATTTGGGCCGGCTCGAAGAAGCCGCCGAGTGTCTGCGGCGCATCAAAGAAATTATGCCTGATCCGACCGTCGCTTCCTTGATGCAAAGCCACGGCAGGGGGATGGCTTCCGAGCTGTTCGCCCGGTACGCCGAAGGGCTGCGCAAGGCCGGCTTGCCGGAGGCGTAAGCCGCGGCGCGCCTCTCGTCTTCTGCCGATTCGACTACGCCCGCAGCACCGTCCCGCTCGTCGCGCCGCTGGCGCGGCCGTCGGCGTAGGCGATCTGGCCGTTGACGATCGTGTATTCGACGCCGCGCGACGGCATGACCATGCGCTTGGCGCCGCCCGGCAGGTCGAAGCGGCGCTCGCCGCGGTTCGCCGAGCCGATCGTCTCGGGGTCGAAGATCGCGATGTCGGCGGCCTGTCCGACCGCGAGCCTGCCGCGCCCCCTGATGCCGAACAGATCGGCCGGCTGCGCCGTCAGCCGTTGGATCGCCTGCTCCAAGGTCATGATCTGGCGCTCGCGCACCCAGGTGCCGAGCAGATAGGTCGGATAGCCGGCGTCGCACAGCATATCGACATGCGCCCCGCCGTCGCCGAGCGCGATCA
>JBFXDF010000299.1:0-4412 GCA_050181375.1 Alphaproteobacteria bacterium
CGGCGTGGCCTCGATCGCCAGCCACAGACCCTGGCCGCGGAAATAGCGGGTATAGCCGGCGAACAGCTCGTCTCCGCCATCGCCGGACAATGCAACCGTGACGTGCGCGCGCGTCATCTTCGACACGAGATAGGTCGGAATCTGCGACGAGTCGGCGAACGGCTCGTCGTACATTTCGGCCAGCAGCGGGATGACGTCGAGGGCGTGGCGCGGTTCGGCGTATAGCTCGGTATGCTCCGTCCCGAGATGCCGCGCGACGGCGGCGGCGTTCTCGCCTTCGTTGTATTCCTGCTCGTGAAATCCGATCGAAAACGTGCGCACCGGACGATTGCTCTGCGCCTGCATCAGCGCGACCACCGTCGATGAATCGATCCCGCCCGACAGAAAGGCGCCGAGCGGTACGTCGGCCACCATGCGGCGCCCGATCGCGTCACGCAGCAGCGCGTCAAGCGCATCGGCGGCCTCGCTCTCGCTTCCCGGAAAACGGGCGTTCTGTCCGTCGCGGGCAATGTCATGAAGCGACCAATACGGCGTCAAGACCGGCGCACCGTCTGCCGAAACCCGCAGAATTGTCCCGGGAGGCAGTTTGCGGATGCGGCGATAGATCGTATCGGAGGCCGGCACGTAGCCGAAGCGCAAGAAGGACGCGAGCGCGTCGTGATCCAGCTCGGGCGCCCAACCCGGGTCGGCGCGCAACGCCTTGAGCTCGGAGCCGAACAGCAGCCGGCCGTCGAACTCGGCCCAGTAGAGCGGCTTTATGCCGAGGCGGTCGCGCACGAGATAGAGGGCGCGTTCCTGGCGATCCCAGAGCGCCATCGCGAACATGCCGATCAGGCGTTTGACCGTCGCCTCGACGCCCCAAACGGCGGCGCCCTCGACGATCGCCTCGGTATCGCTATGCCCGCGAAACCGCCGTCCGGCGGCTGCCAGTTCCGGCCGCAATTCGTCGGCGTTATAGACTTCGCCGTTGTAGGAAATGACGAAGCGGCCGCAGGATGAGACCATCGGCTGCGCCCCCGCAGGCGACAGGTCGATAATCGAGAGCCGCCGGTGGCCGAGGGCCAATCCGGCTTTCGGATCGAGCCAGACATCGCCGGCATCGGGACCGCGATGGACGAGCGCATCCGCCATCGCCCTGGCAAGCGCGGCGAGCGAGGCGGGGGCCGTATGTCCGCGCTGCTCCCACAGCCCCGCTATTCCGCACATCGATCAGTTCCTCAGCCGCCGAGCCGCTGCAGCAATATGCGAGCTTGATCGCGTTCGGCGAAGGCGGGGTCTCGGTCATTGAGTATGCGGCGAAGCACCGACAGCGCCTCATCGTTTCGGCCCGCCATCGCAAGCGCCTGCGAGTAGTGAAAGGCGATGTCAGGCCGGTCCGCGGCCTTGTTCCACGCCGCCTGCAACGTGCTCAGCGCCTCGCCGGAATCGCCTGCCTGAAGCAAAATCATGCCGAGCGTGTCAAGAAATTCGACCGAACCCGGTTCCAGCGACACGGCGGAGCGGGCGTGCGGCAGCGCCTCCTGCCAGCGGCCCAGCCGTGTCAGAACCCATGCGAGATTATTCTGATAACCCGCGTTTTTTGGTTCCCGCTCGGCCAGTTGACGATATTCCGCATGCGCCTTGGCGAGGTGTCCGGTGTTGACCCAGATTTCGGCCAGCATCTTGCGGGTCTCATCGTCTTCAGGATGCGCATCGAGCCAATCCGCCAGGCTTTTCGCGGCCCGATCGGGTTCGCCGCGACGCGACTGCAGCTCGGCCTCGCCGCGCAGCGCGGTGCCCTCCCGAACGGCGCCGGCACGAGCGGCCGCCGCCGAGGCCTCGGAGGAGAGTCCCTGTCCCCGCGCGATCAACGCGGCGATTTCGATGACTTCGGCATCGCGCGGTTTCAGACGCTGCAGTTCCCGGATGAGGTCGGTTGCCTGAGCGAAGCGGCCGTGCAACGCGAGCGCGCGGGCCAGAACCAATTTCGCATCGATATCTTCAGGAGCCAGGCTTACGGCTTGCATCGCCTCGTTCACCGCCGACCATTGCGGATGATCGGGCGTGAATAGCGCAAGATAGGCCTTGGCCAGACCGATATGCGCCGAGGCGAGATCCGGGGCGATGTCGACCAAATTCTTGAAGGTCGATAACGCATTGTCGCTCTCGCCGAGCGCAAGTTGCGCATTGCCGGCGGTTTCGAGCAGGGCGGGATTTCGCGGATTTTTTTTCAGCGCTTCGGTCACGCTGCCGAGCGCCTTTTTGCTCTCGCCGAGGGTCAATTGGAGGCGCGCCAGTGCGACGGCGATCCCGGGGTCGGACGCCGCAGCCGCCTGCGCCCCTTTCAGCAGTACCGCCTCGGCCGCCGCCGCGTGGCCGGTTTTGGATTCGAGTTCGGCGAGTGCGATGTAGGTTCCGGTGCTTGCGGGATTTGCGTTAAGGATATCCTGAAAATACTCGCGCGCTATGTCCGCTCGCCCGGCCGCAAGTGCGAGCCTTGCGAGCGTGTCGTTTGCGGCTATATCGCCGGGCCGGATTTCGCGGGCTCGCAACAGCGCCTCTCGCCCCGCGCGCAGCCTGCCTTGGTGCAGGTAAACCGCGGCGGTCAGGAGTTCGCCGGTCGGCTTTGACGGTTCGGCCTTTTTCAGCCGCTCAGCCGCTGCAAGCGCCCGATTGTAGTCCCTCGTCTGCAAAAAGGCGGCAAACAGCGAGATTTCCGGCAGAGACGCCTCCGGATGGGCGGCGGCGACCAGCTCCAGATTTTCGATCGCGGCCTGGGGATCGCCGGCAGCGAGCTGCGCGATGCCAAGCTGTGTCCGCAGTATTCCGTCACCGGGCTCCTGTTTCAGGGCCAGGCCCAAATAGCGAATGGCCGTCGGCAGATCATTGTCATGCGCCGATGCCTCGCCGATCAGCTGCAACAGTTCGATATCGTCGGTCGTATCGTTCTTCACCGGATTCAATGTGCTTTCCGCATCCGCCCCGCGCCCGAGCCGCAGCTGCGTGGCGGCCAGCAGTTTACGAGCCGCGATATCTCCGGGGTGCTCCGCAACATAAGGGGACAGATAATAGTACGCCTGCTCGTAAGCTTTCAGCGCGTAGCTCGATGCACCCGCCATCAGCCGCGCCCGCTCGAACCCCGGAACCTTTGCAACAACAACCGCGGCATTTGACTGAGCGGTGGCGTAGTCCTTCAGGCGGAATGCCGCCAGGGCGCGAACGTAATTTAAAAGCGGGTGCTTTGGGACATTCCGCAGTTGCGGATCGAGCAGGACCGCGTCGACCGTCGATATCGCCTCCGACGGCTTGTCTTCGGCGACCTGGATGGCGGCGAGTTGTCCCCGGATCGGCTCATTCCAGGGCGCAAGCTCGAGCATCTGGCGATAGAGCCGCTCCGCGGCTGGATATTCGCCGGCGGCATAGGCGATATCCGCCTCGAGCTGCTTTACCCTGCGGTCGTTCGGCGCGGTGCGCGACGCGGCGGCAAGCAGCCCGCGTGCTTCGTCGATATCGCCCCGATCGATTGCGAGCCGGCCCGCGGTCACGCGTACATCGACCGACTGCGGATCGGCGGCGCGCCCATCCTCAAGCGCGTGCTGGGCGGCGGTCGCCTGACCGAGGGCTCCCAGCGCGCCGCCGCGATAGGCGAGCAGGCTCGCCCTGACCGGACCCGGGAGCTCTTCGGGGATATCGGCCGTATCGTCGAGAACCTCCTGATAGCGCTGGGCGACATATTCCGCCTGCGTCCAGAGCTTGACGATTTGGCGCCGATCGACCCCGTCCTCGCGGATCCGCGTCAACAGTCCGAGCGCCGCGTCACCGCGTTCGAGGTCGATATAGAGCTGCGCGGCCAGCAACCGCGCCGGGATGTTGTTCGGTTGCTGCTCGAGGGCGGCGTCGAGTTTTGTCGCAGCCCCACGAATATTCCCCGCCTCGCGCAAGGTCGCGGCCTGGGCCACAAGCTGCTCGACCGGCTCGCGACAAGCGGCCGTTCCGAGCAACAAGCCAATCGCGACCGCGGCGCCTGGAAGAGACCGCCGCGCCGCCTGTTGCGCGCGGCGGATCGCCGCGTCAAAGCTGCAAGCCATCAATTTCGAATTCGGCTGCCTGGTTTTGAGCAGTAACGCGGGAATGCCGCGCCGACGTATGTGTTGCAAGTTGAGGGGCCGGCACGCGGATCCGGTAATGCCTCGTCAGATCACCCGCTTCCAGCGCAGCCACCCCAGCAGGAGAAGGCCTGATGCAAGCATTGCGGAAGACGCCGGTTCCGGGATGCGGGTAACGACGAACAGGCCGGTTCTGCCGCACGCGTGCCTCGTCGGATTCCAGACGCAGCCATCGACCGCGAAATAGGGCGCCGCACTCCGCTCGTTCGACGCGAACTGTTGCAACAGCTGGTGGACGCTGGTGATCGATGTCCCCTTACTTACCGT
>JBFXDF010000300.1:0-4403 GCA_050181375.1 Alphaproteobacteria bacterium
CGGATCTCCTTCTCGCTGGTATGATATATCCCGCGCCCGGTATTTCATCCGCAACGGGGTCTGAAGATCCGCGCAGATAATCTCAATTCGCTGGTTGACCCGACCGGCCCGTGTTCGCTCGATCCGCCCGATCGCGGCAAGGTGCTCCGGCCGGTCCTATCGACCGGCCGGGCTTTGTCATGATGGCGGTGCGTCGCCCGGGTTATTGCCAATAGCAATAGCCCTGATACAGCACCTGGCCAGGCGGGCAGGGTCCATAAGTGGCTGGTGGCGTGCTGCTGCCGTAGACCGGGGCGACCGGCGCGCCGGTGACCATGTTTGTCGTGCCGGCCAGCGCGCCGCCCGCCGTGCCGAGCGCGCCGCCGACGATCGCGCCGACCGGACCAGCCGCAGCGGCGCCTTGTGCCGCACCGGCATTCGCACCCGCGGCCGCGCCCGATACCGGATTGTTTGGCGCGTAGGCACCGTAGCCACCGCCCGGATAGCACGCGCCCCCCGACCAGTAATAGCCCGCGGGGCAAGTCTGGGCGAATGCCGCGCCGGACACGCCGATGGCGAAGGCGGCGCCGAGCGCCAGGGTTTTCAGTTTGTTGTCCATAAGCGGATCTCCATTTCGATTGATCCAGGTTCGAGAAGTCGCGTGGGCGGCAAGCGCCGCTGGTCTTGAAAACAACCGCGCGATCCGCTCTGTTCCGATTCGCTCGAGGGTGCTCATTTGTGTGAGCGCCGCGGGACGCGGCCGGGCTGGTTCTCTCGGGTCGAAGGTCATTCGCCCTCGCGCTCCGCCACGGCGGCCGCCTCAGGGCCGCCGGGTTTGGTTTGGATCGAATGCGACCCGGGCAAGAGGCGTGACGGCGTTACCTAGCGGGACGCCTCACGGCTAAGGGCTCAACGCCCCCAATAGCCGTAATTGTACTGAGGATTGTAATTGTACGCGGGATTGTAGCCGCGATCGAAGGCGGCTCCACCTCCGGAACCCCAGCCGGGCTGATACGAGCTGCCATAGCCATAACCGTTGCCATAATACCCGGAACGGTTGCCGTATGCCGGCATCACCGGGCTTCCGGCCGGAGCGGGCGCATACGCATAGCCGGGGTAGCCGGGGTTCCCGACAATGCGTCCTTCGTCGCCGTAATAGCGGCCTGGATATCCGTAATAATCCGGTTGGCCGTAATACCCGTAATAGCCGGTGCCCCCGTAAATCGGACCGTTGCGGTCATAACCGGTGTTATTGACACCCTGAGCCATGCCGGCTGTCGCGGTTCCGGCCACCAGCACAGCACCCAGAGCCAGCGTGCGTAGAATGCCGTTCATTTATTTTCTCCTCGATGTCATCCGCGGAAACGATGCCGGCTCCGGCACCAAGATGCGCCGACGCGGCTTTTCACTGACGGTACAACCCTCCGCAGCGTTATCGCGCAAACGCGCGCCGAGGTGCCGCGTTCGCCGATTTCACGCTGAGTTGAATGTTCCGGCGCGCAATCCGCCCGCGGGTAGGCGCAGTCTCTGCCCGGTTCACGAACTCGATCGTCTCCCGCCCTGACCCCGTGGGGTCGCTCGGCGCCCCGGTCACGATCGCAATAAGTTGTGGAGATGGCATTAACTATCTTAATAGTAGATTAATATCTAGCGAGACGATATTACCGCTCCGCATCAGCCGTTCGGAGCCAGAAATGCGTTGCCGCCCCTTGAGTTTGTCGCTCGCCGGGACCGTGTTTGGTCTCGGCCTCCTTGCGGGAGCGCCCGCCAAAGCCGTTCCCATTTTCGACGGCAACTCTAACGGCAGTACCTTCTCCGGATGCGCGAGCTGCCTCGCCGGCAGCACCAGCACGCACCTGATTCTGCCCACCAATACCGGGGACAAGACGACGCTGACGATTGATCCGATTTCGTTTTCCGCGAGCGGATCGACAACCGGCCTGGTCCTTGCGGAGCTCTTGCTGGAAAACGGCAACAAGCCGAGCGTTGGGCCGTTTTCCTTCAACTACAACCTTGTGTTGAATTTCTCGAAGCAGGTCGGCAGCAAGGCGCAGACATTCGGGATGTCGATAACCGGGAACAACCAGCCCGGCGCCAGCGCGCTCGAGGTGCTGTCGGGCCTCACCGCGTCGTCGTTGCCGTCGCCCTTCGCGCTGGGCGATATCGCGCTGTCGAATTTCCGCTTTCAGACCAGCGGCTCGGGAAGTTTCGACGCCGCTACAAGCGAATGGTCGCTCAAAGGGAACACCGCCGGCAAGCTCGACCTGCTGGCCGATTTGACCTACGCGCCGCCGCGCGACCCGGACCCGATCCTAACCCCGACGCCCAAGCCGGTACCCGAGCCGACATCGCTCGCGCTGCTCGGTGCGGGTCTTCTCGGCTGGCTCGCCGCATCCCGCCGCGACAATCCGCGCCGCTCTTCCTGACGCTGTCGCTCGATCCGTTCGCCGGGCGTCGCCATCGCGCCGCCCGATGCGTTTCGGGAGCGCAGCCGCTTCTCAAAAACACTGCCGAGCCGATACGATGCCATCGTGAGCGTGCGAGGCATCGAATGAACTACGACTACATCATCGTCGGCGGCGGCTCGGCCGGTTCGGTCATGGCTAACCGGCTGTCAGCCAAAAGCACGAACAACGTCCTGCTGTGCGAGGCCGGGCAGGACACCCCGGACGGCAAGGTGCCGCCCGAAATCCTCGATTCCTACCCCGGAACGGCCTATTTCGATCCGCGCTTCCACTGGCAGGAACTCAAGGTCCACACCGAGATCGTGCCGCACAACCGGCCCGACGAACGTCCGCCCTTGCGCAAATACGAGCAGGCCCGCGTGCTCGGCGGCGGCTCGTCGATCAACGGCCAGCTCGCCAATCGCGGCGCCCCGACCGATTACGACGAGTGGGAGACAAAGGGCGCCGCCGGTTGGAACTGGAACGCCGTCTTGCCCTATTTCAAAAAGGTCGAGCGCGACATGGATTTCGCCGGCCCGTATCACGGCAAGGACGGACGCATCCCGGTGCGCCGCATCTTTCCCGACATGTGGTGCGGCCATGCCAAGGCCGTCGCGGCGGCCCTCGATGAGGCCGGCTACGACTATATCGAGGACCAGAACGGCGAATTCCGCGACGGGTATTTCCCGATCACGATCTCCAACCTCTACGACCGTCGCGTCTCGGCCGCGATCGGCTATCTGGACGCCGAAACGCGCCGCCGCCCGAACCTGACGATCTCGGCCGAGACGCAGGTCGCCGGGTTGCTGTTTGAGGGAACGCGATGCGTCGGCGTCAAGGCGCTGGTCCGGGGAAACGAGACCGAGTTCCGCCTCGATCCAAACCGGGGAGAGGTCATCGTCTCCTCGGGCGCGATCCATTCGCCGGCGCACCTGCTGCGCGCCGGTATCGGCCCCGCCCCGGCGCTCAAGGACCTCGGCATCGAGGTACGGGCGCATTTGCCGGGGGTCGGGCAGCGGCTGATGGATCACCCGTCGGTTTCGGTATCGTCATTTATGAAGAAAGGAGCGCGGCTCAACGGGCTGACGCGGCGCCATATCCTGCTGGCGCTGCGCTACTCGTCGGGCATCGACGGCGTGGCACCGGGCGATATGTTTGTCGCGGTGGTCAGCAAATCGGCCTGGCACGCGGTCGGCGAGCAGATCGCGTCGAAGCTGGTCTGCGTCTATAAGACATTGTCCGAGACCGGGCAGGTCCGGCTGACCTCCGCCGACTGGCGGGCCGAGCCGATTGTCGAGTTCAACCTGTTGTCGGACCGGCGCGATCTCGACCGGCTGATGGACGGGTTCCGCCGCTTCGGCCGATTGCACATGCTGGAAGCGATGCGGGAAGCGGTCAGCGATCCGTTCCCGGCGAGCTACAGCGACCGCGTCCGCCAGATCGGCGTCGTCAACGACAAGAACCGGCGTTTGACAGGCCTTGTCGCCCGCATGCTCGACGGCCCGGAATGGCTGCGGCGCTGGATCATCGACCGGTTTATCGTCGAGGGGTATCGCTTCGACCGGCTGATGACCGACGACGACGCTTTGGAGGAATTCATCCGCAAGGCCGCGATCGGCGTGTGGCACGCCACCTGCACCTGCCGCATGGGCGCGGACGGCGATCCGATGGCCGTCACCGACAATCAGGGCCGCGTGCGCGGCGTGGGCGGCCTGCGCGTGGTCGATGCCTCGCTGTTCCCGGCGGTGCCGTGCGCCAATACCAATTTCCCGACGCTGATGACCGCCGAAAAGATCAGCGACATGATGCTGGCGCAATAGAACGCCACAGCCGCCCGGGAGGCGTGGCCTCGGCGGCGCGAGATCGCCGCGAATATCGCCACATATCCGTTGTACGAAATGACCAGCTGCCGAGGGCTGGCGGAGGGTGGGCAAAGATAGCCGGTGTTTGCTGCAGATTTTGCTGATCGCCGCCGCTAAG
>JBFXDF010000301.1:0-4401 GCA_050181375.1 Alphaproteobacteria bacterium
CAGGACCTGCTCGACGCTGCGCTGTCGCACCGGACCACCGCAGAATGGCTCGACGCCTTCGCCGGCGACGTGCCGGCGGCGCCGATCAACGACGTGGCGCAGGCCCTGGAAAACCCGTTCGTGACCGAGAACGGCAAGCTTCAGGACCTGATGCACCAGTCCGGCGTGCCGTTCCGCCTTCTCGACAGCCCATTCCGCGCCGGCGCGCCGACGCCGAACCGGCCGGCACCGGAACTGGGCGAACATACCGACGCCCTGCTGACAGAACTCGGCTATGACACAGCGAAGATCGCGGGGCTGCGGTCGCGGGGGATCGTATAGCGGTCAGGCTACATCCAGGAAGTGGATGCTGAACAGCCGGTCCGGATCGGTCCAGACCGGACCGGGCGCGAAACCGGCCGAGCGCGCCATCTCCCGGAATTCATCGATTCCGTATTTGTAGGAATTCTCGGTGTGGATGGTCTCGCCCGCCGCGAAGCGAAAGGCGTGGCCGTCCACCTGCACCCGCTGGTCGCGGCGGCTGACAAGGTGCATCTCCACCCGTCCCCGATCGGAATCGTAAAAGGCGCGATGCGCGAAGCCGCCGAGATCGAAGCCGCCGTCGAGCTCACGGTTGATCCGCTCCAGCAGATTCAGGTTGAAGGCCGCCGTCACGCCCTGCGCGTCGTTGTAGGCGGCCTCCAAGGTCGCGCGGTCCTTGCGCAGATCGACGCCGATCAGCATGCCGCCACCGGCACCCAGGACCGATGCCGCATTGGCGAGGAAGTCGCGCGCGGCCGGGCGGGTGAAATTGCCCAATGTCGAACCGGGAAAGAAACCGATGCGCCGCCCTGCTGCGGCCGGCGGCAGATCGAAAGGCCGGGTGAAATCGGCGCAAACGACATGCACATCGAGGTCCGGGCGGTCGGCGGCCAGCGCCTCGGCGGCCTGGACCAGATGCTCGCGCGAGATGTCCACCGCCACATAGGCCGAAGGGCGGTCGAGCGCATCGAGCAGGACACGGACCTTTTGAATCGACCCGCAACCATACTCGATCAACTGTGCCTGAGGCCCCGCGCAGGCCGCGATCTCTGCCGCACTGGCCTGCAAAAGAGCCATCTCGGTACGGGTGGGATAGTATTCGGGCAGCTCGCAAATCGCATCGAACAGGCGCGAGCCCGCTTCGTCGTAGAAATACTTGCAGGGCAGCGTCTTCTGCGGCTGCGACAGGCCGCTCAGCACATCCTTGAGAAAATCGCCATCGGCCGGCGCCAGATCGACGAATGACGAGATGTGCTGCGTCGCGACCGGCTGGCCGCAGGATCCCTCTGGGGGCAAGGTCCGTCTCCTCGCGTCTTGCGTTCTTCTCGGCGACGGAAACGGGACGCGTTCTACCCCTGCACCGTCACGATCTCTGGGGCGCCGCCGGCATCTTCCACCCGGCCGATCATTGCTGCGGCGGCGTATCCCGCGGCCCGCAGCGCTGCGATGCAGGGCTCCGCCCGCGCCGCCGGCACCCCGGCGAGCAGCCCGCCCGCCGTCTGTGGATCGAACAATAGCGGATAAAGAGGGTTCCCCGCGACCCGTTCCGGGTTCGAGAGGATTCGGCGCAGACGGAGGTTCGCCGGCTGCAACGAACTGAACAGACCCGCCGCCACGGTTTCCGCCGCACCGGGCAAGACAGGCAGAGCCCCCAGGTCGAGAACCGCAGCCCTGCCCGATGCCTTCAGCATCTCCGTCAGATGCCCCAGCAGACCGAAGCCGGTCACATCGGTACAGGCCGTGGCACCGTGGTCGCGCAGCACGGCTGCCGCGAGGCTGCTGGACACCAGCATCGAATCCACCGCCGCATCGATCCATACGCCCTTCGCCCGACCGCGCATATCGGCGGCGAACAGCGTGCCCGTCCCGAGCGGCTTGGTCAGGATCAAGGCATCGCCCGTCCGCAACCCGCCCTTGCGCAGTATCGCGGCCGGATCGGCCAGACCGTTGACGACGAAGCCGAGCGCCATCTCCACACCCTCGCCGGTATGTCCTCCCGCGAGCGCCGCTCCCGCCTCGGCCAGGGTCGCCGAGGCACCGGCCATCAGATCGGCCAACTGCCGTTCCACCTGCGCCTCCGGACCATAGGGCAGCGTGACGATGGCAAGCGCCGATTGCGGTTCCGCTCCCATCGCATACAGGTCGCCCAGCGCGTGGTTCGCCGCGATACGGCCGAACAGGTAGGGATCGTCGAGAATGGCACGGAAATAGTCCACGCTCTGAACCATCGCCTTGCCCGGCGGTACGGCCAGCAATGCTGCATCGTCCGGCGCGTCCAGACCGCAAAGGACATCGTCGCGACGGACCGGCGAGAGGTTTGCGAGCGCGCGCTCCAGCACGGCGGACCCGACCTTCGCGCCGCATCCGCCGCAACGCATCGCTGCCTGAGCGATGACGGCAAGCGCTTCGGCATCGGCGACACCCGCCGCCGGAGCGGGCGGCGACGCCTCGGACATCGCGGGCAGGTGCTTGTATTTTGCCATCCAGCGACGGTCGATCCAGTCCTTCGCCCGCCAGACCCAGCGTCCCTCCACCGTGACGGCACCGCGCGTCGCGACCGCGCATTTGTCGCCGGTGGAGATAATGGACAGGAAACGGCGCTGGGGATGAAAGGGGCGCGGCTCCTCGCCCGCCAGCGCCCGCCGCAGGCTGGCCGCAAGCGGCGGCCCCTGGCGCACCGCGAAGACGCCGGCTTTAGGGCGTTTATGGCCGACGACATTCGCCATGTCCCCGACCGCGAACACCGCGGGATGCGACACGGACCGCAGCGATGCATCGACCCGGACGAACCCGCCCGGATCGCAGGCCAGTCCCGCATCGCCCGGCCAGGCCGCCGTGCCGGCAGGCATGACCCAGAGGATTTCGTCGAGGTCGATATTGCGGCCGTCCCCGCACAGCAGCCGCCCCGGCCCGGCCCCCTCGATCCGGCAGCCGGTATGGACCTCGACATTGCGGGCGGCCAGGACACGGTCGAAAGCCCGACGGGTGTAGGCCGGGGCGTCGGGCAGGACGCCATGATCGGTCACGATATGGAAGGACAGCCCCTCGGACGACCGGCCCGCCCGCGCGAAGCAATCCAGCAGCCGGTGCCGCACGGCAAGGATCAACTCCGTGCCCCCGGCACCGCCGCCCGCGACCCCGATCCGCTGCGGCCCCCGCGCGGCCAGCACCCGTTCCTCAACCGCATGCCAGCGATCGAGGAACCGGTCGATGGGCTTTACCGGCGTGACATTCTCCGCCGCGCCCGGGAAGCCGCGCATGTCGGGGGTCGAACCGATGTCGAGCGACAGCAGGTCATAGGCGACCGGCGGCCGTTCCGCGCACAGCACGCGCTGCCCCGCAAGGTCGAGACCGATGGCCGTGTCGTGGTAGAGTCGCGCCCCCGCAAAACGCGCCAGAGGCCGCAGATCGATATGCGCCTCGTCCCGGCTGTAATGGCCGGCGACGAGCCCCGGCAGCATGCCCGAATACGGCGTCTCGACATCGCGCGCGATCAGGGTGAGCCGCGCCCCCGGCATCGGTCGCATGCCGAAGGACTTCAAGACCGCAACATGCGCATGCCCGCCGCCGACGAGCACGATATCCTTCACGACGGGAACGGCGGAGGGATGCATCGGAAGTTCCGCACGACATACAACATGCGGCCGCGCGACGAACGCGACCGCCGGATGTCCTAACTCAACAAGCGGAAGAGGGCATGGCAACCGCCGCGCCCGAAGCGACGCTAGGCGACTTCGGCCTGACGGGCGTGGCGCTTGCGCTCGTTGGGGTCGAGCCAGCGCTTGCGCAGACGGATCGACTGGGGCGTCACCTCGACCAGCTCGTCGTCGGCGATGTAGCTGATCGCCTTCTCAAGCGTCATATCCACCGGCGGGCTGAGCAGGACGTTGTCGTCCTTGCCGGCAGCACGGAAGTTGGTGAGCTGCTTCGCCTTCAGCGGGTTGACGTTGAGGTCCTCGCCGCGGCTGTTCTCGCCGATGATCATGCCGCCATAAACGGGCGTACCGGGCGCGACGAACAGGAACCCGCGTTCCTCCAGGTTGAACAGGGCATAGGGAACCGCCTTGCCCTGTTCCAGCGAGATCAGCACACCCGACCGCCGCCCCTGAATCGCGCCCTTATGCGGGGCATAGGAGTGGAAGATGCGGTTCATCACGCCAGTGCCGCTGGTGTCGGTCATGAACTCGCCGTGATAGCCGATCAGGCTGCGCGAGGGCGCCAGGAACACGAGACGCTGCTTGGCGCCGCCGGTCGGCCGCATCTCCACCAGTTCCGCGCGGCGCTGGGTCAGCTTCTCGATAACCGGGCCGGTGTAACCGTCATCCACGTCGATGACGACTTCCTCGATGGGCTCCAGCCGCTGGCCGGTATCGGGATCGG
>JBFXDF010000302.1:0-4400 GCA_050181375.1 Alphaproteobacteria bacterium
ATCCGCTCGACGCCCCCCGCATCCATGCCGGTGCGTTCAAAAAACAGCTCGTCGGTAATGGCGAGGTTTGACATGAGCGGCTCCGCGTCGGGCTGTCGGTCTCGATCGGTTCGGTCAGATATGGTTCTTCCGGACCGGCCGGGAAAGACGCGGGTTCGGCCGCCCCGGATGGCGGCCGGCCGACCGGTCTCGGGCGCCGCTTGCGACAAAATGCGGGGCCGCGCGGATGCCGGCCCGAGTTGTCGGTGTGGAAAACTTTGGTATACGGTTGACCCGGTTGCGCCGCCCCAGCAAGGCCGAGGAAGGCCGGGCTGAAGGAACGGCGGCGCGGCCCCGGCCGGCGGCCGAATAAGCGGCGCCCCGAAGGCAATCCCCGCGGGGATGGTTCCACGGGCCGTCGCGGCGAACACGCTTCCGGGCCGGCTAGATTGAACCACGCAGGAGCGTCCTCGTCGGAGAGGGGCTGCAAGGACATGATGCTGTTGACGAGGTGTCTCGGAAGGGTTGCGCCGAAACCGGCGCTGCAGATCTGTCTCGCTGTCGGGCTGGCCGCGATCCTGCTGGCGGGACTGCCGGAGGCCGGTTGGGCCGCGGAGCCGCATATTTGGCAAATCGGGATGCAGCCTGCGGCGACGCCGGTCAAGGAGGCGGTCCACGCGCTGAACGACCTGCTGCTGGTCATCATCATCGCGATCACCGCCCTCGTGCTGGGGCTGCTGCTCTACGTCATCATCCGTTTCCGCGCCAGCCGCAACCCGGTGCCGAGCCGTACCGCGCACCACACGGTAATCGAAATTCTGTGGACCGTGGTGCCGGTTTTGATCCTGGTCATCATCGCGATCCCGTCGTTCCGGCTGATGTATTACATGGATCGCGTGCCGAATGCCGACATGACGATCAAGGTCGTCGGGAACCAGTGGTTTTGGAACTATTCGTACCCGGATCAGGGCGATTTGAGCTTCGCCAGCAACATCATCCCGGACAAGGATCTAAAACCGGGCCAGAAGCGCCTGCTCGACGTCGACAATCCGCTGGTGGTTCCGGTCGATACGAATATTCGGGTGCTGATCACCGGGGTCGACGTCATCCATAGCTGGTTTATTCCGTCGTTCGGGGTTCAGTTTTACGCGATGCCCGGCCGCGTCAACGAGACCTGGATGCGGGTCGAGCATCCCGGCACCTACTACGGCGAATGCAACCAGATCTGCGGCATCAATCACGCGTTCATGCCGATCAAGGTAGTGGCGGTGGCAAAACCCGAATTCGAGAAATGGCTTGTCGAGGCGAAGCAGAAATTCGCCTCTACGACGCCCTCGGGGGGGACGCCCGCGGGCGAACCGGCGCGGCCCACCGAGGTCGCCGCCGCCAATCCGGCCGCGAACTGACAGCCGAGGCGCAAGATGAGTTACCACGATACGCACGCCGCCGATCACATCGAGCATGCCGAGCATCGGCCGGGCTTCGTCAGGCGCTGGCTGTTTTCGACGAATCACAAGGATATCGGCACCCTGTACCTGGTCTTTGCGATCATCGCGGGGCTGGTCGGCGGCGCGATGTCGGTCTTGATGCGCGCCCAGCTGATGCATCCGGGCAACGAGCTCATCACCGATCATCAGTTCTACAACGTGCTGATCACGGCGCACGGGCTGATCATGGTGTTCTTCGTGGTCATGCCGGCGACGTTCGGCGGGTTTGGCAACTGGTTTGTGCCGCTGATGATCGGCGCGCCGGACATGGCCTTCCCGCGCATGAACAATGTCAGCTTCTGGCTGTTGGTCCCGGCCTTCTCGCTGCTGGTCGGCTCGCTGTTTGTCGGCGCCGGACAAGGGGTGAACGGGGGCGGTCCCGGGGTTGGCTGGACGATCTACCCGCCGCTGTCCGGAGCAAGCCCGGCGGGGCATCCGGGTCCGTCGATCGACATGGTGATCCTGTCGCTGCACCTCGCGGGCGCGTCGTCGATCATGAGTTCGATCAACTTTATCACGACGATCTTCAACATGCGCGCCCCGGGCATGACGCTGCACCGGATGCCGCTATTTGTGTGGTCGATCCTGGTCACTGCCTTTCTGCTGTTGCTGGCGTTGCCGGTGCTGGCCGGCGTGATCACGATGCTGCTGACCGATCGCAATTTCGGGACGACGTTCTTCGATCCGGCGGGCGGCGGCGACCCGATGCTGTTCCTGCATCTGTTCTGGTTTTTCGGGCACCCCGAAGTCTACATCATGATCCTGCCCGCGTTCGGCATGATCTCGCACATCGTCGCGACATTTTCGAAGAAGCCGGTATTCGGCTATCTCGGCATGGCCTACGCGATGGTCGCGATCGGCGTGATCGGGTTTGTCGTGTGGGCGCACCACATGTTCACGACCGGCATCTCGGTCGATACCCGCGCCTATTTCACCGCCGCGACGATGGTCATCGCGGTGCCGACCGGGGTTAAGGTGTTCTCGTGGATCGCGACGATGTACGGCGGCTCGATCGAGCTCAAGACGCCGATGCTGTGGGCGATCGGCTTTATCATCCTGTTTACGATCGGCGGCGTTACCGGGGTCGTGCTGGCCAATGCCGGCGTCGATTTCGCGCTGCACAACACCTATTACGTCATCGCCCATTTCCACTACGTGCTGTCGCTCGGCGCGGTTTTCGCGCTGTTCGCCGGGTTCTACTACTGGATCGGCAAGATGTCCGGGCGGCAGTACAACGAAACCTTCGGCAAGATCCATTTCTGGGCGACGTTTATCGGCGTCAACCTGACTTTCTTCCCGCAGCACTTTCTCGGGGCGGCCGGCATGCCGCGGCGCATCGCCGACTATCCCGACGCGTTTGCCGGGTGGAACATGGTCTCGTCGATCGGCGCGTTCATTTCGTATGCCGCGACCCTGTTCTTTGTGTTCATCGTGTTCCACACGTTCATGTACGGCAAGCGCGTCGGCGCGAATTACTGGGGCGAAGGCGCGACGACGCTGGAATGGACGTTGTCCTCGCCGCCGCCGTTCCACAGCTTCGACGAGCCGCCGCTGATCGCGCCGGTCGCCGAGCATGCGCACTAAAGGCGATACCGCGGGACGGGGCGAAGGAGCACGAGTAGCAACGTGAGCGAATTGCCATCAACCTTCGGCAGAGCGACGCTCGCAACCCCCTATGCCGGCGCGGCGGTCGGCGATTATGTCGCGATCCTCAAGCCGCGGGTCATGTCGCTTGTCGTGTTCACCGGGTTTGTCGGTCTGTTTCTCGCGCCGGGCCATCTGCATCCGGTGCTGGCCGCCGTCGCGGTGCTGTGCATCGCGGTCGGCGCCGGCGCGTCCGGCGCGATCAATATGTGGTACGATCGCGACATCGACGCGGTGATGCGGCGCACCGCCGGTCGGCCATTGCCGGCGGGAAGAATGCTGCCCGGCGAGGCGTTGGGGTTCGGCGCCGTGCTGGCGGTCGGCTCGGTGGTCGTGATGGGGCTGGCGGTCAACTGGGTGGCCGCCGAACTCCTGGCGCTGACGATCGCGTTCTACGCCTTCGTCTACACGATGTGGCTGAAGCGCCGCACGCCGCAGAACATCGTGATCGGCGGCGCCGCCGGCGCGTTGCCGCCGATTGTCGGCTGGGCGGCGGTGACCGGCGATGTCGGATGGGGAGCGGTCGCGCTGTTCGCGATCATCTTCTTCTGGACGCCGCCGCATTTCTGGGCGCTGTCGCTGTACCGCAGCGGCGAATACGCCGCCGCCGGCGTGCCGATGCTGCCGGTCGTGGCCGGGCCGCGCGAAACCAAGCGCCAGATGCTGCTCTACACGCTGATGCTGTGGCCGGCGGCGCTGGCGCCGTTCCTGCTCGGGATGGCCGGACCGTTTTACGGCATCGTCGCGGGCGTGCTGAGCATCCTGTTCACCGCGACCGCGATCCGGGTATGGCGAGAGGACGACAAGGCCGGCGAACGCGGTGCGCGGCATATGTTCCATTTCTCGCTGCTGTACCTGTTCCTGATTTTCGCCGCCCTGCTCGCCGACCGCATCGCGGCAGGCGCATCATGATCACCCGCGCGATGACCACCGGTGAAGCCGAAATGGACGAGAGGCAGCGCCGCATCCGCGCCCGCAACCGCGCGCTGCTGCTCGTGCTCCTGGCCCTGGTGGTGCTGTTCTACGTCATCAGCATCGTGCGAATGAGCGGCGGTTAGCCTCGTGGAACCGGTCAGGCGTCGGCGCAATAACGGCACGACGGTGGTGCTGCTGCTCGCGGTCGTCGCCGGCATGACCGGGCTGTCGTTTGCCTCGGTGCCGCTCTACAACCTGTTCTGCCAGGCAACCGGCTGGGGCGGCACGACGCAGCGCGCCACGGCCGCACCGAAGGAGATCGCCGACGCGATCGTCACGGTCCGCTTCGACGCCGAGACCGCACCCGATCTCGGC
>JBFXDF010000303.1:0-4375 GCA_050181375.1 Alphaproteobacteria bacterium
CGCCGTAGATCGCCAGCATGCGCACGCCCATTACGCGGCCGCGAAACCGCTCGCCGGCGCTGTGCAGCAGCAGCACCGACATCGCCACGAGGCTCAGCGCCTGAGAGATGCCGGCGATAACCAGCATCACCCGGCCCATCGCGGGGCTCGGCATTTGTACGAAGACGAGCAGCGCGGCGTACCAGCCGAGCGCGAACACGATCATCATCCGCGCCGGGTGCAGCATTCGCCCCATCATGCTGATCGCGATCGAGCCGAGGAACGAGCCGAGCGCGAAGCTGGCGACCAGCGTGCCGAGGCCGGTTTCTCCGATCCGGTAGATGTCCCGGGCGACATACGGCATCAGGCCGCTGGTCAGCGGGAACGCCGTCAAGTTGACGAGAAACGCCAGCCACAGCGAGGCGAGCGAGACCGGCGTGTCCCAACAATAGGCGAGCCCCTCCTTGAGGTCACGCCACAGTGACGGAGGCTCGGCGCCTTCCGGTCGCGCCACCGGTCGACCGCTCGCCACGCCCAGGGTCAACAGAAACCCCGTCAGATACGACCCGGCGATCGCCAGATAGACCGGACCGAGACCGAACGCGGCGAACAGCCCGGCCCCGGACAGCGCTCCAAAAATGCGCGCCGAATCCGAGGTCGTGCGCGACACGCCCATGGTCGCCATCAGCGTGTCGCGCGGCATCGTCGCGGCGACCAGCGCATTCCGGAGACCCTGGTCCGACGGGCGGATCAGCCCGGAGAGCGTGCCGATCACGAACACAAAAGCCGGATGCAGCGCCCCGGCGAACGCGAGCACGGTAACGGCGGCGCCGAGCACCGCATAGGCTCCGCGCATCGCGCACAACACCGTGCGATGGCCGACCCGGTCGCCCGCCATCCCGAACAGCGGCGCCAGCAATGTCCCGAGATAGAGCAGCGCCCAGAACAGCGTCAGCGCCAGCACCGAACCGGTCTCGACCAGGATGTACCAGCCGAGCACCAGGTTCTCCATCTCGATGCCCCACGAGGTCGCGAGGTCGGCGGGAAACTGGAAACGGAAGCTGCGCACCTGAAACGGCGCCAGCATCGCAACCCGGGCGAATACGGTCATGCGGGGAGCGGAACTCGGCAACAGCGGCTGACATGGCGGTCCGGCAACCATCCGGTCCCAGCACGGATCGGCGATCCGCACCCGGTCTAAGCTGCTCTTGCGCCGCTGCTTTTCTACGCCGCGCGCGCCGCGATGGGAATGAGAATACCTCTGGGACGGGCCGTGCCGCGGTTCGTCAAGTCCGATCGTAGCTGGTTCTGCCTACTCCCGTCGGAATGTCACGACCAGCACGTCGCGGTACCCCGGCCGCGCCGGATCGAGCGGCGTAACCGGAGTAACGCCGTGAAACACGCGATTGTCGTCGGTCACGGCGGCGTCGAGCGGATCGGTTAGCGTAAAGCTGCCGAGCGGCGATTTTGCGAGATCGGCGATGGTCGTCTCACCGCTTGCGATGTTGACTCGGTTTACGAGCAGCACCAGAACCCAATCGACACCGTCGCGGTGCATCCCTTCTGGGGTTGGCTGTCCGGTCTGCCCGGCCCGGGCCTCGATGCGAAATTGGTGTACCTCGACATGCCATGCCGCTGGCCGCGTTGCCGCCGGCGTCAGCCCGTCGAACAGGTCGCGGCATGTCATCAGAATCGCCCGCATCGCCGGATGCGAGCCGATCGCGCCGGTGACCGGCTCGAACCAGCGCTCGATCCCGCCATTCAGCGGATTGTAGTCGCGGCTCTGATAATGCGGCTGATGCGGCTTGCGCGTGACCTCCCCTTCGGTGGCGCGAAAACAGGCGAAGCGCCGGCGGCGATAGCGCCCGCCATCGGCCATGAACATATCGACCCCGAGATCGTCCCAGCTTCGCGCGAAACCGTCCCAGTCGGAAAGACCGGCCGCGTCGAGCAGCGCGCGCATTTCCGGAGCGCGCACAAACGCGTACCCGTCGGATCCGACTGCTTTGACGATCGCGGCAACGGACTCGGGGGGGTGGCTCATCTGCTGCATGTCGATGCAGGGCCGGGTGCCGTCAAGCGGCTACACCGGCCGGTTGCGTCACGGCAGATTGGAGGCGGGCTTTTCGTTAATACAGCGCAGCAGCCGCCAATAGCCGAACAAATTGCTCGGCCGGATCTCGCGCGCCGAGAGCCGGCTTTCCTCAAGGAAGTGGTCGAGCGGGAAATCGGCATGGAAGCCGATATGGCGGGCAGCGTGCGCCAGGCGGCGTTCCATGAACCGCAGAGCCCAGTTCTCGCTCGTGAAATGGTTGACCAGAACGATCGTGCCGCCGGGTATGCAGACACGGCGCATCTCCGCGGCGAAGCGGGCCGGGTCCGGCACCACCGAGGCGACGTACAGTGCGAGCACGGCGTCGAACGAGTTATCGTCGAAATCGAGGTTCTCGGCGTCCATGACGTGCAACGCATCGACGTTGCTTAGCTTGTTGCGCTCGACGCGGCGGCGCGCCTTTTCCAGCATCTCCGCCGAGATGTCGATGCCGGTGACGCGCGAATCGCGCCGGAAATGGGGCAGCGACAGCCCCGTGCCGACCCCGACCTCGAGTATCCGCTGCCCCGGCCTGTCATTGGCGAGGCGCACGGCCTCCTTCCGACCGGGATGAAAAACTGGTCCAAAAACAATGTCGTAGGATCCGGAAAACAGGCGATAGGTGCGGATCGTATCGCGCAAGTCCATCGGAGTGCTTCTCGCAGATTTCATCGTCGCCCGGCGGCGCTGGGCTATTGTCCGACAAGTATCGGCCACCGTGCTCCTTGGGGTGAGATTTGTAAACCCATCGGCCGCCGAACGTTGGTAACGCCGATAGGGAGCTTTTGTTGCGCGGCAGTCTGTCGCGCGGGGACGTCGCCGGATCGGCGGCGCGGGTTTGCCGTGGATGAGCGCTAGCCGGAAATGATCGCTATCCGGTCGGCCTCAAGACCCTTTTTGCCTTCCACGACCTCGGCGCGCACCCGCTGCCCCGGTTCGAGGGTACTCAGCTGGCTGCGTCGCAGCGCCGAGATATGGACAAAGATGTCCTTGGCGCCGCCATCCGGCGAAATGAAGCCATAGCCCTTTTCGAGCGCGAACCACTTCACTTCGCCTTCGAGCGTCTGCGAGGCGCGCGACGGGCGGTGGTCGAATGCCTCCGCACGCGGCGGGACGGCGGTGCTGGCATCGACGCTGAGAATATTGATCACCAGGGGTCCCTTCGGACCGGCGCCAATCTCGCAGGTCATCGAGCACCCCTCGCGAACATCGTCGTACCCGGCGCGGCGCAAGGTTGCCATCGGCAGGAATGCGTCCTGCGATCCGTCGGGCATCGTGACGAAACCGAATCCTTTGCCCGGGTTGAACCATTTGACCGTCACATCGAGAGGGCGGCCGGGGGCGGGGTGCACTTCTTCATCAAAGGTGCCGGGGGGGCGATCGGACATCGGGCCTCTGAACGTTCGCTGAGACATAAAGGCGCGCGTGAGGCGCAACCATAGCGCGGAAACGCCGCATCGCGCTAGGTCGATATGCGATACTCGCCGCGGCGTCGCCGCCTGGCGATATGCCGGCGCCGCATACCCGCATGCCGCGGGCGCTTTTTCGCGCCACCGCGCCGATAGCTGTCGCGATCCTAGTGGTGATTTCGCTTCGCGGCGGTTTGCCCGACCACCGTCGCCCTGGGTTTTCTGCGGCGGCGCGGCTCGCGTTCAGCCCTCGAAGGGGATCAGGCGCTGCTCCTGCACGCCGAGACCTTCGACCGACAGGCGCATCCGGTCGCCCGGCTTCAGGAACCGCGGCGGCTTGAAGCCGAGCCCGACCCCCGACGGCGTGCCGGTCGGGATCACGTCGCCCGGCATCAGCGTCATGAAATGGCTGACATAGCTGACGATGTGGTCGACCCCGAAGATCAAGTCCGAGGTGTTGCTGTCCTGCCGCCGTTCGCCATTTACCTCGGTCCACAGCCGCAACGCGCCGGGGTTCGGCACCTCGTCGGCGGTCACGAGCCACGGCCCCATCGGACAGAACGTGTCGGCGCTCTTCCCCTTGGTCCATTGCCCGCCGCGCTCGATCTGGAATTCGCGTTCGGAAACGTCGTTGACGACGCAGAACCCGGCGATGTGCTTCGGCGCGTCGTGCACCGCGACATAGCTCGCTTTGGTGCCGATGACGATGCCCAGCTCGACCTCGTAATCCGTCTTTACCGAACCCTTCGGGATGATCACGTCGTCGTTGGGACCGCAGATCGACGACACCGCCTTCAGGAAAAAGATCGGCTCCTTCGGGATCGGTGCGCCGGCCTCCTCGGCGTGCAACCGGTAATTGAGCCCGATCGCGACGATCTTCGACACGCCGCCGACG
>JBFXDF010000304.1:0-4366 GCA_050181375.1 Alphaproteobacteria bacterium
TACAATTGCAGCGTCGTCAATTTCAGCCAGGGCTGCACGACCGGCTGGCACACGCATGATTGCGATCAGCTGCTGATTGTCGTGTCCGGCTCCGGCATGGTCGCCAACGAGCGCGAGCAGCGCGAGATCAATGTCGGCGACGTCGCGCACATCAAGGCCGGCGAGCGACACTGGCACGGCGCCAAGGCCGATACGACGATGGGCCACATCACGATCACGCTGGCCGGCGGCCAAGCCAAATGGGGCTGATCGCGGGCAGGCGCTAAAGGCACGTCGCAACAATTTCAGCCGTCATTCCCGATTGCGAAAGCGGGGATCCGAGGCAAACGCTCCGCGCTGCTCCCCGGACCCCGCTTTGTTTCCCGGGGATGACGAAGAGTTTTTGAGAAAGAGCCGTCCACCTATGCCGTCCGCGGCCCACCCGACAGCGCAGCAGAAGAGACGATGAGCACAGTGCCCGAAACCTGGGATGCCGAGGCCGATGTCGTCGTGGTCGGGTTCGGGGCGGCGGGGTTCGCCGCCTCGGTCACGGCGCACGATCTCGGCGCCGAGGTCGTCATCCTGGAGAAAGCGCCCGAGGGCGAGCACGGCGGCAACACGCGCGTGGCCGGGCAAGGCTATCTGAACACCTCCGACCCCGAGCGGGCCGCCGCCTATCTGACCGCGCTATGCGGGTCCTACGTCGTGCCCGAACCGATGGTGCGCGTCTGGGCCGACGAGATGTGCCGCAACAACGACTGGCTCGCAGGCCTCGGCGGCGATCCGCAGGAGCACCAGCACCAGCCCGTCGGGATCGAATTCCCGGACCTGCCCGGCGCCGATTGCGTGCACAAATTCCACGACGGGCCGACCTACGGTTATTCCTACACCTGGCAGCTGTTCGAGCGGCTCGTAAGGCAGCGCCCGATCCGCATTCTGTACGAGGCCCCGGCGCGCGACCTGATCCAGCATGACACTACGAAGGAAATCCTCGGCGTCCGGGCGCAGCGGGGCCACAGACCGGTATGCGTCAAGGCGCGGCGCGGCGTCGTGCTGACCTGCGGCGGGTTCGAGAACAACCAGCAGATGATCCGCGATTATCTGCCCGGCGTGCCGTACTGCTACACCTCGGGGTCGCCGTACAACGAGGGCGACGGCATCGCGATGGCGATGGCGGTCGGCGCCGATCTCTGGCACATGAACAACTACGCCGGACCGTCGATGGCGCTGAAGGTGCCGGAAATCCGCACCAGCTTCTCGATGCAGGCGCTGCACTTCAGCAAGCTTATGCCGGGCGGGGTAATCGTGGTCGGCCCCGACGCCAGGCGCTTCGCCGACGAGAAATTCAAGACGCGGCACGGCAAGGTGCCGGTCAACGGGCGCTGGCTGCCGCTCTCGACGCCGTGCCCGATGTTCATGATCTTCGACCACGCGCTGTTCGCTTCCGGCCCGCTTTACGACAAGCATCCGAGCCACGGCTGGACGCAGATCGTCGAGCGCTACGAATGGAGCGAGGACAACAGCGCCGAGTTGCAAAAGGGCTGGATCAGGCGCGCCGACAGCATCCAAGCGCTTGCCGCGCTGCTCGGTCTCGACCCCGCCGCGCTGGCCGATACGGTGCGGCGCTGGAACCGGGCTTGCGATGCCGGGCACGATGCCGAGTTCGGCCGTACGCTGATGCTGGAGCCGATCGCCGACGGTCCCTTCTATGCCGTCGAGCTGTCGCCCTCGATGCTCAACACGCAAGGCGGGCCGCGGCGCAACGAGAGGGCCCAGATCGTACGCCCGAACGGGACGCCGATCCCCCGCCTCTACAGCGCCGGCGAACTCGGCTCGATCTACAGCTATCTCTATCAGGGCACCGGCAATATCGGCGAGTGTCTCGCCTTCGGCCGCATCGCCGGCCGCAACGCGGCGGCCGAGGTCGCTTGGAAGTAGCAAACGGTACTGCGGACCGCCGGCCTCTGGCCGGCAGCCGGCGGGACGCCGGCGGTCCCAAGGGGGAGTCAGCCCGGATGCGCCTGTTGATCGCGATGATGAAGCACGAGACCAATACGTTCTCGCCGGTGCCGACCCCGCTCACCCGCTTTGGGCATGGACCCGGACCGCTTTACGACGAAGCGGCGATCCGCGCCTATCGCGGCACCGGGTCGGGTCTCGGAGCCTATCTCGATCTGGCCGAGCGCGAGGGGGCGGAAATCGTGCTGCCGATCGCGGCCGGAGCGCCGCCGAGCCGCCCCGTCGAGGACGCGGCCTTCGAGCACATCGCCGGCAGCATCTGCGACGCCGTCAAAAAGGGCGGGTTTGACGGCATCATGCTCGACCTGCACGGTGCGATGGTGACCGAGAGCTTCGAGGACGGCGAGGGCGAATTGCTGCGGCGCATCCGCGCGATCGACCCGGCAACACCGATCGCCGTGTCGCTCGACATGCACGCCAACCTCTACGACGCGATCATCGACAACGCGACCGTCGTCACCGGGTACCGCACCTACCCGCATATCGATACCTACGACACCGCGAGGCGCGCCGGCGAAATCCTGCTGCGGGCAATGCGCGGCGAGATCAGGCCGGTGATGGCGTGGGGCAACGTGCCGATGCTGCCGCATGTCATGAAGCAGGGTTCGGACGACCACCCGAACAAGGAATTGCAGGCGCGCTGTGCGGCAATGAGTCGCGAGGGCGCTCTCGCCGCCAGCCTGTTCACCGGCTTTCCGCACGCCGACATAACGAATGCCGGATTATCGGCGGTGGTCGTGACCGACGGCGACCGCGTCCTCGCGGGGAAACTGCGAGACGAATTGCTCGACCGCGCCTGGGCCGACCGCGAGGACTTTGTCTACAAGCTCGAACCGCTCGAACAGTCCCTCGCGCGCGCCAAATCGCTGGAGCCGCCAAAGCCCGGCGAGGGGCCGGTCGTGCTGCTCGATCATTACGACAACTGCGCCTCGGGCGGCACGATGGACACGACCGCCGTGCTGGCCGCGATCCTGCGCGCGGGTCTCGACGGCGTCGCGGCCTTCGCGATCTACGACCCGGAAGCGGTGCAGAAGGCGATTGCCGCCGGTATCGGCGCCGAGGTCGCGCTGGCGATCGGCGGCAAAATGGCGATGCCGGCGATCCCCGGCGAGAGCCGGCCGCTCGCCGTGACCGGCACGGTCAAGACGATCTCGAACGGCCGCTTCCGCAACAAGGGGCCGATGGGGCGCGGCGTGCAGATGGATATGGGGGCGAGCGTCGTGCTCGATACCGGCCGCGCCGAGATCGCGCTGATCTCGCATCACGTCGAGCCGAACGATGTCAACTGCCTCCTGTCGCTCGGCATCGACCCGATGCAGAAGCGCTTTGTGATGCTGAAGAGCCGCATCCACTGGCGCGCCGGTCTAGGGGCGATGGCCAGGGCGGTCGTCGAGTGCGCCGGGATCGGCGTCTGCACGTCGGATTACAGCGAGCTGACGTTCAAAAACGTGCGCCGCCCGATCTACCCGCTCGACTTGCCGAACCGCTGACCCCACCTTTGCGTTAGGCGAGCTTGGAGAGATCACCATGGACGGCACCGCGCAGCTGCTCGAAAGCGACCGGCGTTTTCTGGTTCACCCGCTGCATCACCCGGAGGAACACAAGACGCCGCTGCTCGTGACCGAGGGTCGGGGCGCGATGCTGCATCTCGCCGACGGGCGCGAGGTCATCGACGGGCTGGCCGGGCTGTGGAACGTCAATGTCGGCCACGGCCGCGGCGAGCTGGCCGACGCCGCCGCCGGGCAGATGCGCAAGATCGCCTATGCCTCGGCCTATGTCGGCGCGACAAACGAACCGGCGATCCGGCTCGGCGAGAAGATCGTCAAGCACGCCTACAGCAACAGCTCTGCGGTGTATTACACGACCGGGGGCGCCGAATCGAACGAGTCCGCGTTCAAGACAGCGCGGTTTTTCTGGAAGGTGCAGGACAAGCCGGAAAAGACCAAGTTCATCTCGCGCATGCACGGCTATCACGGCGTCACAATGGCGGCGATGAGCGCGACCGGGATGGCCGCGTACCACAAGATGTTCGGCCCGCTGGTGCCGGGCTTTGTTCAGGTCGCGCCGCCCTACCCGTATCGCTGGCAGGGCAACGAGGAATGCGGCCTCGGCGCCGCCGAGGCGGTTGAACAGGCGATCCTTGCCGAGGGTCCGGAAACGGTTGCCGGCATGATCTGCGAGCCGGTCATGGGCGCGGGCGGTGTGATCGTGCCGCCCGACAGCTATTTCCCGAAACTGCGTGAGATCTGCGACAAGTACGATGTCCTGCTGATCGCCGACGAGGTCATCACCGGCTTCGGCCGCACCGGGCGCTGGTTCGCGCTCGGCCACTGGGGCGTCGAGCCGGACATCGTCTCATTCGCCAAGG
>JBFXDF010000305.1:0-4365 GCA_050181375.1 Alphaproteobacteria bacterium
CGACAAACACGTCGGGAAGCGGCTGCCAGGCCTGCCGCGGCGAAGGCGCATAGCCGCGCAGGAGCCCCCACCAGAAGAACAGCTGGAGCGCCAGCGGGATAATGCGGAAGGACTCGACATAAATCTGCGCCAGCCTGGCAACGAGCCAGTTCGTCGAAAGCCGCGCCAATCCGATCAGCGTACCGAGAACGGTGGCCAGCACGATGCCGAGCGCCGCGACATAAAGCGTATTGGTCAGCCCGACTAGAAACGCCCTGGCATAGGTGCTGGCCGGCGAGTACGGGATCAGGTGCTCGCCGATGCTGAACCCGGCCTCGCGATCCAAAAACCCGAAACCGGTCGCGATGTTCTGCCGGCTCAGGTTATCCAGCGTGTTGCGGACGAGAAACACGCCCAGCGCGACGACCGCCGCGACAAACAACACCTGAATGACGACGCCGCGCACCATCGGGTCGCGCCACGGCGCCGGCCGCTTCGGCCGCGATCGCTCGCTTGCGGTCTGGTCGACCACGAGCGAGGCGTCAGCGGATCGGCAGCGCGTACATCAGCCCGCCGCGCGTCCACAGATCGTTGAGGCCGCGATCCAGCTTCAAGGGCGATTTGTCGCCGACATTGCGCTCAAAGATTTGGCCGTAATTGCCGACCGCCTTCACTGCGTTGTACGCCCATTTTTCGTCGAGACCGAGCGCCTTGCCCATGCCGGGGGTCACGCCGAGCATCCGTTTCACGTCGGGGTCCTCGCTCGTCGCCTTCTGATCGAGGTTTTGCGGCGTGATGCCCTTTTCCTCGGCCTCGATCAACGCATAGACCACCCAGCGCACAATGTCGGTCCATTGCGAATCGCCCTGGCGCACCGCCGGCGCGAGCGGCTCCTTCGAGATCGTCTCGGGCAGAATGACCTGCTCGTCCGGGTTCGGCGTGCGCCCGGTGCGTATCCCGGCCAGACCGGAGCGATCGGTCGTGATCGCATCGCAGCGCCCGGACAGATAGGCAGAGACGACCTCGTCGAGTTTTTCGATGACGAGCGGTTTGAACTGCATGTTGTTGGCGCGGAAATAATCGGCCAGATTAAGTTCGGTCGTCGTGCCGGGCTGCACGCACACGGTCGCGCCGTTCAGTTCCTTGGCGCTTTTGACGCCGAGCTTTTTCGAGACCATAATGCCCTGGCCGTCGTAGAACACGACCGGCGCGAAATCGAGACCGAGCTCGGCGTCGCGTTGCAGCGTATCGGTGGTATTGCGCGACAGCACGTCGATCTCGCCCGATTGCAGCGCGGTAAAACGCTGCTGCGCCGTCAGCGGCACGTATTTGACCTTTTCGGGATCGCCGAGCACCGCCGCCGCGATCGCCTTGCAGATGTCGATGTCGAAGCCGGAATAGCGCCCCTGGCTGTCCGGTTGTCCGAACCCGGCAAGACCGGTATTGACGCCGCAGACCAGCGTGCCCGCCTGCTTGATCTTGTCGAGGGTCGGCCCGGCCCATGCCGGCTCCAAGCCCAAGCCCAATGTGAGCGCCAAAACCGAGGCGATGCGCGCCGCAAGCCAGATCATCTCGCGAAATCCCGCAAACAATGTGTTCAACAATAGCACGACGAATGTTAAGGGCAAATTCAAGGTTGCCTGTGTTGATGCCGCGCGCGCCGGTCGAGATACCGTTGCGGGGAGGTGAGGCGGGCGGTTCTATAGGGGTTTGTGCACAGCGGCGGAGACAGAATCACAGTGGCGGTCACGGACACAACGCGCCGCGCGCTCCGCGCCAGAGAGGCGCCGGGCTCGGGCGCGAGGCCCGCGCCGCCGGTATATTTCCTGCTGCATATGCCGCGAACCGGCGGCAATACGATAGCGGCGCACCTGAGGGCGCATCTTGGCGACCAGGTTTGCGCGGTGTCGCGTCCCGGGCCGCTGGATATGCTCGGCGGGCGTCGCTTTTGCCTCGACGGCGGTCTCGATTTCAGCCGAGTGCGCGCGGTCACCGGGCATTATCTCGGGCGCTCGCTCGAACAAAGCTTCCCGGGTCGCGAGATCCGCCGGACCCTGCTGCTGCGCGACCCGATCGGGTTCCACGTCTCGTACTACAATCACCGCATGATGTTTTCATTGTCGCGCGGTGGCTCAACCTGCGATTTCGAACGCCATTTTCGCATGCAGCCGCGCGATCTCGTGCCGCTTCTGCTGCTGTGGCACTGGCTCGAAATGCCAATCCGCGCCTTTCCGGCGACCAGCGATGCTGACAAATACGAGCTGCTGAGCGAGAGCCTGACCGGGTTCTGGTTTGTCGGCAGCCACGAAGACGGCGACGGCCTGCTTGCGGCGCTCGCCGCCGATCTCGGCATCCCAACCGGCGCGCGGCGAAAGAACACGACATCCGAATGGCGCAAGCGGGTCTCCTGGCGGCCGCTGCGCGTCGAGGATCTGTCCGTCCCGACGCGCGAGGCGATCCTGGCGAAAAACCCGATCCACAACGCGCTGTGGCACGACTGGCGCAATGCGAGGTTCGCGGTTGCCCCGCCTGCGTCCCGAGCCGGCTCGTTTCCTTCCCCCGCGAGGGAGAGAGCGTCAGGGTGGGAATTACGCGACGGCGGCGAACTCGGGTTGGGCGATCTCGCGCGGGCGGTCATGGCCGACCGCTTCATCGCGGCGATCTGGCGTCGCATCGATCGGGCAAGCCGGGCGCGAGACTGGCCGCGCGCGGTCCTTCTCTACCGCAGGGCGCTGCGGCGGGTCCCGTACGCGCCGGAAATCTGGGTGCAATACGGCCACGCGCTGAACGAGACCGGCGATGTCGCCGGCGCCGAAGCGGCTTACCGGCGCGCCACGGCGCTGGCTCCCGAGGTCGGCGAGTGGCATCTGTTCCTGGGACAGGCATTGGCGAGGCAGGGCCGCATGGCCGAGGCACGCACCGCGCTGCTGCGCGCCGAGCAGCTCGATCCCGCGGCGCTGCGGCAGAAATGCGATCAGCTGGTGGCGAGCGGCCACGCTCCGGAAGCCGTTGCCGCATATTGGCGGGCGCTGACCGGAGGCGCCGCGCAATAATGACGCAAAGCGTTCCTGCCCGACGCGGCAGCGGATTGATCGTTGCCGCGCCGGCCTCGGGCAGCGGCAAAACCCTGTTGACGTTCGGGCTGCTGCGGCTGCTGCGCGAGCGCGGCTTGCGCGTCGCGGCGGCCAAGGCCGGACCCGACTATATCGACCCGAGCTTTCACGCGGCGGCGAGCGGCGGCGCCTGCCTCAATCTCGATGCCTGGGCGATGCGGGAATCCACCGTCCGTGCATCGGTCGAGATGCTCGAAAGCCAGGCCGACATCGTGCTGTGCGAGGGCGTCATGGGGCTGTTCGACGGCGCCGGCCCCGACGGCGAGGCCGGTTCGACGGCGGCGCTGGCGCGTCTGACCGGCTGGCCGGTTGTGCTGGTGGTCGACGCGCGGCGGCAAGGCGCCTCCGCCGCGGCACTGGTCGGCGGTTTCATGCGGCACGATCCGGCAGTGCCGCTCGCCGGAGTGGTATTTAACAGGGTCGCCGGGACGCGCCACCGGATGTTGCTGGAAACCGCGCTCGCCCGGCACCTGCCCGGGCTGCCGCTTCTCGGCGCGCTGATGCAGGACCCGGCGCTGACCCTTCCCGAGCGCCATCTCGGCCTCGTCCCGGCCGGGGAGCAGCATTGCGAGGCGGCGATTTCGCGCGCCGCCGAGGCCGTGGCCGCGGGCCTCGACATCGCGCGGCTTTTGAAGCTGGCGCGTCCCGCCGCGAACAGCCGGCCGCATCCAGCACCGGGACCGCAATTGCCGCCGCTCGGCCGCCGCATCGCGGTGGCGCGCGACGACGCGTTTGTCTTTACTTATCCGGCCATGCTTCGCGGCTGGCGCGACGCGGGGGCGGAGGTTTTCTTCTTCTCGCCGCTCGCCGACGAAGCGCCGGACCCGACGGCCGACGCCGTGTATCTGCCGGGCGGCTATCCCGAGCTGCATGCCGGCCGGATCGCCGCCTGCGAGCGGTTTTTCGGCGGGCTGCGTCGCGGCGCCGCCGACAGCACGGCGATTTATGGCGAGTGCGGCGGCTACATGGTGCTGGGCGAGCGCCTGATTGCGGCCGATGGGCGGGTCCATCGAATGGCCGGGCTGCTGCCGCTCGCGACCAGTTTCGCCGAGCGGCGGCTGCATCTCGGCTACCGCGAGGTGACGCTCCGCGCGGCCGGCTGGCTCGGGACGGCGGGCACGAGATACCGCGGCCACGAATTCCATTACGCGACGCTCGTGTCGGAAGGCGGGGCCGAGCCGCTGTTTGCGGCCAACGATTCCTGCGGCGTCGGTCTCGGCCCCGCCGGGCTGTGCCGCGGCACGGTCGGCGGCTCGTTCATCCACCTGATCGA
>JBFXDF010000306.1:0-4364 GCA_050181375.1 Alphaproteobacteria bacterium
ATCGCGATTTCGCCCTCGCGCGACAACAGCTCGACCGAGCCCATCTCGCGCAGATACATGCGCACCGGGTCGTCGGTGCGACCGATATCGTCGTCATCGACATTGCCGCGGGCCTCGGCCTCGCCGTCCTCGGCCTCCGCCTCGGCCGGCTCCTCGCTTTCCTCGCTCTCGATCAGGTTGATGCCCAATTCGGAGAGCATCGTCATCGTGTCCTCGATCTGCTCCGAGGACACCTGATCCTGCGGCAGCGCGGCGTTCAGCTCGTCATAGGTCAGATAGCCGCGCTCCTTGCCGCGAGCCACCATCTTCTTGATCGCATTGGCAATCGAGTCGAGAAGCGGGGCCTCGGCCGCCTCTTCCCGGGTCTCGGCCGTGTCCGCCGCCGTCACCGCCTTGCTCGCCATGCCGCCATCCTTCGTTTCAAGCAAATCGACCCGCCGCGCCCCGCCGGAAGCGCGATCCCCCTACCCTATGCGATTATCTTGCGCCTCATCGCGGACCTACGGCTCGATCCCGCCGATCGGGCCGTCCTGCAGTTCCCGCTCCTTGAGCGCCATCAACCGGCGCGCGTTTTCGGCTGACGGATCGGCCGCGAACGCGCGGCTCGCCGCCTCGATGTCGCCGCGGCCGCCGATTTGCAGGAGATGGAGTGTCTCTATGAGGCCTTGCCTGATCACCCCGGGATCGTCTCCTCCGCCGACGGCGAAGCCCGCATGCCTGGCTGTCGCGGTCGCCAGGCCATCGAGCGTCGGTGCGTGGCCGCACAACGCTAAGTGTTGCCGCAGAGTTTGGGCGTCAAGCCCCGGGCCGGCATGCGCGACCTGTAGAATCGACCGCCGCAAATTGTCAAGCTCCGGCTCGGGAAACTCGATCGCGGCGAGATCCTCGACCCACTCGTCGATCAGCGCCGGATGCGCAATGAATATCCCGAGGACGAGTTCGCGGTTGCGGCGGCCCGACGGCGGCGGAAGCGGCGGCGCGACATCGGCTGCCGCCGCGCCGCTCCGGACCACGGGACGGCGATGTACGCGCCGCGCCGGTGCAGCCGCTCTCGCGAAGCCGAACAGGCGATCGCGAAGAAACCGTCGGTATTCGTTCTGCACCGAACGGTCCGCGATCAGCCCGGCCTGCGTCATCAGCCTGCGCTCGAGATCGGCGCGCCGCTCGGGCGTATCGACCGCGCCGGCGTTCAGCTCGGCCCGCCACAGCATTTCGGATAGCGGACAAGCCGCCGCGACGACCCGCGCGAACGCACCGGGCGCGGCGGTGCGCAGCAGCGAATCCGGATCCTCGCCGAAAGGCAACTCGGCGAAGCGCAGGCTGCGGCCCGGCTGCAGCAAGGGCAAGGCACGCACGAGGGCGCGCCGCGCGGCTCGTTGTCCGGCGGCGTCGCCGTCGAAACACAACACCGGCTCGGGCGCCAGACGCCACAATTCGTGCAGCTGCGCGTCGGTGAGCGCGGTGCCGAGCGGCGCGACGGCGCCGCCAAACCCGGCGCGGTGCAGCGCGATGACATCCATATAGCCTTCGACAAGAATGACCGCGCTGTCGGGGTCGCGGGCGAGGTTGGCGCGCGCCGCCGCCCAGCCATAGAGATTGCGTCCCTTCTCGAAGACCGGCGTATCGGGGGAATTCAGGTATTTCGGCTGCTCGTCGCCCAGCGCCCGCCCGCCAAACGCGATGATCCGCCCGGCCCGGTCGCCGATCGGAAACATCACCCGGCCGCGAAACCAGTCATAGGGGGTTCCGCCGTCCTCCGGAATCCGCACCAATCCGGCCTCGCACAGCAGCGCCTCCGGGAAATCGCCGCCGAGAGTGCGCCGCAGCGATTGACGGTCCTCCGGCGCCCAGCCCAGGCGGAACCGCCGGATCGTCTCCTCGTCGAGACCGCGCCGCGTCAGATAGTCGCGCGCCGGCGCGCCCACTGGCCGCCAGAGCTGCGCCTCGTAGAACCCGGCAGCGGCGGCCAGCGCGTCGAGCAGCGTTTTCTGGCGTTGCGCGCGTTCGCGCTCCTGCGGGGTCTGCTGCGGCACCGCGATCCCGGCCTCGCCGGCCAGTCGCTCGACCGCCTCGATAAAATCGAGATTGTCGGCGCGCATGACGAACCCGATCGCATCGCCATGCGCGCCGCAGCCAAAACAATGAAAAAACCCCTTGTCCTCGACGACATAGAAAGACGGCGTTTTCTCGTTATGAAACGGGCACAGCCCGGAGTGCTCGCGCCCGCGCCGCGCGAGCCGCACCCGCCGTCCGACGAGATCGGCAAGCGACACCCGGCTGCGCAATTCGTCGAGGAATCCGGGCGGAAAGGCCATGCGAAACTAGACCCCTCTCCCGCGCCGCGGGAGAGGAATGGGCCCCTCGCGCGGCGACGAGAGGGCGAGGGTGTTGCAAGCACGATCCGGGCAGCCCCCCTCACCCCACCCCTCTCCTCTTTCTGACGGGAGAGGGCGTTGTTTGGAGGCGCCCGCAATCATGTTCGGCTACCCGAGCAACTGCCTCACGACCGCGCCGGCGCGAGCCATGTCGATGACCCCGGCGTGGCGCTCGCGCAGCACCCCCATCACCTTGCCCATGTCCTTGACCCCGGCGGCGCCGGTCTCGCCGATTGCTTCCCGCGCCGCGGCGGCAATCTCGTCGTCGCTCATCTGGCGCGGCAGAAAGCTCTCGATGACCGCGATCTCCTGTTCCTCCCGCTCGGCCAGTTCCGGGCGGTTGCCCTGCCGGTACAGCGCGATCGATTCGCGCCGCTGCTTGACCATGCCCTGCAGCAGCCTCTGGATTTCGGGCTCCGGAATGCCGGCCGGATTGCCGGTCCCGCGCGCCGCGATGTCGCGGTCCTTCAGCGCCGCCAGGATCATCCGCACGGCCGAAACGGTCCGCGCGTCCCGGGCGCGCATCGCCTCCTTGAGCCGCTCGGTGAATGCCTTGCGCAGCATGTCCTCCTCCCGTGGCCGGCTGCCGATCTCGCCGCCGCAGCCTATCCTCTTCGCGCCGCGGCGGCAATTTTGCCGCGATTATTCATAAGTAGTTGATGCAACTCGTTGTTCCTTTTCGAGCCGGGTTGACAAAAAAGCCGCGGCCCTTATGTTCCCGGCGTCTCAGCCGCCCCAAGGCGGCCCCGCGCCGACGCCTGCTGGACATTTTCGATGACCGATCCGCCCGCGGCCTGGCCGCCGCCGCGACCGCCCGACTGCAACGCGGCCCTGGTGCTTGCCGACGGGACGGTGTTTTGGGGGTGCGGCATCGGCGCGACCGGCGAGGCGGTCGGCGAAGTCTGCTTCAACACATCGATCACCGGCTATCAGGAAATCCTGACCGATCCGTCCTACGCGGCGCAGATCATCACCTTTACGTTTCCCCATATCGGCAATGTCGGCGCCAACTATGAGGACCTCGAGGCGACGACCCCGGCGGCGCGCGGTCTGGTGATCCGCAACCGGCCGACCGAGCCGGCCAACTACCGCGCCGAGCAATCGCTCGACTCCTGGCTCAAATCGCACCGCATCGTCGGGCTTTACGGCATCGACACCCGGCGCCTGACGCGGCTCATCCGCGACAACGGGCCACCCAACGGCGTCATCGCCTACCTCCCCGACGGGGCGCTCGATCTCGCCGCGATGCGCGACGAGGCGCGCGCCTGGCCGGGCCTCGACGGCATGGATCTCGCGCCCGAGGTTACCTGCCGGCAGAGCTACGAATGGCGCCGGACGGCATGGCGGCGCGGCTCCGGCTACGGCACCCAGGAAAAACCGCGGTTTCACGTGGTCGCGATCGATTACGGCACAAAGCACAATATTTTGCGCATGCTCGCCGAGCACGGCTGCCGCGTCACGGTCGTGCCGGCCACCGCGACGCCGGCGGAAATCATGCGCCTCGAGCCGGACGGCATCTTTCTGTCGAACGGGCCGGGCGACCCGGCCGCCACGGCCGAATACGCCGTTCCGGTGCTGCAAGAGTTGATCGGCAGCGGCACACCGATATTCGGCATCTGCTTCGGGCATCAACTGCTGTCGCTGGCGCTGGGCGGCGCGACGCGCAAGATGGATAAAGGCCACCGCGGAGCCAATCACCCGGTCCGCGACGGCCTGACCGGCAAGGTCGAGATCACCAGCCAGAATCACGGGTTCGTCGTCGATCCCGACAGCCTGCCGGACACTGTCGAGACGACGCACACCTCGCTGTTCGACGGGAGCAACGAGGGGATGCGGCTCAAGGGCCTGCCGGTCTTCTCGGTGCAGCACCACCCCGAAGCCAGCCCCGGTCCGCAGGACAGCTTTTACCTGTTTCAACGTTTTGTCGATTTAATGTCCGGAGCCCGCAGCAAATGACCACGTACCGAAAATGACACAGGCCGACAAACC
>JBFXDF010000307.1:0-4355 GCA_050181375.1 Alphaproteobacteria bacterium
CCGATCTGACAGTCTCGACGAGAGCTTTCATGTCGGCGAGACCGCCGGCGTCCCGGTCGTGATCTCGCATCACAAGGTCAGCGGCGTCGGCAATTTCGGCCGCACGCAGGAGACCTTGCCGAAAATCGCGGCGGCGATGCGACGGCACGAAATCGGCCTCGATGCCTATCCCTATATCGCCTCCTCGACCGTGTTGCGAACGCAGCGGATCGAGGACGCGCTCCGGGTGATGATCTCCTGGTCGAAGCCGCACCCCGAGCAGGCTGGACGCGACCTCGCCGATATCGCGCGCGATTGGGGCGTCGATATAATCGGCGCGACGGAGCGGTTGCAGCCGGCCGGCGCGATCTACTGGATGATGGACGAAGCCGACGTGCGCCGGGTTCTCGCCTTTGACAACACGATGATCGGCTCAGACGGGCTGCCGCACGACATCCATCCGCATCCCCGCCTGTGGGGCACGTTCCCTCGGGTCCTCGGGCATTACTGCCGCGAAGTGGGTCTGTTCGGCCTCGAAACCGCGGTGCGCAAGATGACCGGGCTGCCGGCGGCGCGTTTCGGCCTCGCCGGGCGCGGGGTCGTGCGGGCGGGCGCCTGGGCCGACCTGTGCGTGTTCGATGCCGAGACCGTGATCGACCGCGCCACCTTCGCCGAGCCGACCCTGCCGGCCGCCGGTATCGACCATGTCTTTGCCAACGGCCGCTTGGTCTGGTCCGAAGGAAAGTCGACCGGCGAGCGCCCCGGGCGCGCGCTGCGCCGCCAGCGGATGCAGCAAGAGGCGCAGCCATAAACGGAACAGATACTCAATCAACGGTCCACAACCCTGGCCTACTTCTGCCGGTTACCAGCTTTGCTGAGAGATCGGATGCATTCGGCAACTGCCATGCCGGCTGGCAGATGCGGCATCGGTCGTTTTTGCCCTGATCGTCAATCGGCGGCGGCGCGGTGAAGATCGAAGATCATGCTGCGAAACGATCCCGGTGGAAGCGGCGGAAACGTAAAGCGATCCGTCCGCAAAATTGATGAGATAGGGCAGAATGAAGAGCTTCTTCCCAAGTTCGCGAAACCCCGCGTTGAAGATCACGTGCTCGCATCCCACTTCCCTGGGACCGCTCGCGCTGGGCAACGCCTTCTTCTTGTAGCCAACGCAAGTGCGCCTGTTCCTAAGAATACTGCAGACCTTATAGATCGCTAATCCGCCGAACGCCGAATCGACTTCGAGAGGCGGCGCGTTCCGCTCGATTCGCGACACGCGTTTTGCGCCCCAGGAAATCGACGGCGCGCGCCACGGCCGAGAGATCGATTTCCCTGACGTTGACGTCGTCGCAATCGATGACGAAAAAATCGTAATCGCTGAACTCGGCCCGGATCAAAGCCAGATACTCATTGCGCGCCTTCGCCAACCGGATCGTGCGGACAGGGCACGAAGCGTCGAGGCCGTCGAGTGTGATCAGCCGAGCGGTCGACCGCGCCTCCTGCCAAGCCCGCAGCTCACGCTTGGTCGCATCCTTCGAGTCGTTCTCGACGCAGACGAACGCCGAAGCACGAAACAACCCGGCCATCCGATCGACGTTGGCAAGGACGCCCGGCAGCTTCTCGGGGAAACCCTCGCCGACCCTGCTTCGGTCGGCGCGACGCGCGGCAAGTCTATGGTCCGGTTCCGTCGCACCTGATACAGAACTGCGGGCCTGCCAGCTTTCGGAAGCATGGGCTCGGCCTCATACTGTCGCTATGGAGTAGGAGCCGCCGTGTCCGCCGCCGACAACCCGCTTCTGCAATCTTGGGACACGCCGTTCGGATTGCCGCCATTCGACCGGATCAGGCCAGAGCATTTTCCGCCGGCTTTCGACCGCGCGATTTCCGAGCACACGGCCGAGATTGCCGCGATAGCCGCTTTGCCCGAGCCGCCGGATTTCGCGAACACGATTGAGGCCTTGGAGCGCAGCGGGCGGCTGCTGACCCGGATCGGCCGCACATTCGACAATCTGACATCCAGCGCAACCGACGGGGCGCTCGACGCGATCGACCGCGATTACGCGCCGCGCCTCGCGGCGCACCACGCGCGCATCATGCTCGACCCGGCGCTGTTCGCCCGCATCGACGCGCTGTACCGGGCGCGCGCTACGCTCGGACTGGAGCCGGATCAGCATCGGCTCCTCGAACGCCATCATCTGCGCTTCGTGCGCGCCGGAGCACTGCTCGATCCGGCGCAGAAGGCGCGCATGGCCGCGATCACCGAGCGGCTCGCGATGCTGCACACACTGTTCGGGCAGAACGTTTTGCACGACGAAGACGAATGGCATCTCGTGCTCGACGAAGCCGACCTCGAAGGCCTGCCCGAATTCGCCCGCGAGGCGGCCGCCGCCGCCGCCGACGCGCGCGGGCTTGCCGGCAAATACGTCATCACCTTGGCGCGCGCCTCGGTCGAGCCGTTTCTGACGTTTTCGGCGCGGCGCGATCTGCGCCGCATCGCCTGCGAGGCCTGGGCGGCGCGCGGCGGAGACCTCGGCACGCAGGACAATCGGCCGTTGATCCGCGATATCATGGAGTTGCGCGCCGAGCAGGCGCGGTTGCTCGGCTACCGGACTTACGCCGACTACCGGCTCGCCGACTCGATGGCGCAAACGCCAGAGGCCGCTCGCGCCCTCTTGGAGCAGGTGTGGGAGCCGGCCCGCCGCAGGGCCTGCGCCGAGCATGCGGCCTTGACCGAGGCTGCGCTGGCGGACGGGCTCAACGAGCCAGTCGCGAAGTGGGACTGGCGCTACTATGCCGAAAAGGTGCGGCAGCGCGATTACGCGCTCGACGAGGCCGAGCTGAAGCCGTTTTTCGTGCTCGACAACATGGTGCGGGCCGCGTTCGACACGGCCGGGCGGTTGTTTGGCATTGGCTTTGTCGAGCGGCGCGACTGCAAGCTGTACCACCCGGACGTGCGCGCCTGGGAGGTGCGCGACAATGCGACCGGCCGCGCGCTCGGCCTGTTTTTGCACGACAATTTCGCGCGGCCGGGCAAGCGTTCGGGCGCCTGGATGAGCAGCTACCGGGTACAGGAGATGCTTGACGGCGAGGTGCTGCCCATTGTCGTCAACAACAACAATTTCTCAAAGGGCGAACCAACGCTGCTGAGCTTCGACGACGCGCGCACGCTGTTACACGAGTTCGGCCACGGGCTGCACGGGCTGCTGTCGCGCGTGCGCTACCCGTCGCAATCGGGCACCGCGGTCCGCCGCGACTTTGTCGAGTTCCCGTCCCAGGTCTTCGAGCATTGGCTCGATGTGCCGGAAAACCTGCGCCGCTACGCGAGGCATTACCGCACCGGCGAGCCGCTTCCCGAGGCGCTGCTTGAAAGGCTGCTCGCGGCGCGTAATTTCAACCAGGGCTTCGCGACGGTCGAATACACTTCCTGCGCGCTGCTCGACCTCGATCTGCACGCGCGGCCTGATCCGGCCGGACTCGACGTCGAGGAATTGGAAAAGGATTTTCTCGCGCAGATCGAGATGCCGGCCGCGATCGGGCTGCGCCACCGCCCGGCGCATTTCCAGCATCTGTTTGCCGGAAGCGGCTACGCGGCCGGGTACTACGCTTATATGTGGGCCGAGGTGCTTGACGCCGACGGCTTCGCCGCCTTCACCGAGACCGCCGATCCGTTCGATCCGAAGCTGGCGGCTCGGCTCAGGGCGATCTACAGCGCCGGGGACACCGAGGACCCGATGACGCTTTATCGCGCCTTCCGCGGCCGCGACCCGGCGATAGAAGCGCTCTTAAAGCAGCGCGGCTTGGCCGGATAATCGGCGGCCGGCCTCAATTGTGCGGCGCCGGCCCCGGATAGCGATTGCCGGCCAGCGGCGTCTCCGAGCCGGTCAACCAGCCGAGCAGCCGGTCGAGCGCCGAGGCTTCGCCGACATCGGAGGATACCGCGCCGGCCGGGACGGGACCGCTCGGCAGCGGCCGGATCGGCATGTCGCGCGTCGCCGCCAGCATGAAATTGCGCCAGAGGGATGCCGGCAATGTGCCTCCGGTCACCTGTCGCATCGGCGTGCTGTCGTCGTTGCCGAGCCATACACCGGTGACCAGATCGGCCGTATAGCCGATAAACCAGGCATCGCGGTATTCCTGGGTCGTGCCGGTCTTGCCCGCGGCCGGACGCCCCAGCGCGGCGCTCCTGCCGGTGCCCTGGGCAATGACGCCCTCCAGCATCCGGTTCATCGCGCCGACCAGTTCGGGAGCGACGACGCGGCCGGGACCGGTCCCGGCGCGGCGGTACAGAATATGCCCATCGGCATCCCAGACATCGGTGATGCCGTAAGCGATAACACCGTAACCGCCATTCGCGAACGGCGCGTAGGCCGAGACCAGTT
>JBFXDF010000308.1:0-4325 GCA_050181375.1 Alphaproteobacteria bacterium
CGTCGCAGATTCCCACCTATCTCGTGTCGAAGATGACGCGCGCGCACGTCACGGTTGCATTGTCCGGCGATGGCGGAGACGAGCTGTTCGCCGGCTATACCCGCTATTTCCGCGGCCAGGGTCTGTGGCAGGCGATCGAGGCCACGCCGCGTCCGCTGCGCGCGCTTGCCGCCCGCGGGATATGGGCGCTGCCGCCATCCGCCTGGTCGGCGGTCGGTCAGGCGATCCCCGAGCAGCGCCGTCCGGCGCAGTTCGGTTACAAAATGCACAAGCTTGCGGGTGTCCTGGCCGGCGAGCCGGAGGCAAGCGCCTTCTATCGTCAAATAGTGAGCCAATGGACCGACCCGGCATGCGTCGTCAAAGGCGGCCGTGAACGGCCAGGGCTGCTCGAGGATGGACGGATGCGATTGCTTGTGCCCGATTTTGTCGAGCGCATGCAGTATCTCGATACGCTGACCTATCTCCCGGACGACATTCTGACCAAGGTCGACCGCGCGTCGATGGCGGTCTCGCTGGAAGCGCGCGTGCCGCTGCTCGATCACCGCGTCGTCGCGTTCAGCTGGTCGCTGCCGCCTGAGATGAAGGCGGGCGGCGGCGTCGGAAAGCGGCTGTTGCGCAGCGTGCTTCATCGCTACGTGCCGCGCAAACTGGTCGACCGGCCAAAAAAGGGCTTTGCGGTGCCGCTCGACCGGTGGCTGCGCTGCGAACTGCGCGACTGGGCCGAGAACCTGCTTGATGTACGGCGCATAGAGCGAGAGGGTATTCTCAACTCCACGGCGATCCACCGGCGCTGGACCGAGCATCTTGCCGGCAAGCGCGATTGGCAAGCGTCGCTTTGGACGGTCTTGATGTTTCAGGCATGGAAGGAGCGATGGCTGGCCTGATTTTCCGATGGTGGCGCGCGTTGATGCTGGCCGCGATCGTCCTCGGGCAGCCGGTCTCCGTAATCGCGGCGCAGGACGCCGGTCCGAAAAGAGCGGCCGGCGACACGGTTGCATTGGCCATGCAATACGAAACCGGGCTGTCGGTGCCGCGCGATTACGGACGCGCGATGGCGCTTTACTGCGACGCGGCGCGGCGCGGTGATCCGCGGGCATTCTACGGCATCGGCTGGATGTATCTGAACGGACGCGGGGTGGCTCGCGACGACAGGATTGCCGCGATGTGGCTGCGCAAGGCGGCGAACCGGGGTGTCGCTCAGGCCTCGAATATCCTGCAATTGATATCGCAAGTTCCACCGGTCGCCGAGAGGGATTGCCCGCCTCCGACAGCGACGCGGTACGCGCGCGGAACAATCCATCCGCGCGCCTCGGCACCCCCGGAAATCCGCAGCGTGATCGACGAGACAGCGCAAAATATCGGGATCAACACGCGCTTGTTGCATTCCGTGGTTCTGGTCGAGTCCGGTTTCGACCCGCGCGCCGTTTCGCCCAAAATGGCCGCGGGGCTGATGCAGCTGATGCCGGAGACGGCGGTACGGTTTGGCGTTCGGGACCGTTTCGACCCCCGCGAGAACGTCCACGCGGGAGCGAGATATCTGCGAATGCTCATAGACAAGTATAACGGCAACTTGACGCTGGCGCTCGCGGCCTACAACGCCGGCGAGAAAGCGGTCGAGGCGCATGGCGGCGTGCCGCCCTACCAGGAGACGAAGGCGTACGTCGACGCCATCAAGCGATTGTGCGGCTGCGGCGAATAAAAAGCGGCGTCGCGATCAACCGCTCACAATCAACCATGCTGCCGCGCGTTTCCGAAGCGCGGCACTCAAAAAAACCGCTCGAAGGCGCAGCGAACGCCGTCCGGCTGCCGACCACTGCAGACCCGCTCCGGTCCGACCGCGCATCGACGGCGTTGGCGGCGAGCGGCTATTGGGCGGCTTCGGCGGCGCGGCTCTGGATGACCTTGTCGGCGGTGCGGCCGGTCAGCTCGGCCATGTGATCAAACCGGCGCGCGAAACTGCCGACCCCCAGGGTCAGCGAGCGCAGTTCGACGATCAGATCGTGCAGTTCGCTTTGCGGCAGCTGCGCCTTGACGACATCCCAGCCCTGCCAGTCCGGTTTCGCGTCATAACCGAGGATCTGACCGCGGCGGCCCGAAACCAGACGCTGCACCCGCGCCGTGAATGCGTTCGGCACCGAGATTTCGACCTCGTCGATCGGCTCCAGCAGGATCGGCTCGCATTTCGGCAGCGCCTCCTGGATCGCCTGCCGCCCGGCGGTCTTGAACGCCATGTCCGAGCTGTCGACCGCGTGGAACTGGCCGGTGATCAGGTTGACCGAGACATCGACGACCGGGAAGCCGAGCGGGCCGTGTGTCAAGGCTTCGACAACACCCTCCTCGACGGCCGGGATGTAATTGCGCGGGATCGCGCCGCCGACGACACTGTCCTTGAATGCGAACCCGGAGCCGCGCGGCAGCGCGCCGACCTCGACCGTCACATCGGCGAACTGTCCGTGCCCGCCGCTCTGCCGCTTGAAGCGCGAATGCTGCTGCGCGCCGCGGCGGATCGTCTCCTTGTACGGCACCGCCGCGTGGTGGCCGACGACCGACAGGTTCTGGCGATGGCGCAGCCGGTCGAGCGCGATCTGCAGATGCACGTCGCCCTGCCCCCACAGCACCA
The DNA here is from genome assembly GCA_050181375.1 of Alphaproteobacteria bacterium. Classification (GTDB taxonomy): domain Bacteria; phylum Pseudomonadota; class Alphaproteobacteria; order ATCC43930; family CGMCC-115725; genus DATARH01. Next base: position 2,621 of record JBFXDF010000308.1, read on the forward strand.
TCTCGCGCATCTCGGCGTTCTGTTCGAGTTCGAGGGTCGGGTCCTCCTCGATCAGCCGCCCGATCGACCCGGTCAGCTTGACGTCGTCGCCACGCTTTTCGGCATGGATCGCGAGGCCGTAGACCGGCTGCGGCGTGTCGGGCTGCGGCAACGGGTCGGCCTTGCCGGACGGGGTCAGCACCATGCCGGTCTGGATTTCCTCCATCCGGGTGAGCCCGACAACCTCGCCCATATTGCCGGAAGGCACCTTTTCCTGCGTTCCGCCGAGCAGCTTTACGACCCCCGCGACGCGTACCCCGTTCAGCACGTTGCCCTCGGCGATCGAGCCGCGCCATACGCGTACCAGCGACAGTTTGCCGGTATGCGGCAGGTGATAGGTCTTGAACACCTGCGCCAGCGGTTCGCCCTGCGGTGCGATGCCGAGCCGCGCGGCGGTCTCCGTCGGCTGCGGCGTTTCGTGGCGCAGCGCCTTCCACAGCCGGCGCACGCCGTAATCCTGCCCCGCCGCGCCGACAAACACCGGCACGATCAGGTTCTTCTGAAAATCCTGGGTCAGGTGCCTGTAGATTTCCTCCTTCGACGGCTGCACGTCCTCGAGCAGTTGCTCGAGCAGCGAATCGTCAAAATCCGCAAGCTTTTCGACAAGGCTGGTGCGGGTTTCACTTTCCCGGTCCCAGAACCCGTCGGGCAGCGGGATCAGGTCCGAGGCCTGGCCGGGCCGGTATCTATAAGCGCGTTCGCTGACCAGATCGACGTAGCCGGTAATCTCGTTCTCGCTGCCGCGCAACGGAACCTGCCGCAGCACCAGCGGGCGCTCCGACACCGACTGCAGCGCCGCCAGCACATCGCGCACCCGCGCGCTCGCCGCGTCGAGCTTGTTGATGAAGAGCATGTGCGGGATGTCGTGTCGCGCCAGGAAATGCAGCAGCGCGCTGACCGTGACCGCGCGCTCGACCTCGGGTTCGCAGACGACCACGACAGTATCGGCGACCAGCATCGCCTGCTGCGCCTCGTAGAGCAGCTCGACCGAGCCGGGGCAGTCGAGGATCGTCCAGGGGTCGCCGAGAAAGTTCGCGTTGGCGACGTTGATCTCGGTCGACATCGAGCGGGCGCGCGCCTCGGGGGTATGGTCGCCGACCGAATTGCCGTCGCGCACGCTGCCGCGGCGGCTCGTCGTGCCGCTCGCGAACAGCAACGATTCGAGCAGCGTCGTCTTGCCCGACAGATACGGGCCGACCAGGGCAACGCAGCGGGGGGCGGCGGGCATCTTGCATCCTCCACAAATCCGGGGCGCGGCCGCCTGTGTCGCAACCGCTCTTTAAGACCGGATCGTGGCGCGCCCTCCCGGCGGAGGCAAGTTCGATTTCGGAGGTGGCCTCTTCTCGACCTCGCTCGCGCGGCGGTTCAGCCGGGTTGCCCTCTCCCCACCTGCGGGGAGAGGGTCAGGATGAGGAGCCGACGCTCGGCCGGGCTCAGCCGGCCATATAGCGGCCGAGGATCGCGAGCAGCAGGATCGCGACGATATTGGTGATCTTGATCATCGGGTTGACCGCCGGTCCCGCCGTGTCCTTGTACGGATCGCCGACCGTATCGCCGGTCACCGCCGCCTTGTGCGCCTCCGAACCCTTGCCGCCGTGATGACCTTCCTCGATGTATTTCTTGGCGGTATCCCAGGCGCCGCCGCCCGAGGTCAGCGAGATCGCGA
>JBFXDF010000309.1:0-4273 GCA_050181375.1 Alphaproteobacteria bacterium
GGTTTACGATGATTACAGCCGCAACAAGAAATACTACACATGGATGGCGAGGGGGCGCAGGACGGCGATCTCGCTGCGATGCGGCGGGTCCAGATGCCGGTGGCATGCGCAATTTCGTGCGGCTTGACGAAATCAAGAACCTGTCGTCTGAACATTCAGATCTGATTCGTAAAATCTGGAAGGACGCGCAGATGCCGCCAGAGGAAAAGCGCAAGCGGTGCTCGCACCGGATAGAGCCTGATCCGGCCGAGCTGGTCGGACGGCACGCGAGGCGCCCACCGTCATCGAATGGGCGGCGCGGCTCGTCTGCTCGCAATGCGGAGCGCGCGAGGCCGATTTCGTCGTGAGCGGGGCGCGGCGGCACCACTAAGGACAGAAGCGGAAAAGCCTCGCCTGTCGGACGAATCGGCCGGAGCGGGATCCAGGGATTATCGCGCCAATGGGCGATGCCAGCGCCGCAACCCAAACACAGCGATGGCGGCCAACAGAACGCTTGCTGTCGACGGCTCCGGCACCGGGAGCGCGCTCGTCAGCTCCCAGTGCCCCTCGATGGTGCATTGACTAAAGTCGCCGCAGATAAACGGTCCGTCGCTGGCGAGAAATGAATCCCTCATGATGTTGTTGGCGAATCCCAGATTGAGATTGATCATCGTAGTGTTTATATTAATCGCGCCATCAAGTTCCCCGGTGGGAGAAATCATTACATCGATGTTGCCATTCAGCAGACTGGGATGGGGCACGGCGGGATCGAGCGGCAACTCCGGATTCGTAAAAAATAATTTTGTTTCGAGACTGAAATCGGTGGTGCCATCGATAGTGATTTTCCAGGTGTCGCGGTCGTTGACGAAGAAACTAAAAAACAACTCGCCGCTTTGAAACACTGCGTCGGACACCGTCAGTATCGCACCAACCGCCGGTAGCAAAGACGGCCTATATAGGCCACCCGATCCGGGCACTCTAGCTGTATCGGTGACGATCAGGTTCCAGGAGACATCGGCTTGCGCGGCGGTCGTGTAGAACAGGGCCGCCGTCGCGAGAACAACCAAGCTGAGCCAGCGCATGAATATGCCCCCTTCGGTATGGTGGTAACCACGCCAGTCGGCGGCGAAGCGCCCTCTCTCGCTGCCGTATGTGTCCCGACTTATCGACGGAGATTATGATGGGTACATCATCACATTCCGACATAACGCATTGTTTTAACCGGCATAGTAGCGGAAGAGGCAGGAGTCGAACCTACCGAAGACGCCTGCGCGCCCTCCAACGGGTTTGAAGCCCGCGCGCCCCACCGGGAGCGGTACTCTTCCGTCCCGATCATAGGCGGTTTTTCGTCCCCGTCATTCGCTATGTGCCGCAATTTCCGCTTGCCGGTAGGGCCGGACCCTGTCGTGTCGGCTCGCCTCGATCGGATCCCGGTATCGCGCGCGGCGGCGGCACTGGTCTTGTAGGGGCAGCGGTATCGCGCCCTCAGCGCTCCACCCAGGCGATGCGCAGCACGTTGGTCGAGCCGGGGGTTCCGAACGGCACGCCGGCGGTGATCACGACGCGCTGCCCCGGCCCGGCGATCTCCTCGGCGTGCGCGGTGCGCACCGCCTTCTGCACCATGTCGTTGAAGCTGCGGATGTCGGCGAGCTGCACGCAATGCGCGCCCCACAGCAGCGCCAGCCGCCGTGCAACCCACAAATTCGGGGTCAGCACCAGGATCGGCGCGCCGGGCCGCTCGCGGGCGGCGCGCAGCGCGGTCGCGCCGGAGCTGGTGAACGACACGATCGCCGCGGCGCCGACTGTCCCCGCGACCTGACAGGCCGCCGCGCTGATGGCGTCGGGGTTGGTGTGCTCCGGCGGCAGCCGGCTCGCATCCAACGTCGCGAGATAGAGCGGGTCCTGCTGCACCCGGCAGGCGATACGGTCCATCATCGCCACGGCCTCGACCGGATAGCGGCCGACCGCGGTTTCGGCCGATAGCATGACCGCGTCGGCGCCTTCGTAGACGGCGGTCGCGACATCCGAGGTCTCGGCCCGCGTCGGCATCGGGGCGCTAACCATCGATTCGAGCATTTGCGTCGCGACGACCACCGGCTTGCCGGCGAGCCGGCACGCATGGATCACCCGTTTCTGCACGGTGGGCACGTCCTCGGGCGGCATCTCGACGCCGAGATCGCCGCGCGCCACCATGACGGCGTCCGCCAGCTCGATAATCTCGTCGAGCCGCCCGATCGCCGCCGGCTTTTCGAGCTTAACCATGATTCCGGCAGCGTTGCCGACCAGCTTCCGGCCCTCGGCAACGTCGTCCGGACGCTGCACAAAAGACAGGGCGATCCAGTCGGCGCCGTGTTCGAGCGCGAACGACAGGTCGGCGCGGTCCTTCTCGGTGATCGCGGAAATCGGCAGAACCGCCTGCGGCAGGTTGACGCCTTTGTGGTTGGACAGCGTGCCGCCGACCACGACCTCGGTTTCGGCGAAATCGGCGCCGCAATCGATGATCCGGAGCCGGACTTTGCCGTCATCGACGAGCAGGTCGGTGCCCGGCTCGATGGCCGCGAAGATCTCGGGATGCGGCAGCGTGACGCGCCCCTGATCCCCCGGCGCCGGATCGAGATCGAGGCGGAATTCGGCGCCGGCGGCGATATCGACCGAACCATCGACGAAATCGCCGAGCCGCAGCTTCGGACCCTGCAAATCGGCAAGTATGCCGATCGGCCGGCCGGTCTCAGCCTCGATCTGGCGGATTTTCTCGAACAGCTCGCGTTTCTGGTCGAGGCTGCCATGGCTGAAATTCAGCCGGTACACGTCGACCCCGGCATCGAACAGTGCGCGCAGCCGCTCGTGGCTGGCGCTCGCCGGGCCTATCGTCGCAACGATTTTGGCGCTGCGCAGGCGCCGGCCAGGCTGCCCGTGGATTGCCTTGCGGCTGCGGGCACGCTCGCTGAGTTCAGGCGCGCGGGAGGACAAGGATGGCGCGAAAGTCATTGACGTTGGTGAGTGTCGGGCCGGTGACGATCAGATCGCCTGTCGCCGCGAAAAAACCGTAGCTGTCGTGCCGCGCGAGCGCTTCCTTGATGGCAACCCCTCCGCAGGCGGCGCGCGACAGGGTATCCGGATATACCATCGCCCCGGCGTTGTCCTCGGTTCCGTCTATGCCGTCGGTGTCGCAGGCCAGTGCCGCGATGCCGGGCGCACCGTTCAGACAAGCGGTCAACGCCAGCAGAAATTCGCTGTTGCGGCCGCCGCGTCCCGCGCCACGCCCGGCGGCGCCCAATGTCACGGTCGTCTCGCCCCCCGACAGCAGCACGGCCGGGGGCGTCACGACCGATCCGCCGATGCGGAACCTGCCGGCGCTCAGCTGCAGCGCGATCGCCGCGTGCACGGCCGCCACATCGCGCGCCTCGCCCTCAATGCGGTCGCTCAACACGATCGGCGCGATGCCGCGCGCCTCGGCCGCGTCGGCGGCGGCGGCGAGTGCCTGCTGGGGGCTCGCGATCAGCGCGAACCGGGTACGCTCGAACACCGGGTCGCCGGGCTTTGGCGTCTCCTCGCCACCGGCTTCGAGATGCGCAATGACCGCGGTGGGCCGGTCGATCCGGTATTTATCGAGAACCGCGCGCGCGTCGGCGAAGGTTGTCGGGTCGGGGACCGTCGGACCCGAGGCGATCACCGCCGGGTCGTCTCCCGGGACGTCGGAGATGGCCAGCGTCAACACCCGCGCGGGAAACGCAGCCGCGGCGAGCCGGCCGCCCTTGATCGCCGACAGATGTTTTCGCACCGCATTTATCTCGCCAATCGTCGCGCCCGATGCAAGCAGCGCGCGAGTGACCTCCTGCTTGTCGGCCAAGGTCAATCCCGGCGCGGGCAATGCCAGCAGCGCCGAGCCGCCACCGGAAATCAGAGAGACGAGCTGGTCCCCGGGGCCGAGACCGCGCGCCAGGTCGAGAATGCGGCGGGCCGCCTTCTCGCCGGCCGGGTCGGGCACCGGGTGGCTGGCCTCGACGATCTCGATCCGCTCGCAACGGAGGGCGTGGCCTCGCCGGGTGACGACCAGCCCGTCAAGCGGACCGGACCAGTTGGCCTCGAACGCCCGCGCCATCGCGGCCGACGCCTTGCCGGCGCCGACCACCACCGTACGCCCGGTCACCGGCTCCGGCATGTGCGCGGCGACGGCGCGGGCCGGGTCGGCGGCGGCGAGCGCGGCGTCGAACAACGCGCTCAAAACCGCGCGCATTGCCTTGTTTCGCCCGCGTTCACCGCTGCTCCCGAAGCCGTTCCGGCCGCTTCAGAT
>JBFXDF010000310.1:0-4249 GCA_050181375.1 Alphaproteobacteria bacterium
CACGACGCTCTTCCGATCTCGTGCTGAGCAAAACCGACGCCGCCGATGCCGCCGCGATCGAGCGGCTTAGCACGCGCGTTCGCGAGCTGAGCGCGGCGCCGATCGTGGCCGCCGCGCACGGTGCTATCGACCCCGGATTTCTGCTCGACGAGGCGCCCGATTTGGCGGCGCGGCTCGCGGCGCACCAGCACGACCACGCGCACGCCCATTCGCACGGGATCGAGAGTTTCCCGCTGTTTCTCGATGCGCCGCTGCCGTGGCCGGTGTTCGAGCAGGTCATGACGGTGCTGACCGCGCTGCGCGGCCCCGACCTGCTGCGCGTCAAGGGTTTTGTCGCGGTCGCGGGGTGCAAGGGGCCGGTCGTCGTCCACGCGGTGCAGCATGTCGCGCATCGCCCGATCGAACTCGAAGCCTGGCCGGACGGCGACCGCCGCTCGCGGCTCGTCTTCATCACGCGCGGCCTCTCGCGGGAGGCGGTCGAGCGGCTGTTCGAAGCGGTCCAGGGAATCGAGCCTGCGGGCGACCCGCCCGCTTGATACGACCAGAGGCTCGGTATCCGAATTACGGCGCGTCCCGCTATCCCGGTCGGCAAGGCGGCGAGATTCCAGACTGGCGAAAATTGGACGAGTCCCCATCTTTGGGCTACAATGTAGCTCAGAAAGGGGCCAAGCCCATGACCGACAATGCCGTTGTTCGCGCCCGGATCGACCAACGCACGAAAGAGGAAGCCGCCGCCGTGCTGAAGTCGATCGGGCTTACCCTGTCCGACGCCTTCCGCCTGCTGCTGGTGCGCGTGGCGGCTGAAAAGGCGCTGCCGTTCGACCCGCTCGTTCCCAATGAGGAGACCATCGAAGCAATCAAGGCCGCTCGCCGCGGCGAGACGGTGACGGCGGGAAAACCGGAAAACCTCCTCACGAGCCTGAATGCGGACTGTTAGATACACGAACCGGTTTCAGCGCGACTACAAGCGGGAACAGTCGGGTATTCTCGGCAAAAGGCTCGATACCCTGCTGATGGAAGTTGTTGACTTGCTGGCCGCCGATGCGCCGCTGCCGCTCCGGAACAGGGATCATGCCCTCTCAGGGGAATGGAGCGATTGCCGGGACTGCCACCTGCGGCCCGATCTGGTGCTGATCTACCGCAAGCCTGATGGTGACAGTCTCGAACTCGTGCGGCTTGGATCGCATAGCGAACTCGGCCTTTGAAATTTTGCATGATGACCGATTATGCTAGACAGAGTGTTACGCAAGTGGTTTCCGAAGCGGTACATCCGCAAAATGATGAAACACATCGAAAAAGTATGAAATCCGGCCTGCCGCTCCGATGCTTTCCAGGCAGCAAAGTCTCTTTCAGACAATTACCTGAAAAGATCTTCCAGATCGTGCATTGTTCGACGGCGGCTGCCAACAGCTCGCAGCCGCCAGACGCCGCTCCGCTACAGCGTCTCCCAGAACCGGCGGATGCGCTCGCGCTGGGCCGCGTCGGGGAGGCGGCCGAATCCGGCCTTTAGGTTGTCGGCCATGTGTTCGGGCTTGGCGGTGGCCGGGATGACGCAGGTCACGGCCGGGTCGGCGATCAGGTATTTCAGAAACAGCTGCGCCCAGCTTGCGCAGTCGAATTCGGCGGCCCAGTCCGGCAAGGGACGGCCGCGCACCCGGCGGAACATGCCGCCGGTCTCGAACGGCTGGTTGACGATGACTGCGACGCCGCGCTCGGCCGCGACCGGCAGCAGCCTCGTCTCGGCGTCGCGGGTTTCGAGCGAATAGCCGCACTGCACGAAATCGATGCCCGGCTCGGCGGCCAGGATGCGCGCCAGCTCAGGCAACGACCCGGTCGTGTAGTGGGTGATCCCGATATAGCGCACCCGCCCGTCGTCCTTCATCCGCCGCAGCGTTGCGAGATGGGTGCGCCAGTCGAGCAGGTTGTGGATCTGGATCAGGTCGAGCACCGGGCTGCGGAGCAGGTCGGCCGAGCGGCGCATCTGCGCGATCCCGGCGTCGCGCCCGCCGGTCCACACCTTTGTCGCGAGAAACACGCGCGGGCGCAGCCCCGCTTCGGCGACGAGATCGCCGGTGACGGCCTCGGCACGGCCGTACATCGGCGAGGTGTCGATCATATGGCCGCCGGCATCGGTCAGCGCCCGCAGGACCTCGGTCAGCGCCGGGCGCGCGGGATCGCCGGGGCCGACATCGAACACCTGCCAGGTGCCGAGGCCGATTACCGGCATCATTTCGCTGTTCGAGGGGCCGCTCGACGGGATCGGGCGGGTTATCATTGGATTATCGGCGGCGGCCATTGCGGCGACGCTCCCAAGCAATGCCGCCCCCGCGACGGCAATCGTGGCGAAAACGTCCCGACGCCGCATCATGCTCCCGCCGTCAGTTGTTGGTGAGTCGGCTTGAATTGCAACACTGTCGTTCCGGAGCGCCGCGCAGCGGCGAGCCCGGAACCCATGAACACGAACTTCTCCATTTTGGGAGAAGCCGGTGTTTATGGATTCCGGGCCCGGCCCTGCGGGCCGCCCCGGAATGACAAACAGACCTATTACCCGCCGGCGCGCCGTCCGCGAGCCTCAGGCCTGCCGGAAGAAGCGGTCGGCGTTGCCGCTCATCAGCTTTGTGCGCGCCTCGGGCTTGACGTTCCAGGCGAGGAAATTGCTGACGGTCTCCGGGAACTGGCATTCCGAATGCGGATAGTCGGAGGCGTACATCAGCACGCCGTCGCCGAGGAAGCTTGTCACGGCGTCATACATGTCGGCGCCCTCGTGACGCTCGACGCTACAGAAATAGCGGCCGCTCGACAGGTATTCGCTCGGCTTCATCTTGAGCTGAGCGGTGCTGCCGACATAGGCGTACTGCTCGTCCATGCGTCGGCCCCAGAACGGCAGCCAGCCGAAACCGCATTCGAGCGTGCCGACCCGCAGCTTCGGATAGCGGTCCATGATCCCGCCGCCGATCACCGACGCGATAAACCGCATCGCGCCCCACGGATGCGACGCGAGGCGGCCGAGGAAAATGTTGTCCCACAGGTCGAAGACGCCCGGGAAATACGGCGGGGTCCATGTGAAGCTGTGGTGCACGATCGGCAGATCGTGCTCGTCGGCGGCGCGCCAGATCGGATCGAGGCTCGGGTGATCGGCCGGGATGTCCTTGGTGACGAGCGGCATCACGGCGGCGGCCCAGCGCGACTTGCCCCACTCGCGGATTTCGTGCACGGCGGCGTCGACGTCGCGCGCCGAGGCGACGATCATGCTCTTGAGCCGGTCCGGATGCCGGCTCGAAAAATCCGACATGTGCCGGTGAAAGGCGCGGATGATCCCGACCTCCAGGCTCGGGTCCTCATGGCCGACCAGGCTCGTCCACGCGGTCGGGATCAGGAAATGCCCGTCGGTGCCCTCGTCGTCCATGTCCTGGACGCGGCTCTCGGCCTGATCGTCCTGCACGCCGACGCGCGGCATCTTGCTGCCCATCCAGTGCGTGTCGCGGCCGCTATGCGTCTCGCGCGGCGCAGCCTCGCCGAGAATGCGGCGATAAGAGATCTGGCCGTAGCGATAGACATGCCGCCCCGGCGCGCCGCCCGGATTGCCGGGCCGGACCGGAACCCGATAGGGCGCGAGATCGGCAAGGCGCGGGCGAAAGCCCGGATCGACATAGGTGTCGAGAACTTCCGCGGTCGGCTCGACATGCGTATCGGCGTCGAATACCCGCAGACCGTCCTTCATGCTGCCCTCCCTAGGTTGTTGCGGAGTCTATACACCCGGCGCGCACCGCGGGAAACGGCATGCCGCAATCGGCCGGGTTGTCGGCCCAAATTCGGGCGCATGCCGCAAGCCCTTTTTCGGAACGGAAGCCGGCATGCGCCGTTTGCGTTCGCTTATGTTAAAGGCGGGGAGCTCTGAAATGGGCATTCGAGACGATCCGCGGGCCAGTGACGTCGATGTCCCGCTCAATCGCGACACCTTTACCCGCACATTGATCCGCGAACTGGCCGGCACGCTCGAGGATGTCGTCGGCATCGCGGACGCATCCGGGTATATCAGCGTGGTCGGCGCGTCGATCGGCGAGCAGATCAACCGGAGTTACACGGCGGCGCTCGGAGTGTCGTCGCTGTCGCGCGAGCAGGTGCGGGACGTGCTAGTCGATCTGAAACGCCGGATCGAGGGCGATTTCTTCGTCATCGAGGAGAACGAAGGCAAGATCGTGCTCGGCAATCGACGGTGCCCGTTCGCCGAAAAGGTTATCGGGCGCCC
>JBFXDF010000311.1:0-4213 GCA_050181375.1 Alphaproteobacteria bacterium
GCCCCGTTTGCGTATGCCCTGCCGCTCCATCCGGTGGCGCGGGTGCCGGCCTCGCTGAACGGATTTGCGCTGTGGAACGTGCTGGTCCTGGTGCTGATGATTGTTGCCTATGGCTGGCCGATCGCGCAGTTCGCGGTCTATCCGTCGCCGGAAGCCGTGATCCACCGGGTCGGCGGCGCCGGGTAGCGGACCATGAGCGTCAGCGGCGATAGCGGCGCCGGTCGCATGAATGACAGAGGATGGCGGCTGTGGGGCGGTATCGCGGTCGCCGTGCTGCTCACGGTCGGGGTGGTTCTCGGCATTGTCGTGATCCCGATCGTGCAGGGAAGCGCGGTCGGGATCGATCCGTTGACGGCGATCTGCCGTGCGATCGGGATTGCGCCGGGATCGCCGGCGCGCCCAACGCCGCCCTCGGAATCGCCGCCTCATCCGGTGACCCGCGTGGCGTGGACCGACGCGACGCTGGGCGAACTCTATCAGGCGCAACGGCAGGACGGCGCGGCGCTGGCCGAGGAGCGCTGCATCGCCTGTCATACCGTCGAGGGCAACACCCCGGACCCGACAATTCCGCGCAATAACGGTCAGAGCCGCTTCGCGATCTATAAGCAGCTGCACGACTATAAGAGCGGCGCCCGGGTGTCCGATGTCATGTCGCCGCTTGTCGCCGATCTGAGCGACAAGCAGATCGCCGATCTGGCGGCGTTTTACGGCGCCCTCATTCGCGGCGCGATCGACCCGGAGCGGGCGTTTCCGCCTTACGTCGGCCTCGACATCGAAACTCTGGTGACAAAAGGCGATGTCGCGCGCGGCGTGCCGCCGTGCATTTCATGTCACGGCATCGGGGCCGCCGGCCCGATCGAGACACCGACGATCACCGGCCAATACGCGCAATATCTGGAAGCTCAGCTTACGGCCTTCTCGAATGGCGGGCGGCACAACGACATCTATCATCGCATGCGCAGCATCGCCTCGCGCCTGACCCCGGCCGAGATAAAGATGCTGGCGATCTACTATTCCGGGCATTGAGCCGGGGGCACCAAACGTCGGGGCTGCACCCTTGTCGCGCGGCCGACAAACAAGCACTGTCCGTTGCAGCACAGCGGCCGCCAGCCTCCGGCCCGATTGGGCGCTTCGAATAGCGGCCCGCCGTGGAGCTGATCATCCCGCCCGCGATGCTGAAAGAACTGGGTCTGATCGGAGTACGCGACCGCAATGCTCTGATCGGCAAGGCAGAGACGTTCGCAGACCGTCCGTTCGCCCGCCACCCTTGGGCGCGGGCGTTGAAGGGACAACATAATGTCGTGCGTATTCGCCAGGGCGACTGCCGGATCGATCGTGAAGCGCAGACTGTGATTGTCGACGCGGTCGCTCACCGTAAGGAGATTTATCGCTGATGAGTACAGCGGATACAGTCACCCTCAGTCGCGCCGAATACGAGGCCATGATCCGCGAGATCGAGGATGCGGAGGATCTGGCCGCTGTTGCCGCTGCCGAGGCGCGCGAGGCCGCGCTCGGAAAAGACGTGGCGCGAGCCGATTACCTGCCGGTCGAGCTTGTCAAACGGCTGTTCGCCGGCGAACACCCGATCGCGATCTGGCGCGAGCATCGTGGGATGACCCGCGAGGCGCTGGCCGCTGCGGCCAATCTGCCGCCGGGCTGTGTTGTCGCAATCGAAAACCGGCAACACCCTGGCACCTTCGACGAGGTCGCCAGGCTGGCCTCGGCGTTGCGCGTCTCGCTCGACGACATCGCGATGTGGCTCGATAAAAACACGCCGGAACGAGCGCCGCCCGATCCCGATGCGCGGACCCGCTCGCCTTGACGCCGCGCCGGGACATCGCGATATTCGCGCTATGAACGGCCTCCCGGTCCCCGCAACGACTACCGCCCCGATCGCGGGGTGAGCGGAGATCGTGCGCGCTGAACCAGCGGCATCGTTCGAACCGAAAACCCCGCCGGCAACGGACGGGGTTTTTTGCTGACACATTCGCCCCGTCCGGCGACGCCCCCAACGGGACATAGCGACGGAGCACAGGTACGATGAGCGACATATCCGGCGACCTTCAATCCGCCGCGGCGGGCGGTTCCCGCCACCCGATCGTCGTCACCCTGCCCGACGGCGGAAGCCGCGAGTTTCCGGGTCCGGTGAGCGGCGCCGATGTCGCCGCCGCGATCGGCCCGGGTCTCGCCAAGGCGGCGATCGCCGTCAGGATTGACGGCCGCTCGCGCGACCTCGCGACCGTGATCGACCGTGACGCCAATATCGCGATCATCACGCGCGACATGCCGGCGGGTCTCGAAATCCTGCGCCACGACGCGGCGCATGTGATGGCCGAGGCGGTCAAGGAATTGTATCCGGAGACGCAAGTCACGTTCGGTCCGGCGACCGAGACCGGCTTTTATTACGATTTCGCGCGCGCGACGCCGTTCACGCCCGACGATCTGGCCCGGATCGAGGAGCGGATGCGCGAGATCGTGCGCCGCGACGAGACGATCACGCGCGAGGTGTGGGACCGCGACCGCGCCGTCGCTTTTTTCGAAAGCATCGGGGAGAGCTACAAGGCCGAATATATCGGCGAAATCCCGCGGGACGAGGAGATCAGCCTTTACCGCCAGGGCGATTTTGTCGATCTCTGCGTCGGGCCGCACCTGCCCTCGACCGGAAGGCTCGGGCAGGCGTTCAAGCTGATGAACGTGGCGGGCGCCTATTGGCGCGGCGACCCGAACAACCCGCAGCTCCAGCGCATATACGGCACCGCGTGGCCGAGCCAGAAGGAGCTGGACCAGTACCTGTTCCGTCTCGAAGAAGCCGAGCGCCGCGACCACCGCAAGCTCGGCCGCGAACTCGACCTGTTTCATTTGCAGGAAGAGGCGGTCGGCAGCGTGTTCTGGCACCCGAAGGGCTGGACGCTGTATCGCGCGATCGAGCGCTATATGCGCCGGCGGCTCGAACGGGCCGGATATCAGGAGGTCAGGACGCCGCAACTGCTCGACCGCAGCCTGTGGGAGGCCTCGGGCCACTGGGAGAATTTCCGCGAGAACATGTTCATCGCCGAGAGCCGCGACGAACGGGTGCTCGCGGTCAAGCCGATGAACTGCCCCGGGCACGTTCAGATCTTCCGCAACCGGCTCAGGAGCTATCGCGAATTGCCGCTGCGGCTCGCCGAATTCGGCAGCTGCCACCGCAACGAGCCATCCGGCGCCCTGCACGGCATCATGCGGGTGCGCGCCTTCACGCAGGACGACGCGCATATTTTCTGCACCGAGGCGCAGGTCACGCCGGAAGCGATCGCGTTCTGCGAATTGCTGCTGTCGATCTATCGCGATTTCGGGTTTGACGAGGTCGCGGTCAAACTTTCGACGCGGCCGGAGACGCGCGCCGGCAGCGACGCGGTCTGGGACGTCGCCGAGCGCGATCTCGAAGCGGCGGTCAAGGCGGCCGGTCTTTCCTATACGCTCAACCCCGGCGAGGGCGCGTTTTATGGGCCAAAGCTCGAATTCGTGCTGCGCGACGCGCTCGGCCGCGATTGGCAATGCGGCACGTTGCAGCTCGATTTTGTCATGCCGGAGCGGCTTGGCGCGCTCTATGTCGGCGAGGATGGCGGGCGGCACCGGCCGGTCATGCTGCACCGCGCGATCCTCGGGTCGTTCGAGCGCTTTATCGGCATCCTGATCGAGCATTACGCCGGCACGTTCCCGCTGTGGCTCGCCCCGGTGCAGGCGGTCGTCGCGACGATCACCGAGGAGGCGGCGCCCTACGCCGAGGAGGTCGCGGCCGAGCTGCGAGCGGCGGGACTGCGGGTGTTGACCGACGCCGGCGGCGAGAAGATCGGCTACAAGGTGCGCGAGCACAGCCTGGCGAAAATCCCGGTGATCCTCGCGGTCGGCCGCCGCGAAGCCGAGCGGCGCAGCGTCTCGATGCGGCGCCTCGGGAGCCCGGCGCAAGAGACTCTTGCGCTTGGCGAACTCGTCGCTAGATTGAAAGATGAGGCAAGCCCGCCTGGCTGAGCCTTGCCGTTCGGCGATAACGCGGCCGGCCGTATTCAACCATTCAGTGGAGAACGTACATACCAAGACCATCCATGAACGTCGCCCCGACCCGCGAGGGTCCCCGCGTCAATCAGGAGATTGGCGTGCCGCGCGTCCGGCTTGTCGACGAGCGCGGCAACATGGTTGGGGTGGTTGGGCGCAACGAAGCGCTCGACATGGCCGC
>JBFXDF010000312.1:0-4205 GCA_050181375.1 Alphaproteobacteria bacterium
GTTCTATCGATCGGGGGCTCTCGTGTTCGGCGGCGGGCACGTCGTCCTGCCGCTGCTGCAGGCCGAGGTCGTGCCGCCGGGCTGGGTCACGAACGCCGCGTTTCTCGCCGGGTACGGCGCGGCGCAGGCGGTGCCGGGGCCGCTGTTCACGTTCTCGGCCTATCTCGGCACGGTGATGGAGCCGCCGGTCAACGGCTGGGCCGGCGGGCTGCTGTGTCTCGCCGCGATTTTCCTGCCGTCGTTTCTGCTGCTGGTCGGCGCCTTGCCGCATTGGGACACGCTGCGCCGGCTGCCTGCGGTACAGGCCGCGCTGCTCGGGATTAACGCCGCGGTGGTCGGCCTCTTGCTCGCCGCGCTCTACCGGCCGGTGTGGGTCAGCGCGATCTTTGGCCCCGCCGATTTCGCGCTCGGGATTATTGCGTTTTTGTTGCTCGCGCTGTGGGCGGTGCCGCCGTGGCTGGTCGTGGTGCTTGGCGCGGTCGCCGCCAGCGCCGTCGCCATGATATAGAGGCCTCCGTCGCGGGCATGGCCGGGGCGGATGTTCGACCATGCCGAGAGGGCGCGATGGCGATCACGATGTACGATCTCTGCGGCGCCGAACCCGACCGCCGGTTCAGCCCGTTCTGCTGGCGCGCCCGCATGGCGCTGGCGCATAAGGGGCTGGAGGTCGAAACCATCCCTTGGCGGTTCACCGAGAAGGACAAGCTGCCGGCGCCGAACGCCGGACGCGTGCCGGTCATTGTCGATGGCGGCCGGGTCGTGCACGATTCGACCGCGATCGCCGAATATCTCGAAGACCGCTATGCCGATCGTCCCTCGCTGTTCGGCGGCGAAACCGGCCGCGCGCTGACGCGCTTTGTGCAGAACTGGACCGACACCGTCGTGCTGAACAACCTGATCCGGCTCGTGCTGGTCGATATTCACGGCCATCTTGGCCCCGAGGATCAGGCATATTTCCGCCAGGATCGCGAGAAGCGCTTCGGCGCGCCGCTGGAGGACGTGGTCCGCGACCGCGAGGCGCGGCTGCCGGCGTTCCGGGCCGGTCTCGACCCGCTGCGCCGCACCGTGGGGCGCCAGGATTTTGTCTGCGGCACGGCGCCGGCCTATGCCGATTACATCGTCTTTGGCGCGTTCCAGTGGGCGCGCGCGATCAGCAGCTTCGAGTTGTTGGAAGCCGACGACCCGGTGCGTGTCTGGCGCGGCCGCATGCTCGACCTGTTCGATGGCCTCGCCCGCCGCGCCCCCGCCTATGGCGGCTGAAAATGGATGATACCGTCGCGATTGCGACCGTTGCGCTGATCGCGCATGTCTGGGCGGCGGTGGTCTGGGTCGGCGGCATGTTTTTCGCGCTGATCGCCCTGCGTCCGGCAACGGCGCCGCTCGAACCGGCGGCGCGGCTCGATTTGTGGTCGCGCGTGCTGGCGCGGTTTTTCGGCTGGGTGTTCGCCGCGATCGTGGTGCTGCTCGCGAGCGGCTACGGCCTGATCTTCGGGGTGTTCGGCGGGTTCGCCGGAACGGGGCTGCACATCCACATCATGCAAGGCGTCGGCATTCTGATGATGCTGGTGTTCCTGCACATCTATTTCGCGCCGTGGCGCCGTTTCCAGGCGGCCGTCTCGCGCCGCGACGTGGCGCAGGCGGCCCGCCAGCTCAACCAGATCCGCTGGATCGTAGCGATCAACCTATTGCTTGGGCTCGTCACTATCGCCGTGGGCAGCAGCGGTCGCTATTGGGGATGAGACGTCGGCATGTTGCTCGGTCAGCACCTCGGGGTCGATCGGCTTCATCGAGCCGGTCATCGACGTTTTGCCGTCGGCCGACATCCAGACCACCGAGAGGCCCCCGTCCTGACGCGGGCGGAACTGCAACGTGCTCTTGCCGTGCTCCTGGAAGACAAACCCGTTATCGGTGATGCGACCCTTGCGGCGGGTCCAGATGGCATCGTGCTTGCTGTCGATGCTGGGGCCGATCGAATAAATGGCGGTCAGCTGATCGCCGTGCGCCGATTCGATCCCGAGCAGAACCTCGCGCCCGTTCGGGTAAAACCCGTACCAGACATCGCGGAACCCGACCGCCGCTTTCGCGCCCTGCGGCGCCCCACCCGAGCCGGTCGTCGTGGCGCCCGGCGGGGAGGAGCGCGGCGCGCGAGGCTCGATCATGTCCCGCGGCAGTTTCAAATCGGCGCTCGGCATCGTGCCCCAGCGCGGCGTGCACGCCATCTCGCCCTTTAGATCCCGGCGGTTCGCGAAATCGCGGATGCAATCGCCAAAGCGCCGCAGGAACAACCCGCTCGAGGCGGCCCAATGCGTCGTCAGATAGGCCGGCTGGTCGATCACGGCGTAGCCCACTCCGCGTCCGGAAAGGATCTCGCGGGACCGGTCGCCGCGACCGCCGGGATCGAAATTGTCGCCGTGGAAATAGAACACCATGACGCGGGCGCGCCGCACCCGCTCGAGCAGCGGGTAAAGCTTGGTCGCGTTCAGCCGCCAGCTGTCATAGAACTCGTCAAAGCTGCCGTATGCTGCCGGAGCGGTCGCGACGACGCCATCGACGTCGGACGATTCGTCCGCCGCCATCAGCGCCAGAAACGCGCCGAACGACTGTCCGGCGAGGATGACCTGCTTGTACCCTTTCTTCTTCAGCGCGGCGGTGTGGTCGATCAGCTTTTTGGAGCTCTCGGTCAGCGTGTCGCCGCGGCTCAACCGATCGAATCGCAGCACGTCCCAGCCGTCTGCGCGCTGCGCCTGCAGCTAGGCCGGCGTCGGCGATTTCGAATCCTCGGTGGTGATCGAGCGGCCGTGGCTCCAGACGACCGCGCCCTTGGCCTTGTCAGGCCCGAGCGCCGGTTCCGGAAAAGCCGGATCGAGACCGAGCGCGAAAGCCGAAGCGGAGGCGAGCAACCCAATGCTTACAACAAGACCGGCCAGCCCCTTCGATACCGATCGAAACATCCGCCCGTAACCCCCTGCCACGCCTGCGGGTACGGACCGAGTCTAACAAAAGATTTCGGATTGTGTCACTTCGTAAACGTCGCCGCCGTCTGACGGATCGACGCAGCAAAAGCCCGGCGCGGTTTAGAGAAGCGGGAGATTTGCCGCAACCGCCGGCCGCGCGAAGATCTCTTCATGCGGCGAAGTAGCGCATACGGGCCGCGCGGAGGCGGCGCCTTACTCCGGTTGCAGGCTCATCAGCACGAGCGTGGCGAGCAGCACGCCGATCGACTCCATCCCGAGCGCCACCTGGCCGATCAACATGCTGAACAGCGTGCAGGCCAGTATGGTGGATCCAAGCAGCATCGGCATTGCGCGGCTCCATTTCCGAGCGGGGTTGACCGGGAGCGGAAGCGGCGCTGTAACGGGTGCGCGGCGCGGTTTATTCCGTGGCCGGGAGAGCGAGAATCCGATGCCGGTACTATTTGTCGCACGCAGCGCAAAACTGAGCCGCTGGGCCTCGGATGTCGGTTTCGGCAAGCACGTGTACAAAGTCGGCGTGACCGGGGATGACCCGAAAACTCTCGCCGCAGACGGCTGGGCCGGTGAGACCGACTGGAAGGTCGTGGGCCGCCAGGAGGTCACGGAATTGAGCGAGGCCGCCGCGCTGGAGCGCCTCGCCAAAAAGGAAAGGCCGATCGACCCGAACCTCTATCCGAAGCTGAAAGGCGCCTCCGGCGTGTTCCGGGTCGCCGCCGAACATGTCGAAAACCACATCATCGTGGTCCGCGCGCTGGCCGGCGGCAGCGAACGTATCGAACTGAAGCTGAAGCCGTCCGATTTCGCGGGCTATCTGATCCACAACGCGACGCGCGCGTGACCCGGCGCATCCGCAGGGGTCGCGCGATCGACTGAACCCGGCGAGTGCCGGGCTACACCGTCAACTCGCGCCGCACGGCTGCGGTTCGCGTTGCTCCGCCAGCGGCTGCCGGACCCTTTGTCCAACGCCTCCGATGGACCCTTTGTAACAGACGGGACCTGCGCGTCAGACGCGCCGCCCGGATCAGCGCCTCAGTATCCCGGTCAGCCGTTCCGGGATCGGCTCGTCGAGCACGTGATCGTACAGCCTGTGCAGCAGGTCCTCGCCGTCGGTCTTTCCATTGAGAAAGTCGCGAATATCGCGCTCGGTCGAGCAACGGAGCGGATGACGGTCGACGGGGCGGCTGCGTTGAGCGGCCAGATACATTCTTAACACTCCTGCTGGCTCTCGGCTTT
>JBFXDF010000313.1:0-4200 GCA_050181375.1 Alphaproteobacteria bacterium
GGTGCTGACCCCGCCGGTGGCGCGGCTGGCCGACGACGACGGCCCGGCGCCGGACCTCAAGGACATCAAGGGGCAGGAGACTGCCAAGCGGGCGCTGGAGATTGCCGCCGCCGGGGCGCACAACCTCCTGATGATCGGCCCGCCCGGATCGGGCAAGTCGATGCTGGCGGCACGGCTGCCCGGCATCCTGCCGCCGCTGACGGCCGAGGAGGCGCTGGAGATCAGCCTGATCCACTCCGCCGCCGGGATGCTGGCCGGCGGGCGGCTGTCGCGACGGCGGCCGTTCCGCGACCCGCACCATTCGGCCTCCACCCCGGCGCTGGTCGGCGGCGGCACCCGCGCGAAGCCGGGGGAGGTGTCGCTCGCCCATCTCGGCGTCCTGTTCCTCGACGAGCTGCCGGAGTTCCAGCGCCAGACCCTGGAGGCACTGCGCCAGCCGGTCGAGTCGGGCCGCGCGGTGGTGGCGCGGGTCAACGCCCACGTCACCTACCCGGCGCGCATCCAGATGGTGGCGGCGATGAACCCGTGCCGCTGCGGCCACCTCGACGATCCGTCGCTCGCCTGCACCCGCGCGCCGCGCTGCGCCCAGGACTACCAGTCCAGGGTCTCGGGCCCGCTGTTCGACCGCATCGACCTCCACGTCGACGTGCCGGCGGTGAACCCGGCCGACCTCGCGTTGCCGCCGCCGGCCGAGGGCTCCGCCCAGGTCGCCGCCCGGGTCGCCGCCGCCCGCACCCTCCAGCGCACCCGCTACGCCGCCCTGGCCAAGCCCGGCGCGCCGCCGATCCGCACCAACGCCGAGGCCGACGGCCAGTTGTTGGAGGACGTCGCCGCCGCCGATGCCGACGCCCGCAAGCTGCTGTTAGAGGCCGCCGAGCGCCTCAAGCTCTCCGCCCGCGGCTACCACCGCGTGCTCCGCGTCGCCCGCACCCTGGCCGACCTGGAGGCCGCGCCGGCGGTGCGGCGGGCGCACATCGCGGAGGCGCTGAGCTACCGGCGGGTGGCGCCGGGAAGGTAGGTCCACGTCCGTTCGGCGGGATTGCCGCTCACCGTTTTAGCTCGGACCGTCGCTCCGCAAGCGCCCGCGCCAGATCGCGCGCGAAGTGGAACACCGCGAGGACGGTCACGACGTCTCCTCCCGCTTCGTAGACGATCAAATATGGCAGCGAGGGCACGGGGAGTTCGCGCGTGCCCGGCAGGCGGCCGGCGCGGCCCATCTCGGGGAATTCGGTCAGCCGCCCGGCGGCGGCGACGATCCGGCGAAAGACGCTCTCGGCCGCCGCCGAATCGTCGAGGGCGATGTAGTCGATGATGCTGTCGAGGTCGCGCGCTGCCGGCTCGGCGAAGATCAGCCGCGTCAACGATCCCAGCCGTGCTTGGCAGCGATGTCGTCGAACACGTCCTCGGCCGGCCGCACCTTGCCCTCACGAGCGGCGGCAATGCCCTCCTCGATCCGCGCGACCTGCCAGGCGTTGGCCTCCAGGTATTGCCGCAGCGCCTGGTTGACGATGTAGTTGCGCGACCGGTCCATCGCAGCCGCCAGGGCGTCGATCCCGCTGACGACATCCTTGGCGGCGCGAATGGTGATCGGTTCAGTCGTGGTCTCCCGGGCCATTCGCAATCTCCTGTATTCAGTTGTACTCATAATATGAACCGGCACGCAATGGAAGGTAGCCCTCGTGAGAGGTGCGGCATTACCTGCGGTTTCTCGGCGGCCCGCCTCGCCGGATTGATCTTCGGCGAGAAAGCGGGATTTTCCGGCGTTAGGTAGCAAACGCGCCTGCGGTGCGGGCGATCCTGGTGTCGCTTCCGAGAGGAAGCGGAATGATTGAAGCGGCGTTGGGACTCGCAACGGCACGTCGCGGTATCATCATTCCATGCAATGGCTGCTGCGCCCCATCGGACGACTGGCGTCCAAGATCGAATCCTGGTGGTCCCTGGGGATACTCGTGATGGGCACGGGTGCATACACCTGGGCCGTGGCGCATCTCGAACTATTACGGGCGCAAGGGTGGGTGCCTGTATTGTTGGCAGCAATATTTTTTGCCTGCCTTACCGCGATCGCCGTTTCTCAAATTGTGCTCTGCGTCGCTTATTTTCGGGCCGGCAAGCGATCCCACGCTAACGTTACTACGGCGGAAGACAACTCAGTCGCATTGGAATTGATAGGCCGCGCAGAAAGCGAGTTTCGCGAGAAATACATAGAATTAAGCAAATATATAGATCGCCTAAACGACCAAATTACGTTGTTAAACGGTAAAATGGCATCAAGCGAGCCCCGAGTTCACACCACAATTGCAGTATTAATAGAGATTCTAAATCTGATAATATTGGAGAAAATTATTAGTCCACCAAAGTTATCCGATAATATGAAGATCATAGTTCAAGAAAAAATGGTTGAAGAAACCGAACTAATGAAAACATACATTTCTAATGTAATTTCTGATCTAAGCGGAACATCGTGGCATTATGATCTTCAAAGCATTCTTTCGAACTGTGAGTTAGAGTCGGATCATTATGTAAATAATATGCCGGAAACCGAACGCCCAGAGAATGTTGACCCGCTGAAATTTAGATTATATTTCATCTACAAAATGAAAACCAAGAGAACTAAAAATTTTATAGAAAAAGAGCGTCTAGAAACAGACAGCAAGATAAAACACTATCTTTCTAGAATGAGAGAATACAAACGGATTGGCGTTTAGTAATCGCTAATGTTTATTGATTTCCATTCCATAGATCTCACAAATTGTGTGGAAAAGGCGACTGAAAAGCCACCTCGTACTACCTTATTGCGGGGGTTGACGGACGTTTCTTTGGCTCCCTGAGATTTCAGCAACTCGGACAGCCTCTCATATGTGATCCCCCTGCGGGTCATTTCCGCGGCATTAGGTAGCAAACGCTCCTATTAAGAACCTTGCCTCAGCAACACTCCTCCGTTTTCCTCGCAAGCGCATCGGCTCTCTTTCACTATCGTATTGCCCCATGACCGACATCCTGATCATCGGCGCCGGCGCCGCCGGCTGCGTGCTGGCGAACCGGCTGTCGGCGGACCCCTCCACGTCGGTGACGGTGGTGGAGGCGGGGCCGGACTATGCGCCGGGGGCGGAGCCGTTCGCGGTGGCGGATTCGTATTACCGGGCGGTCTACCACGACGAGCTGTTCTGGCCGCACATCGCGGCAAAGGTGCGCGACGGCGCGGCGGCGACGCAGGCCTATATGCGCGCCAAGCTGGTCGGCGGCGGGTCGAGCGTCAACGCGATGATGGCGGTGCGCGGCCTGCCGGACGACTTCGCCGAGTGGACGGCGATGGGCGTTGCGGGCTGGGCGTGGGACGACGTGCTGCCGTTCTTCACGCGGCTCGAGGCCGACCGCGACTTCGCCGGGCCGCTGCACGGGACCGACGGGCCGATCCCGATCCGCCGCCACCGGCGCGAAGACTGGCCGCCGGTGGTCGCCGCGGCGGCGCGGGTGCTGGAAGGGCGCGGGTTCGGGTTCGTGGACGACCTGAACGCGCTGCCGGTGGACGGCTTCGCGCGGGTGCCGCTGAACAACACGCCGGACCGGCGCGTCTCCGCCGCCATGGCGTATCTGAGCCCGGCGGTGCGGCGGCGGCCGAACCTCGCCTTGCGCGCCGGCGTCACGGCGGAGCGGCTGACGGTCGAAGGCGGGCGGGCGACCGGCGCGGTGGTGCGCGGGCCGGACGGCGCGGCGGAGACCATCGCGGCACGGCAGGTGATCGTCAGCGCCGGCGCGCTGGGCAGCCCGATGCTGCTGCTGCGCTCGGGCATCGGGCCGGCGGCGGCGCTGCGCGCGCTCGGCATCCCGGTGGTCGCCGACCTGGCGGGGGTGGGGGAGAACCTGCACGACCATCCCTCGGCCGGGGTCGCGCTGACGGTGCGGCGCGGCGCGATGCAGGACGCGGCGATGCGCCCGGCGGCGAACCTGGCGGTGCGGCTGTCGTCGCGGCTGGACGGCGCGCCGGCGCACGACCTCTACATCCCGGTCTACAACAAGACGACGTGGCACGCGCTGGGGCGGCGGATCGGGCTGATCCTGGTGGTGCTGTACAAGCCGTTCTCGCGCGGGCGGCTGCGGCTCGCCTCGCCCGTCCCGCACGCGCCGCCCGACGTGGTGCTGAACGCGCTGGCCGACCCGCGCGACATGGCGCGCCTCAAGGTCGGCTACCGCCTCGCCATG
>JBFXDF010000314.1:0-4110 GCA_050181375.1 Alphaproteobacteria bacterium
GTTCCTCGGTCCCCTTGGCGACGACCTTGTTGCGGCCCGGAACCTCGATCTCCACGGCGATCCCGAGCGGCAACTTACCGCTCTCCGTACTGCGATGGGGCACCTCGACCACCACTCGGCAGCCGAGTATGCCGGTGTGCCGGCGTTCCAGCCGTGCCACGCGGGCCCGGATCAACCCTTCGAGATAGGCGGAACTGTCCATGTCCTTGAAGGCGATCTGCAGCGGCTTTTCCATAGGCATCGTCCTCCATGCCAACAGGTTGACGAGAGGCCGGCGCCGCTGCACGGCGACAGGGCGCCGGTCTTTCTTAGATGGGGTGCCGCCGCCGCGATTCCCATCCCCTGCCGCACCCTTCGCGGAACATTCCGCCAGCGTCCGCGTTGTTTCGGATGCGCGACGCCGGCCCGCGACCGCCGCGCCGAAGCGAAAGGAAATCCGATGCTCTCCACCATCCTC
The DNA here is from genome assembly GCA_050181375.1 of Alphaproteobacteria bacterium. Taxonomy (GTDB): domain Bacteria; phylum Pseudomonadota; class Alphaproteobacteria; order ATCC43930; family CGMCC-115725; genus DATARH01. Next base: position 458 of record JBFXDF010000314.1, read on the forward strand.
ATCATCGTTCTGATCCTGATCCTCGTCGGCGCGTTGCCGGCGTGGCCGTACAGTCGCGGCTGGGGCTACGGCCCGACCGGACTGCTCGGCGTCGTGCTGATCGTGCTGCTGATTCTGGCCTTGATGGGACGGATCTAAACGGTCGCAGGGACCGGCATCCGCCGGTCCCTGCATCTCGCTCTACGGCTTGCGCGGCCGTCCCGGCTTCGCCTGTCCGCCCGACCAAGCGGGCGGGTCGCTGGCCGGGAACGACTCCTCCAGCGCCTCATCCAAGGCATCCTCGCTCGGCTGCTCGTCTTTGCGCTTCTTCCGCTCGGCCATCTTCGCATCCTGCGATCGATTCATGTCGGTTCTCCCATAGCTTTTCATGGGACCTAACCGCCGACACGCCGCAGGGTTCCGGAATCAGGCGCGTTCGCGCGTCTCGTGGAACCGGATATCCGGCCATTCCTGCATGGTCCGGTTCAGTTCCCAGTTGTTGCGCACCAGAAGGACCGGCGCGCCGTCCCGGTCCTCGGCCATGCTGCCGCGATGGCTCTCGATGAAGCGCTTGATCTCGGCCGGATCGTCGGCCGCGATCCAGCGGGCAGTCGTATAGGGAACGCCCTCGAAGCCCATGCCGATCTTGTATTCGGCGCCGACGCGCGAGGCGAGCACATCGAGCTGAAGCTGCCCCACAACACCCACGATCGCCTGCGAACCCAGCATCGGGCGGAACACCTGGGTCACACCCTCTTCCGCCAGATCCTCCAGCGCCCGGCGCAGCTGCTTGGCACGCATCGGATCGTCCAGGCGTACGCGGCGCAGGACCTCGGGTGCGAAATTGGGAATGCCGGTGAAGCGCAGCTCCTCGCCCTCGGTCAGCGTGTCGCCGACCCGCAAGGTCCCGTGGTTGGGAATGCCGATGATGTCGCCGGGCAACGCCTCATCCGCCAACTCGCGTTCCTGCGCGAAGAAGAAGATCGGACTGGCGACCGTCAGCGTCTTGCCGCCCTGGGCCACGCGCAGTTTCATGCCGCGCTTGAACCTGCCGGAGCAGAGCCGCAGGAAGGCGATGCGGTCGCGATGGTTGGGGTCCATGTTCGCCTGGACCTTGAACACGAAGCCGGAGACCGCCGGCTCGTCCGGCGCCACCGGCCGCGGTTCCGCCGGCTGGGCGCGCGGCGCCGGTGCATGGGCCGCCAGCACGCGCAGCAGGTCCGACACGCCATAGTCCTTGAGGGCGCTGCCGAACAGAACCGGCGTCATATGGCCGCCGCGATAGGCCCCCGGATCGAGTTCTGGATAGGCGGACAGCGCCAGTTCCGCTGCCTCGCGGAACGGGCCCAGCACATGCGCAGGCACGCGCGCCTCAAGCGCAGCGTCCTCGGGGCCCGACGCCTCGATATCCAGGTCATAGGCGCCGCCGCGCCCTGCGGACGAGCCGGAGAAGCGGCCGCTGCGCAGATCGAAGATGCCATGAAAATCCGCGCCCATGCCGACCGGCCAGTTAATCGGACAGGCGTCCAGCGCAAGCGTGCTCTCGATCTCGTCCAGCAGTTCGAAGGGATCGCGCGCCTCGCGGTCGATCTTGTTGACGAAGGTCGCAATGGGGATGTCGCGCAGGCGGCACACCTCGAACAGCTTGCGCGTCTGCGCCTCGATGCCCTTCGCGGCATCGATCACCATGATGGCGGAATCCACAGCCGTCAGCGTGCGGTAGGTATCCTCGCTGAAATCCTCATGACCCGGTGTGTCGAGAAGATTGAAGGTCAGGCCCGCATGCTCGAAGGTCATGACCGAACTGGAAATGGAGATGCCGCGCGTGCGCTCGATCTCCATCCAGTCCGACTGAGTCCGCCGCCGCTCGCCGCGCGCCCGGACATGCCCGGCCATGCGGATGGCCCCTCCGAACAGCAGCAGCTTTTCGGTCAGCGTCGTCTTGCCGGCATCGGGGTGCGAGATGATGGCGAAGGTGCGTCGCGGCAAATCCCCGCGCGGCGCGGCGGCGTTCGCCGTTTCGGCCGTGGCTGTCTGTGACATGGGGTCCGTCGCTCGCACTCTCCGGTTTCTCAGGCGGCAGACGAATAGCCCCCGGCGCCCGCCGCCGCAACCGCGTTCCTAATAGTCCCACTTGAACAGCAGTTCGACATCGCTGCGCCCGCCCTGGCCGCTGCTGTTGACCGAGATGTTGGGCGTCAGTTCGACCTCCACCTCGACGCCGCCGCTGCCAGAGGCCGCCCCCTGGCGCGCACCGACATAGACACGGTCGGTCACATACTTGCCCGCACGCACCGATGTCGCTCCCTCTTCCGTGTCGACCTGAAGCACATCGATACCCGCCATCCGCCGCAATGTGCCCAGCACATCGAGACTGGGGCCGCCGCCGGACAGTTCGGACAGGGCCGCCGCAAGCTGGGCGCCTTCGACCGGCGTCAGCCGCCCGCGCGATTTGCCGAACAGAACCCGGCTGAGGATTTCGTCGCGCGGCAGCGCCGGCGTCGAATCGAGTTCCAGCGACGGGTTGCTCGCCCGCCCGACCAGCCGCGCGACCACAGTCAGGTCGCGCGTCTTGTATTCGCCGCGGATGCCGAGAACCGGGTCGATCTGCGCGCCGCCGTCGAACTGGATGGTGGAACTGCGCAACGCGAAGCTGCGGCCGATGGCATCGAACTGTCCGCGGACAGCCTCCAGTTCCCCTGTCAGGCGCGGCGCGGCGGCCATGCCCTTGAGGTTTAGACGCCCGCGCCATTCGGAATCGAGCCCCCGGCCGCGGACAAAGGTCTGGCCCGGGATGGCGACCGCAACATCGAGCGCCACAGGATACGCCGCCGCCTGCGCCGCCGCCCGGTCGAGCTCGCGGTCGCCCGCACGGTGCACATCCAAGGTCGGGATCGCCGGCGGCAAGGCCGCAGCGAGATCGATCTCCGCGGCGCTGACCGTCACCGTCCCCCCGACCTTCGCACCCTCGGCGTTGCCTTCGACGCGGATGTCGAGATCGCCCATCGCACGCAACTCGTCGCGCCGCAGCAGATGCACGCCGCGGCCTTCGGCCTGCATTGCGAAACGCATCGCGCCGCCCGTTTCCAGGGTCGCGTCGCCGCTTGCCGACAGGCTGCCGCTTCCGCCGTCCGCCGCACGGAATTCCCGCAGGATCAGATGGCGGTCGGCCAGTTCGGCGCGCATCGTCAGGCCGGTCAGCAACGTGCCGTAGATCAGATGCTCGTAGCGTCCGGCATCGACCCCGGCCGTGCCGTCGATACGCGGCGCATCGGGCGTGCCCGTCAGATGCGCGGCCACAGCCACCTCCCCCGACAGCCGCTGGTCCGGCGGACCGATATAGGGCCAAAGGGTTCCCGCATCGCCGGCCAGCGACAGGCGCAAATCCCTGCGGCCGTTGCCGACGGCACGCCCGCCCGGCGGCGACAAGGAGAGCCGTACCGGCACCCGCCCCCGCAGATCAGCCTGGCGCAGGTCCGCCCCGGTCACTGTCAGGGACAGATCGAGTGCCGCCGGTTCGACCGCAACCGCCAGTTTCGCATCGACCGGCGGCACAACCTTGAGGTCGGCAGCGCCAACGCCACGCAGAGAGAAGTCGGCTCGGCCGTTCACGCCGCGCGCACTCTCCGACAAGTCGAGCGATCCCGACAGCTGTCCGCCGATGTTCCGTCCCG
>JBFXDF010000315.1:0-4084 GCA_050181375.1 Alphaproteobacteria bacterium
GTTGACGCGGTAGGCCGCCTTGGCGTGCGGCCGGGCGACGGCGAGCTGGTCCATCTCCTCGTAATCGCCCTGTTCGAGATCGACGATCGCGCGATCCGACGAGCCGCTGATCAGCACCATCGGAAAGCAGTTCGTCGTCGCGTTGGCGAGCGCGACCAGACCGTTCAGAAAACCGGGCGCCGAGACGGTCATGCAGATGCCCGGCTTCTGGGTCAGAAACCCGGCGATCGCGGCGGCGTTGCCGGCCGACTGCTCGTGCCGGAAGCCGTAGTAGCGGATGCCCTCCTGCTGCGCCAAGCGCAGCAGGTCGGTGATCGGGATGCCGGCCACCCCGAAAATCGTATCGACCCCGTTCAGCTTCAGGGCGTCCACTACGAGGTGAAAGCCGTCGGTCATGTCGCCTGAGATGTCCGCTGCGCTCATGCTTCTCACCGTTCCGATCGCTGCGCAGGGTCTAATGACACTCGGCGCCTTCCGTCAACCGGACCGATAATACGGATGCTGCCTCGGTGGGAATTCGGGGTGCGGTCGGCCATTTTTTCCCCGTTCCGGCCGCCTTTTGCTGCTTCTGCAGGAAATCCGCAGCAAACGAGCCTGAACTCGTTGCGCCGCGCGGGTTTCGCGGGGTCGGCGGGCGAGTTTGCAGCAAACGAACAGCAAACGCTTCGCCGGGATCGGGAACGAGCCTATTCGGTTTCGCCGGGTACCGCGGTCGGGACGCCGAGCGTGTCGCGTACGTAGAGTTTGTTCACGAGAACATAGACGATGACCGTCAGCGGCGTGGCGACGAGCACGCCGATCACGCCGAACAGCAGACCGACGGCGATGGTCGCGAACAGCACCAGCGCGGCCGGAATCTCGACCATCTCCTGCTGGACGAGCGGCATGATGGCGTACGATTCGATCAGCTGCACCGCGACGAACAGCCCGATTGTCCACAATGTCGTCCCGCCGCCCTGCGTCAGCGCCAGCAGGACGGCCGGGACGGCGCCGAGCCACGGTCCGGCATAGGGGATGAACTCGGTCACGCCGGCGAAAAGACCGAGGGCCAGCGGCGCCGGAAGTCCGATCAGCCAGACCCCCGCCCCGACCAGCACCCCGATCATCGCCATCGCGACCAGCTGCGCCAACAACCAGAGCCGCAGCGCGTTGCCGCAATCCCGCAATGCCTCGTCGATCCGCTCGTGCTGCCGCTTCGGAAACAGCTTGACGATGCCCACCCGGTACGTATCCAGGTCCGCCGCCAGAATAAGGCCGCCGATCACCGACAGGATCAGACCGGCGAACACCGTGACGATCGTCTGGCCGAGCGAGATCAGCGAGCCGAAAAACCGCTGGGCCGCGGAAAAAAACTCGCTAAACCCGCTGCCGTCGCCCGGTGCGCCGAGCGCGTTCTGCCCGAGGTCGGACAGCGAAATCCCGAGCCGGTTTTCGAGCGCTTCGACGGCTTGCGGCAACTGCGTTATCAGCTCGCCCACCTGCGTGCTGATCTGGCTGCCCATCAGCCACGCCATCGCGCCGATCGCCAGAAAAAGCACGACGGTAACGATGGACAGCGACCAGCGATACGAAAGCCCGGTGCGGCGCTGTACCGGGGCGGCCGCGGCGACTAGCACCGTCGCGACGACAATCGCCAGAAGCATCAGCAGAACCGCCGCGCGCACGCGCCAGAGGACGAACAGGCCGGCAAAAACCCCGGCGGTCACGAGCGCCGCGCGCGCGACAAACCCGAGCCGTTCCCCGCGGCTGATCGGCGACGCCGTCGGGTCCGGGGCGATCGCGTAGGGCTCACGCCGCGCTGGGTTGCTCTCCTGTCTCACGGAGTGATCGCTTGGCATGGCCGTCCTTCGCCGCCGATGGCCACCCGGCATCAAACGCCGGTATCAAGCGGCGGTATCAAGCGAACGGCTGCCGCAATCGAGCAATCCCGCCGACATCGATCGGGGTCCCGTTTCCGGTCCCCGACCGGAACGGTGCGGGCAGAAATGTACCGGGGATCGGGCCGGAAAACCGCTTGCCGCGGGGCGGCGCAATCGCGACATTGATCGGACCGTCCCCGGCCCAACTCGCAAGGCGCCCGATATGAACGATCTCTATTTGCGCAGCGGCATCTTTCTGGCGCCGTTTCACAACCACAACGAGAACCCGACGCTGTCGATCGAGCGCGACCTCGAACTGTTGGAGCATCTCGACCGGCTCAACTACCATGAGGCCTGGATCGGCGAGCACCATTCCGGCGGGTTCGAGCTGATCGCCTGCCCCGAGATGTTCATCGCCGCCGCGGCGCAGCGCACCCGCCACATCCGCCTCGGCACCGGGGTCGTGTCGCTGCCGTACCACAACCCGTTCATGGTCGCCGACCGCATGGTCCAGCTCGACCACATGACCCGCGGCCGCGCGATGTTCGGCATGGGTCCCGGCGCGCTGGTGCACGACGCGCTGAAGATCGGCATCGACCCGAGCGACCAGCGCCAGATGATGAACGAGGCGCTCGACGTGATCGTACCGCTGCTGCGCGGCGAGACCGTCAACCGCAGGACCGACTGGTTCAACCTGACCGACGCGCAATTGCAGCTCCGCCCCTATTCGCAGCCGCACATGGAGCTGGCGGTGGCGGCGGCGCGCTCGCCGTCGGGATCGCTGGCGGCCGGCCGATACGGCATCGGCATGCTGTCGATCGGCGGCACCGCGCCGGCCCAGATGGAGCGCCACACGGCGAACTGGAACCTCTACGAGGAAACCGCTCGCGCCAACGGGTACGTCCCCGACCGCAAGGATTGGCGCGTCGTCGGCTTTTTCCACATCGCGGAGACGCGCGAGCAGGCGATCAAGAACGTCGAGTTCGGCGTGCAGGCCTTCGCCGATTATTTCCGCGACGTCGCGACCTTCCCGATCATCCCGCCCGACGTCGAAAAACCGGTCGAGTGGCTGATCGAGACCGGCACCGCCTGCATCGGCACGCCCGACGACGCGATCGCCTATGTCGAGCGGTTGGTCGAGGGGTCGGGCGGGTTCGGCGTGCTCTGTGAACTGGCGCAGAACTGGGCCGATTGGGACGCGACAAAGCGGCACTACGAATTGATGGCGCGCTTTGTCCACCCACATTTCCAGCGGAGCCGGGACCTGCTGCGCGGCAGCTACGCCTACGCGGTCGGCCATCGCGCCGATTTCATCGGCCAGGCCAGCGCGGCGATCCAGAAGGAAATCGACCGCCACGCCGCCGCTCGCGACGCCACCGGGCAGGCCGCGCCGGCCAAGCGGGAGGCGGCGGAGTAGCGTCGGCGGGTCGGTCGGTTCCGGAAAGTCCCGTCGGCGCGGAGGTCCAGCGATGCAGAGCCAGAACCGATTCTTCGACGACCTGTCGCGGATGGCGGCGGGCGCGGCGGGGGCGCTGACCGGCATGCGCGGCGAAATCGAGGGGCGCTTCCGCGACCAGCTCGAACGCGTGCTCGCCGGGATGGATCTCGTCAGCCGCGAGGAGTTCGAGGCGGTCAAGGCGATGGCGGCCAAGGCGCGGGAGGAACAGGAGATTCTGCTGGACCGGGTCAAGGCGCTCGAAATGCGGCTCGCCGCGCTCGAGCACCGCACCGACGCCGGTCCCGGACCTTCCGTGACGTGAACCGCCGCGCCGCCGCGGCGGCAAATCCGCGCCTTGCCAGTTCCGCCGGGCTTTGGCAGCGTAGCCCGGCGGGTACTTGCCATGCATTAAAAATCAGACCGGGAGGAGCGAGGCTGGACCAGGCAAGCGACAGCCCAATTTTTTCATTCTGCGAGCCGCCTCCAAGGAGGGCGCGATGACCTCAGTTTCCATGGTCGAAGTCCATTCTCCAACCGGCAATCCGATCGATCTGGTTGAAGAAGTCGTCATCGCCAACCAATGGGCGCACGACCGCGCCAGCGAAGAGGAGATGATCGTCGAGATTTCCGGGCGCTGGTGCGATTACCGTCTGTACTTCCTGTGGCAGGAGGAGCTCGGGGCGCTGCATTTTTCGTGCGGTTTCGATATGAAGGTGCCGAAGCGGCGGCGCGGTCCGTTCTACGAGCTGCTCGCGCTCGCTAATGAGCGGCTGTGGCTCGGGCATTT
>JBFXDF010000316.1:0-4071 GCA_050181375.1 Alphaproteobacteria bacterium
TCCTGCCGCTGGCGCTCGGTGAAGCGACTAAGACCGCGCAATTCGCGAGCGCCGGGCGGAAGCGCTACAGCTTCCGCATCCGCTGGGGGATCGCCACCGACACCGACGACCGCGAGGGGCAGGTTGTTGCCGAAAGCACCGCGCGGCCCGACGCCATGAGCATTCGGGCCGCATTGCCGAGCTATATCGGGAGAATTCTGCAGCGCCCGCCGATCTATTCGGCGATCAAAATTGCCGGACGCCGTGCCTATGCGCTTGCCCGTGCCGGCGAGGCCCCGGAACTTGCGGCGCGTTGGGTCGAGATCGCCGACCTGAGGCTGCTTGGCGTGCCCGACCCTGACCACGCCGATTTTGCGGCATCGGTCGGTGCCGGCACCTATGTCCGCTCGCTGGCGCGTGACCTAGCCCTTTCGCTCGGCACGCTCGGTCACATCGCCGAGCTGCGCCGTCTCCAGGTCGGGTGCTTCACAGAGGCGCAGGCGATTTCGCTGGAACAGGCCGTTGCGCTCGGGCATAGTCTCGTCGCTTCCGAGCATCTCCTGCCGATCGAGACGGCGCTGGACGACATCCCGGCGTTCGCCGTGACGGCAGCCGAAGCGGCTCGATTGCGCCTCGGGCAGCGGGTTCCGTTGCATGAGCGTCTCTCCGCCAATTCGAAAGAGACAACAGGAATTGGCGAAGGCGCGCTCGTCAGCGCGCGGCATGACCGCCTCGTTGTCGCGCTGGCGCGTTTCGAGGACGGCGCGCTTCGGCCGGTGCGCATCATCAATCGTTGAAGGGAAAACCGATGTCGATTACTCCCGAGCGCAAGCAGGCGCTCATCGGCGAATACGCACGCAAGGCTGGCGATACCGGCTCGCCAGAGGTGCAGGTGGCGATCCTGTCGGAACGCATCCGCAACCTGACCGACCATCTCGGCTCGCACAAGAAGGACTTTCACTCCAGGCGGGGGCTTTTGGTCATGGTCGGGCAGCGTCGCCGCTTGCTGGACTACCTGAAGGGCGTCGATGCCGAGCGCTACACCAACCTGATCGGCCGCCTCGGCCTCCGCCGCTGAGAAGCGTTGCGCCATCGCGGTGGCTCGTAGCCCTCTCTCGCAATGCGGGAGAGGGTTTTACATTGCGGACATCGCCAGAGTAGCCATATGCGATACGTACCGCGGGAGAGCGATCTTCGCGGCGGCGGGACCGCCCGCCACCGAACGGCGCGGAGGCTCGGCCTGCGACGCCGTCAGTCTGTTGGAGGAAAATAACGGATGTTCCAAGTGTTTCGTAAAGAATTGATGTGGGGCGGCCGCCGTCTCGTGCTGGAGACCGGGAAGGTCGCACGGCAGGCCGACGGCGCGGTGATGGCGACATATGGCGAGACGACCGTCCTATGCACCGCCGTTGCCGTAAAATCGGCAAAACCCGGCCAGGATTTTTTTCCGCTGACAGTCAACTACCAGGAAAAGACTTTTGCCGCCGGCAAGATCCCTGGCGGCTTTTTCAAGCGCGAGGGTCGGCCCTCCGAAAAGGAAACGCTGGTATCCCGGCTGATTGATCGGCCGATCCGGCCGCTTTTCGTACCGGGCTTCCTCAACGAGACACAGGTCATCTGCACGGTACTCAGCCACGACCTCGAGAACGACCCGGACATCGTATCGATGATCGGCGCATCGGCGGCGCTGACGCTCTCCGGCATCCCGTTCATGGGACCGATCGGCGGTTGCCGCGTCGGCTACATCAACGGCGAGTACGTGCTGAACCCGACCCTCGACCAGATGCCGCGCTCACAGCTCGACCTGGTCGTCGCCGGCACCGGAGAGGGTGTGCTGATGGTCGAATCGGAAGCCAAGGAGCTCTCCGAGGACGTCATGCTCGGTGCGGTCATGTTCGGGCACAAAAGCTTCCAGCCGATCATCGAGGCAATCGTCGATCTGGCCGAGACCTGCGCGCGTGACCCATGGAACCTCCCGGCGCCCCCGGCGAACAAGGACGCGATTGCCGCCCGGCTGCGCGAGGAAATCGGGCCGCGGATCGATGCGGCTTACCACGAACGCGGCAAACAGGAGCGCAGTGATCGCCTCGAGGCCGCCCGGCAAAGCGCGGCCGCTCTGTTCGAGAACGACGAAGAGCGGGCACTCGCGCTGAAGCTGTTCAAGGACATCGAAAAGGAGATCGTGCGCGGCGCGATTCTGCGCGACGGCACCAGGATCGACGGCCGCGACACCAGGACGGTGCGGCCGATCGATTGTCAGGTCGGTATCCTGCCGCGGGCGCACGGGTCGGTGCTGTTCACGCGGGGCGAGACGCAGGCTCTGGTTGTCGCGACGCTCGGCACCGGTCAGGACGAGCAGGTTATCGACGCGCTCGAAGGCGAATACCGCGAAAACTTCATGCTGCACTATAACTTCCCACCCTATTCCACTGGCGAGGCGGGGCGCATGGGTTCGCCGGGACGGCGCGAGATCGGGCACGGCAAGCTCGCGTGGCGGGCGGTGCGCCCCTTGTTGCCGCCGAAGGACAGTTTCCCGTACACGATTCGCGTCGTCTCCGAGATTACCGAGTCGAACGGCTCGTCGTCGATGGCTTCGGTGTGCGGCGCATCGCTCGCCTTAATGGATGCGGGCGTGCCGCTGCCGCGCCCGGTTGCCGGCATCGCGATGGGCTTGATCAAGGAGCAGGACCGGTTCGCCGTGCTCACCGACATCCTCGGCGACGAGGATCATCTCGGCGATATGGACTTCAAGGTCGCGGGCACCGAGCGCGGCGTCACGGCGCTGCAGATGGACATCAAGATCACCTCGATCACCGAGGAGATCATGCGTGTTGCGCTCGATCAGGCCAGCGACGGACGCCGCCACATTCTCGGCGAAATGGCCAAGGCACTGAACGGGGCGCGCGATGAGGTCAGCGAAAATGCGCCGCGCATCACGACATTCTCGATCCCGCGCGAGAAGATCCGCGAGGTGATCGGCTCCGGCGGCAAGGTCATTCGCGAGATTGTCGAGACGACCGGCGCCAAGGTCGATATCGATGACGACGGCACCATCAAGGTGGCCGCAGTGGACGGCAACGCGGCGAAAGCGGCGATCGATTGGATCCGCGGCATCATCGCCGAACCCGAGATCGGCGTGATCTACCCGGGCAAGGTGGTCAAGGTCGTCGATTTCGGCGCCTTTGTGAACTTCCTCGGATCGCGCGACGGCCTCGTCCACATCAGCGAATTGGCGCAGCAGCGCGTCGGTAAGGTGTCGGATGTCGTCAAGCTCGGCGACCAGGTCAAGGTCAAGGTGCTCGGCTTCGACGACCGCGGCAAGGTCAAGCTAAGCATGCGGCAGGTCGATCAGCAGACTGGCGAGGATCTCGGCCCCGCCCGTCGCGCGAACGAACAGGCGCGGGAACCGGCGGCCGTGTGATCGCTCCGGAAGCACGCCGCAACGCCGCGGCCCCTTAACTCGTGGATCGCGGTGGTCCGGAAGCTTCGGCCATTGGATCTCGCCTCGTGAACCCATCAGGTCCAGGTTCCGCCGCGCCGGCCTTGACGATCAGACTTCCACCGGTCATCGGGCATCGCGGCGCGGCGGCGCGGGCGCCGGAAAACACGTTGGCGGGGCTGCGCCGCGCAAAGGCGCTCGGCTGCGCCTGGGTCGAATTCGATGTGCGGCTGACTGCCGACGGCACGCTGGTTTTGTGCCACGATGCCCGTCTTGATCGCACGACCGATCGCACCGGACCAGTGGCGAGCCAAAGCCTCTCGACAATCCGGCAGAGCGACGCGGGCTCCTGGTTTGGTCCGGTATTCGCTGGCGAACCGGTGCCGACCCTGAATGAAGCCATGGCGCTCGCGGTCGAACTCGATCTCGGGGTCAATATCGAAATGAAGGCCGATCCCGGCCGCGAATATGCCACCGCCGCCGCTGTCGCCGTCGCCCTGCGCCGGCTTGGTCCGAGGCCACCCCTATTCGTGTCGAGCTTTCTGCCAAACGCCGTTGCGGTGCTGCGCGATCTTGCGCCGCGGACGGTACGCGGCCTGCTGCTCCGCTCGGTGGCGCGCGGCTCGGCCGAAATCGCGAAGCGGCTCGGCTGC
>JBFXDF010000317.1:0-4039 GCA_050181375.1 Alphaproteobacteria bacterium
AGATGCGGTTCTCGGTCAGGATCGTCTCGATGTCGTCGAGCGTCTTCGGGAACGTGTCGCAGAACGCCGCGACGTCGTCGGCCAGTCCGACCGGAATATCCATGTGGATGCCGCCGGGACGGAAATAATTCGCATGCAGCCGCGCACCCGAGGCGCGCTCGTAGAACTCCATCAGCCGCTCGCGTTCCTCGAACCCCCACAGAAACGGCGTCAGCGCGCCGACATCGAGGCCGAACGCGCAGATATTGAGCAGATGGTTGAGGATGCGGGTGATCTCGGCGAACAGCACGCGGATGTACTGGGCGCGCGGCGGCGGCGTGATCCCCATCAGTTTTTCGACCGCCAGCGCGAAGGCGTGCTCCTGGCACATCGGCGAGACGTAATCGAGCCGGTCGAAATACGGGATCGCCTGGAGGTAGGTCTTGTACTCGATCAGCTTTTCGGTGCCGCGGTGCAGAAACCCGATATGCGGGTCGGCGCGGTCGATGGTCTCGCCGTCCATTTCGAGGACAAGCCGCATGACGCCGTGCGCGGCCGGATGCTGCGGGCCGAAATTCAGCGAGTAGCTGCGGATCCGCGCCGGTCCGGCGAGGTCGGGCGCGAGGTCGGCGCCGGCATCGCCGGCCGGCGGTGGCAGCGCCGTGCCGTCGCTCACGAGCCCGTTCCCTGCGGCGCGCCCGGCGAGAGATCTCCCGGTGCGGGACCGGCCTTCTCGTCGCCGGGCAATATCTGGCTCATGCCCTCCCAGGGCGACAGAAAATCGAAGTAGCGGAATTCCTGTTTCAGCCGTACCTTCTCGTAGACGACCCGCTTCTGCTCGTCGTCGTATTTCACCTCGACATAGCCGGTCAGCGGGAAATCCTTGCGCAGAGGATGACCCTCGAACCCGTAATCGGTCAGGATGCGGCGCAGATCGGGGTGGTCGGTGAAGAAGATGCCGAACAGATCCCAGGTCTCGCGCTCCCACCAGCCGGCCGAGCTGAACAGCCCGGTCGCCGAGGCGACCGGGTGGGCGTCGTCGGTCGCGAGCTTGAGCCGGATGCGCTGATTGAGATGCACGCTCAGCAGGTTGTAGACGATGTCGAAGCGCGGGTCGCGGTCCGGGTAATCGACGCCGCAAATGTCGCACAGCAGCGTGAAGCGGCATTTCGCGTCGTCGCGCAGGAATTGCAGGACGCGCAGCAGTTCGTCGCGCTCGATCGCGGCGCACAATTCGCCGTAGCGGATTTCGGTCGCGGTGACGGCGCCGGGCAGCGAGGCCGCGACGTGTTCGGCGAGCGTCGTCAGCGTGTCGGGACGGTCGCTCATAGGCGCATAAACCGGCGCTGACGCTTGATCTTTTTCTGCAACAGCAGAATGCCGTAGAGCAGCGCCTCGGCGGTCGGCGGACAGCCCGGCACGTAAATGTCGACCGGCACGATGCGGTCGCAGCCGCGCACCACCGAATAGGAATAATGGTAATAGCCGCCGCCATTGGCGCACGAACCCATCGAGATGACCCAACGCGGCTCGGCCATCTGGTCGTAGACCTTGCGCAGCGCGGGCGCCATCTTGTTGCACAGCGTGCCGGCGACGATCATCACGTCGGACTGGCGCGGGCTCGGCCGGAACACGACGCCAAAGCGGTCGAGATCGTAGCGGCTCGCGCCGGTATGCATCATCTCGACGGCGCAGCAGGCCAGCCCGAAAGTCATCGGCCACAGCGAGCCGCTGCGCGCCCAGCCGACCAGCGCGTCGACCGTCGAGAGGATGAAGCCGCGGTCCTGGATTTCCTCGGTGGCGGCGCGCAGCAGCAGGTCCTGCTCGGGTCCCGGCGGGACCGGACCGACCTGCGGCGCCGGGCGGAGCTCGGTGTCGCTCACTCCCATTCGAGCGCCCCTTTCGTCCATTCGTAGATAAATCCGACCGTCAAGACGCCGAGAAAGACGATCATCGACCAGAAGCCGTAGACCCCGATATCGCCGAGCGCGACGGCCCAGGGAAACAGAAACGCGACCTCGAGATCGAAGATGATGAAGAGGATCGCCACCAGATAATAGCGCACGTCGAAGCGCACGCGCGAATTCTGGAACGGCTCGAAGCCGCTTTCGTAGGGCGACAGCTTCTCCGAATCGGGTTCCTGCCGCGCCAGGACATAGGACGCGACGACCATCGCCACCGCCAGCCCGGCGGCGATGACGAGGAACACCAGGATCGGGAAATACTCGGCGAGCAGGCTCTCCATATCGTTCCCGGTAGCATGGCGGCGATGTGCGACGGTTGCGGCGGCGCCAACCCCGCCGGCGATCGCGGCGACCCTCCGGCCGTGTCGGTGCTGTCGCTAGGCTGTCCTGCGGGGACCCGACTGGCGGGAGCGACGGGGCTCGAACCCGCGACCTCCGGCGTGACAGGCCGGCGCTCTAACCAACTGAGCTACGCCCCCGCGACCGTCGATCGCGGTGCCACGTCCTATCTAGGCGCGGGGGGAGTGTCAAGCAACTCCGGGAGTCCACCCGGTACCGGAGCCGCCAATTCCCTGATATTCGCTGCCAGCAGGGAATTTTTCACCCACGCTACGCGACGGCGGCGGAAATCCTGGGTCCCTGGAGCGAATTCCCGTCGCCGAACAGGGAATGGCCGGCGCCGGAACAGGGAACAAAATGCCCCGAACAGGGAAGAAACAGCGAAAACGCGCCGGGGGCGGAAATCCCGCCGCTCTCCAAGACCGGAGCGGACTATACGCCGGCATCGCGACGAGATTATGGCGGAGTGCGGCGCCGGCGGGTTCTCTCGCTACGCGACAAAGGCGCGTGTAGAATGATCGCCAATGAGATTGCCGGGACAACCGAGCGATGCCGGCCGAAGCACCTGTCGTTTTCATCAGCTACAGCCACGATAGCCCTGCGCACCGCGACAAGGTGCTGGCCTTTGCCGACCGGCTGCGCACGGAGGGCGTTAAGGCGGAGATCGACCGGTACGAGCAATTTCCGCCCGAGGGCTGGAACGCTCATTGTGCGCGCGAAATCCGCAGAGCCGATCGTGTCCTGATCGTCTGCACCGAGATTTACCGGCGGCGCTGGGACGGGGAGGAGGAGCCGGGGCGCGGCTATGGGGTGCGCTCCGAGGCGAACCTGATCCGTAATTATTTCTACGAGGACGGATCGGAGACCCGCAAATTCGTACCTATAATGTTCGACGGAGCCACTGAGGCGCATATACCCGGCGAATTGAAAGGTCTCGGGCGATACCGGGTCGAAACGGAGGAAGGCTACGAGCAGCTTTACCGGCTGTTAACCGGGCAGCACGATACGCCGGCCCCGCGGTTAGGGGATATCCGGGTGCTCCCGGTCCGCGACCGGAAGGCATTCGGCACCGCCGCACCTCCCGACCAAGCGGAGCCGCCGCCGGTCTCGGAGCCGCATCCGCGGGCGGCCGATCTGTTTGTCGGACGGAAGGAGGACCTTGAGCGGCTTGAAGCGCTGCTGTTTCCGAGCGCCGGCACGCCGCGGCCGGTGGTGGTTTCGGGGATGGCCGGGGTCGGCAAGTCGTATCTCGTCGATCGATTCTATTGGGACCATCAGCAGAAGTTTCCGGGCGGTTATCTGCGGCTGTCGCTCGATCCCGAGAAGCTCGTCGCGGCGACCGAACTGATCGCGCAATTGACCGACCGGTTTAAGCTGCCGGTCGGCGACGTCGACGCGCTGCGGACCCGGCTGCTGGCGGTGCCGAGCCTCGTTCATATCGAAAACGCGGATACGCCGGAAGCCGGCCGCATTGTCGCTGCGCTGGCCGACAGCCTGCCCGGATGCGTGGTTGTGATCAGCGCGCGCTTCCGTCCTCTTGGTAGCGGCGCGGGATGGGGACAGGTCCCACTCGAATTGTTCGATACTGGGTCCGCGATCCAGCAACTCGCGAAAGAACTCGGCTCCGATGCGTCGGGACAGGAAGACTGGCCCGACCTCGTGGCCGCGCTCGGCTTTCTGCCGCTGGCACTGCACCTCGCGGCCGGGCATCTGCGCGAGGGCACGAGCGCCGCCGCGTTCCTGCGCCGATTGCGCGC